>VTPP01000038.1 GCA_008638225.1 Pelagibacteraceae bacterium
GAGTAACAATGAGTATAAAAGGTAAAGTAAAATGGTTTAATGGATCTAAGGGTTACGGATTTATTGAACGAGATGATAAAGAAAAAGACGTTTTTGTTCACATGTCAGCTGTTAAAGACTCTGGTGTTGGATACCTCGATGAGGGAGATGTTCTTACTTTTGATATCGAAGATGGAAAAAAAGGTCCATCTGCTGTAAACTTAAAAAAAGAATAGTTTTTTAGTTTAAATATTAGTTTAGGAGGCTCGGCCATGGGTATTCATTATGATTATAAGTCTAAGCGTGGTGAAAGGGCGATGCTGAAAGAAGCAAAAAGAAAAGAACGTCTTGCTCTCAAAAAAGCAAAAAGAGCCTCAACTAATCCAATAGTAGAAAAAAAAGAAGAGCCTGCTGAAATGCATGATATCAGCAAGCCGATTACTTTGGATGATTTAACTAATCCTAATAAATAATTTAATAAATGTTTTTGATAGTTGATAAGGAAGATAAAATCAAAAAATTAGCTAACGCTCTAAAAGAAAATTTAAAAAAGAGAAAAGAGTTCCAAAAAAAATTGAAAGATAAAAAATGAGCGTATTGTCAGATAAGTGGATTAAAAAAATGTCCCAGGAAAATGAGATGATAACACCCTTTGTTGAAAATCAACAAAGAGGGGATAATATATCCTTTGGTCTTTCTTCCTATGGTTATGACGCTAGAGTTTCAAATGAATTTAAAATTTTCACCAATATTCATTCGACTGTAGTTGATCCAAAAAATTTTTCCCAAGAGAGTTTTGTTACTAAAAAAGAAGATGTGTGCATTATTCCTCCTAATTCTTTTGTTTTAGCAAGTACTGTTGAATATTTCAAAATTCCAAGGGATGTTTTGGTTATTTGTCTTGGAAAAAGTACATATGCTAGATGCGGGATCATTGTAAATGTAACACCTTTAGAACCTGAGTGGGAAGGCCATGTAACTTTAGAATTTTCTAACACAACTCCTCTTCCAGCTAAAATTTATGCAAATGAAGGAGCGTGCCAATTTATTTTCTTAAAAGGAGATCAGTCTCCCGAAGTTTCTTATGCAGACAGAAAAGGAAAGTATATGAAACAAAAGGGCGTTACCCTTCCCAAAGTATAAAAATTAATGAAACAATTAATAATCCAGGGAGGTAAAAAACTCTATGGATCCATAGCTATTTCTGGATCAAAAAATGCTTCTCTGCCAATTTTGGCAGCCTCTTTACTAATAGATGAAATTATAATTTTAAGAAATATTCCAAATGTCAAAGATATTTTGACTATGAAAACTTTGTTAGAAAGTATTGGAAAAAAAATTGAATTTAATATTTTAAAAAATGAAATAAAAATTTATCCAACGAAAATAAAGAAATTAGAAGCCTTATATAGTCTTGTTAAAACCATGAGAGCTGGGGTTTTGGTATTGGGACCATTAATTGCTAAATATAATTTTGCACGTGTATCATTGCCAGGAGGGTGTGCCATAGGGTCAAGGCCAGTCGACCTTCATATAGATGCATTAAAAAAAATGGGTGCTCAAATAAAAATAGAAAAAGGATATATCGTTGCGCAGGCTTCAAAAAAATTAAAGCCTGCAAAGATAAAATTTTCATCTATTTCAGTTGGAGCAACAGAAAATCTAATTATGGCGGCTACGCTCTGTAAAGGCAAAACTATTATTCAAAATATTGCAATTGAACCTGAGATTTTAGATCTAATAAATTTTTTAAATTGCTCTGGTGCCAAAATATCTTTTGTCTCAAAAAGATCGATTGTTATTGAAGGAGTGGATAAATTAAGAGGTATTAATTATTCTGTTATTCCAGACAGAATAGAAGCTGGCACCTATGCAGTTGCAGCTTTAATTACAAATGGAAAAATTACTTTGAATAAAATTAATAGAGAAATGATGTCTAATATTTTTCAAATTTTAAAAAAAGTTGGAGCCAATATAGTTTTTGGAAAAAATAATTCTGTGACCATTTCTAGAAAAATAATTAAACCCACAAAAATTAAAACAATGCCATACCCTGGTTTCCCTACAGATATGCAAGCACAGTTGATGAGTTTGCTTTGTTTGTCTAAGGGTAGTTCATTAATCAAAGAAGAAATTTTTGAAAACAGGTTTTTGCATGTTTCAGAATTAAAAAGAATGGGGGCTAATATTAAAATAAGTAATCAAAGTGCAAATATCATTGGAATAGCCAATTTAAATGGAGCAGAAGTGATGGCCACGGACTTGAGGGCCTCTGTTTCTTTGGTATTGGCAGGATTGGCAGCAAAAGGCACAACTATTATAAATAGAATCTATCATTTAGAAAGAGGATATGAAAATTTGGTTAGCAAACTAAAGCAGTGCGGAGCAAAGATAGTTTTGAAAAATGTCTGATAAAAATTCTAATTTAAAACTACTAGCAAATGATGAAAAAGACCTAAAAATTTTCTCAGCATATTTACAAGATGCAGTTATCATTACACAAGACATTAAATTTTTATTAAAAAATAAAACACTAGCCTGCATTTTTAACAGATTTATGTGGGAAGATGCTGAAAAAGGTGTCTTTAGAGATAATAGAAGGGTTAGATCGGCACTTATTTTTAAAAATGTAACAAAAGTAAAATCTAAAAATATTAATGTTAGAAATAAATCAAGAATATTAGAATTTTTAGCTATAGAAAGCCGAATACTTAAAAATGATAATTATAGTTTGAAGTTGATATTTTCAGGTGGTGGAGTAATTTCAATGGAAGTGGAATTTATTGATTCAACTCTTGAAGATTTTTCTGAGAGCTGGCCAACAAAATACACCCCCAAACATAAAATTTGATGAAATATATATTAGATACAAAGAAAGCTGGTTTTCAAAAAGAATTTAATAAAGTTCTAAATTCAAAGCGTCAGCAGTCTAGCTCTAATCAATCGACTGTTTTAAAGATTATTAGTGATATTAAAAAAAATGGAGATAAATCTTTAATTAAATATTCAAAAAAATTTGACAAAATTTCTTTAAATAAAAATAACATTCAATTAAGTAATAAAGAAATTCTAGCAATTATTGCAAAACTTGATTTTAAAATTAAAAAGGCAATTGAACTTGCCTATACAAGAGTAAAAAATTTTCATTTAAAGCAAGTTAATAAATCATTTAAGTATAAAGATAGTTATGGCAACCTTCTTGGTTACAAATATACGTCTTTAAATAAAGTGGGTATTTATGTACCCGGAGGCAAAGCAAGTTATCCAAGTACAGTCATTATGAACTCAGTGCCCGCAATTGTTGCTGGTGTCAAAAATATTTATGCAGCTGTACCCACACCTAATAATGAAATTAATGCAGGTGTTATTTATGCGGCTAAAATTTGCGGAGTAAAAAAAATTTACAGAATTGGCGGAGCGCAGGCTATTGCAGCTTTTGCATATGGCACAAAATCGGTTGATCAAGTAGATAAAATAGTCGGACCAGGTAATATTTTTGTAGCAACTGCTAAAAAAGAAGTTTTTGGACAAGTTGGCATTGATATGATTGCAGGTCCTTCAGAAATAACGGTAATTGCTGGACCAGAAAATAATCCAACATGGACGGCTATTGATTTATTATCACAAGCAGAGCATGACGAATTGTCCCAAAGTATTTTAATTACTAAGAGCAACATATTTGCGAGGAAAGTTAAATATGAAATTGAACGCATTATTAAAAACTTACCAAGATCTATAATTGCTCGAGCTAGTATAAAGAACTACGGAACAATTATTATTTGCAAAAATGATAAAGAAATTATTGAAATTGCTAACAAAATAGCGCCAGAACATCTTGAAATAAAAGTTAAAAATTGTGATGAGTTAGAAAAAAAAATTATCAATGCAGGTTCTATTTTTTTAGGAAATTATAGCCCCGAAGCAATAGGTGATTATATTGCTGGACCTAATCATGTTTTACCTACTTCTGGGACCGCAAGATTTTCTTCTGGATTGTCAGTTGCTGATTTTTATAAAAAAACATCAGTTATAAAATGTACAAAACTTGGTATTAAAAAAATTGGACCTGCTGCAGTTAACCTTGCAAATTATGAAGGGTTGCAAGCACACGCTCTTTCGATTATGACACGTATCAATAACCAAAAATAAAATATATGGCAAAAGAAGAAATGTTGGAGTTCAATGGTGTAGTTACTGAGCTACTTCCTAATGCCACATTTCGGGTTAAGCTAGAAAATAATCATGAAATTTTAGCTCACAGCTCAGGAAAACTTAGAAAAAATAGAATTAGAGTTTTGACTGGAGATAAAGTGCTAGTTGAAGTCACACCATACGATTTAACAAAAGGCAGAATTACTTTTCGACTAAAGTAAATGTCCAAAATTACCAAAGGTTTAGTTTTGGCAAGTGCATCTTCTCGACGATTAGAATTATTGAATAAAATTAATATTGTACCTGAAATTATACAAGCCGCAAATATTGACGAAACACCAAAAAAAAAAGAAAAACCGATAGAATATTGCAAAAGACTTGCAAGAGAGAAGGGTGATTTTGTTTTTCAAAACTATCCTGACATGACGGTATTATCAGCTGATACGATTGTTTTTTGTAGTAATAAAATTTTTGGAAAGGCATCTTCAGAGGAGGAAGCTAGAAGTTTTTTAAATTTTTTTTCAGGCAGAAAACATTCCGTGTTAACAGCAATTTACCTTCGCAATAAAAATCTATCTAAAATTAAATACTCGATCTCTAAAGTTACTTTCATCCGATTAGAGAAAAAAGATATAGATATATATTTGGCAACTAGAGAGTGGGAAAATAAAGCGGGCGCATATGCAATCCAGGGTTATGCGGATCGATTTGTTAAAACAATAAATGGATCTTATTCAAATATTGTAGGATTGCCACTTCAACAAGCTTTTAACTTACTAAAAACATCGAATTTAATTTAGTTTTTAATTGATTATTTAAATAAATTGTGGAAAAAGACTGTGCGTG
>VTPP01000017.1 GCA_008638225.1 Pelagibacteraceae bacterium
TCTTAATAGAGAACAATCTCATTACATAAGTAGTGTTATGAGGTTAGATACTGGTAGTGAGTTACTATTGTTTAATGGGATCCAAGGTGAATTTTTGGGCTCAGTTTCTTCCCACTCTAAAAAAGAAACTATTATATCTTTACGTAACAAAACAAGAGATCAGTCAAAGTCAAAAAATATTTTATTAGCATTTTGTCCCCCTAAAGGTCATCGTTTAGATTTTTTAATTCAAAAATGTACTGAATTAGGATTGAAAAGTTTTATACCGGTTATTTCTGATCACACTATCAATAGAAAAATTAACAAAGATAGATTAAAAAAAATAATCATAGAATCTTGTGAGCAATCAGATCAGCTTTGTGTGCCAAATCTTTTAGATTCATTAAGTTTTAAGGATTTTGCTCATTCGCTGGGCAGTAAAGAAACAGTTTTGTTTGCCGACATTAACTCCAACGCAAATAACTTAAAGGAATTAGTGCAAAACAATAAGGAGAGTAAATTTATCTTATTAGTTGGGCCCGAAGGTGATTTTTCATCAAAAGAAAGAATGCAAATTAAAGAAGATAAAAGATTTAAAAATTTTTCATTAGGAAAAAATATCTTGAGGTCGGAAACAGCAGCAATAGCTAGTTTGGTCTTGTTAAATTATTTATTAAATTAAAGCTGTGTTCCACCGACAGTAATTTTATCTACTAAAATAGAGGGTTGACCAACACCAACGGGTACCCATTGTCCATTTTTTCCACAAGTTCCAATACCAGGATCTAATTGCATATCATTTCCAACCATGGACACCTTAGTTAGTATGTCTGGACCATTACCAATTAGTGTAGCACCCTTTACGGGAGATCCAATTTTTCCATTACTAATTTCATAAGCTTCGGTGCATGAAAAAACAAATTTGCCATTGGTAATATCTACCTGGCCCCCACCAAAAGAAACTGCAAAAATTCCCTTATCAACAGACTTGATCATCTCTTCTTGCGTATGTTTACCACCCAACATAAAAGTATTTGTCATTCTTGGCATTGGAGCGCACTCAAAACTTTCTCTTCTTCCATTACCTGTTGATTTTGTTTTCATTAAACGGGCATTAAGTCTGTCTTGCATATAATTTTTTAAGATTCCATTTTCTATAAGTACTGTTCTTGAAGAAGGCGTTCCTTCATCATCAATTGTGATAGATCCTCTTCTATTAACAACAGTACCGTCATCTACGATAGTTACATGTTCACTTGCAACTTTTTGATTCATTAAATTATGAAACGCAGAAGTTTTTTTTCTATTAAAATCTCCTTCCAATCCATGACCAATTGCTTCATGCAATAATATACCGGGCCATCCTGGCCCCAAGACAACTTTCATTTCACCGGCAGGAGCATCTTTGCTTTCAAGATTAATCATTGCCTGTTGATATGCTTTATCACATATTTTTTTCCAATCATGATTGGCAATATAGTCATCATAATTCATTCTACCTCCTGTACCATATGATCCTGTTTCTCTTCTTCCATTCTTTTCAACCATTACAGAAACATTGAATCTCACTAGGGGTCTAATATCCTTAAAACTTTGGCTATCTGATTTTATAATTTCTATTTCTTGGTATTCACCAGATATGGAGGCTGTAACTTGTTTAACCAAAGAATCTTTCTTTCTTAAATATTCATCTACATTTTTTAATATTGATATTTTTTCACTAAAAGACTTTGCTTCAATAGGATTGACATCTGAATACATTTTAGAATTTGATCTTTGAGGAGCGATATCAGATTTTCCATTTTTATTTTTTAAACATGCTAGTAAATTTTTTGAAGCTTCCGTTAATGATTTTTTTGAAATTTCATTTGAATGAGAATAAGACGTAACATCATCTGTCACCGCTCTAAGTCCATATCCAATAGAGCTATCGTAACTAGTGTTTTTGATTTTATTATCATCAAGTACAAAAGACTCACTTTTAGAGTTTTCAAAAAACAACTCTCCATCATCGCAGTTTTTCAGGGTTTCCGACACAAGCTGTTCAGCTTCTTTGCGTGTTAGGTCAGTTTCGTTAAAAAAAGTACTCATTTAAGCTATTATTTATTTTGATTTTAAGATTACTTTGTATACTTTTTGTCAAAGTGTCGCAAAGTTAACAATACTTTGTTTTGCTATAACGACAATAGAATTATGAAAAAAATTATTTCTACTTTTTTACTTATATTATCATGCACTAACGCTTTTGCCGAACTGCCTATCAATTGGCAATTAGGACTTTCAAAAAGCGTTACTTCAATCATGAACGATATTAGGGTCTTGCATGATTATATTTTGCTTCCAATTATTACAGTTATATGCGTGTTTGTATTATTTTTAATTCTTTATGCTGTCTATAAATTTAGGGAATCTAAAAATTCCAATCCTTCAACAACGTCGCACAATACAATGCTTGAGATTTTGTGGACAGTAATTCCTTGTATAATTCTTGTTGTGATAGCAGTTCCATCTTTTAAATTACTTTATAAGCAAGATGTTATTCCAAAAGCAGATGTAACCATTAAAGCAATTGGTTATCAGTGGTACTGGGGCTATGAATATCCAGATCAAAAAATAGCATTTGAATCTGTGATGATAGAAACAAAAGATTTAAAACCAGGTCAGCCTAGATTGTTAGCCACTGACAAAAATATTGTAGTTCCAGTAAATAAAGTAGTGAAGGTTTTGATTACTGCAAATGATGTTTTACACTCTTGGACAATTCCTGCCTTTGGAGTCAAAAGAGATGCAGTTCCGGGCAGAATAAACGAAACTTGGTTCAAGGCTGAAAAAGAAGGAATCTATTACGGTCAGTGTTCAGAACTTTGTGGCATCAAACATGCATTCATGCCTATTGCTCTAGAAGTAGTTTCGGAAGAGAAATATAAAGAATGGGTTGATATGGCTAAAGTTAAATACGCCATGTACCCTGAAAATAATGTTTTGGTTAAAAACGAAAAATAGGAGATAAATTTATGTCATCATATTCAGGCACTGCAGATAGTCATCACGAAAGTCATCCAACAGGATGGAAGAGATGGGCTTTTTCTACTAACCATAAAGACATAGGAACGATGTATTTAATTTTTGCAATTGTTGCAGGAATAATTGGAACTATATTTTCTGTCTTGATGAGAATTGAATTAATGTACCCTGGAGATGGAATTTTAGGTGGAAATTATCATCTATATAATGTTTTGGTGACCGGTCATGGCTTAATTATGATTTTCTTCATGGTAATGCCAGCAATGATAGGTGGTTTTGGAAATTGGTTTGTACCACTAATGATAGGAGCTCCTGACATGGCTTTTCCAAGAATGAATAATATTTCATTTTGGTTAATGCCAGCAGCATTTATACTTTTATTGATATCAATATTTGTTGAAGGCCCTCCAGGTCAAAATGGAGTAGGGGGTGGTTGGACAATATATCCACCACTATCTTCAAAAGCAGGTCAGCCAGGACCAGCAATGGATTTAGCAATTTTTAGCCTTCATATTGCAGGAGCATCTTCAATACTTGGGGCTATAAATTTTATAACAACAATTTTCAATATGAGAGCGCCTGGCATGACAATGCATAAAATGCCTTTGTTTGTTTGGTCAATGCTTGTAACTGCTTTCTTGTTATTGCTTTCTCTTCCAGTTTTAGCAGGAGCAATCACAATGTTGCTTACTGATAGAAATTTTGGAACTTCTTTTTTTAATCCTCAGGGAGGTGGTGACCCAGTTCTGTTTCAGCATTTATTTTGGTTCTTTGGTCATCCAGAAGTTTATATTATGATTTTGCCAGGATTTGGAATTGTAAGTCAAATCGTTTCTACTTTTTCAAGAAAGCCAGTTTTTGGATATCTCGGAATGGCTTACGCTATGGTTTCGATTGGAGTTGTTGGATTTATAGTTTGGGCTCACCACATGTATACCGTTGGAATGGGAGTAGATACCAAAGCTTACTTTGTTTTTGCTACAATGGTAATAGCTGTGCCAACTGGTATTAAAGTGTTTTCTTGGATTGCAACAATGTGGGGCGGATCTATTAGAATGACAACTCCAATGTTATGGGCTTTAGGATTTATATTCCTATTTACAGTTGGTGGGGTAACAGGAGTAGTCCTAGCCAATGCAGGAGTGGATACTGCCCTGCACGACACTTATTATGTTGTTGCTCATTTTCATTACGTTTTATCCTTAGGAGCTGTATTTTCTTTATTCGCTGGATTTTATTATTGGTTTGGCAAAATGTCAGGATATGAGTATTCAGAATTTTTTGGAAAGCTTCATTTTTGGATTACCTTTGTTGGGGTCAATTTAATTTTTTTCCCTCAGCATTTTTTAGGTTTAGCAGGAATGCCAAGAAGATATGCTGATTATCCAGACGCTTATGCTGGCTGGAACTATGTATCTTCTATCGGATCTTATATTTCAGCTGTAGGAGTTCTTGTGTTTTTTGGAGTGGTAATTCATGCTTTTGCTAGAGGCAAACAAGTAGCGAATAGTCAATGGGGTGAAGGTGCTACCACATTAGAATGGACGCTTTCATCGCCACCACCGTTCCATCAATTCAACGAACTACCGCAAGTTAAGTAAAAAAAAGAGGCGTGGAAAAATAAATGTCTGATGTATCTTTGTCATCGGTAAAAAATTTTCCAAATATATTTAAAAGCTTTTTTGAGTTAATGAAGCCAAGAGTAATGTCATTGGTGATATTTACTGCTTTGGTGGGAATTGTTATTGCACCTGCTAAGCCTGATTTTATCTTTGCTGCAATTTCGCTATTTTTTGTTGCTTTGGGAGCGGGAGCGGCCGGAGCTTTAAATATGTGGTATGATGCCGAGATTGACGGAATAATGTCTAGAACCTGTCTGAGACCAATTCCTCTTGGTAAAGTTACAAATAAACACGCTTTAATCTTCGGTACAGTTCTATCTTTTATTTCGGTAATAGGTCTGTATTGGTTCTCTAATTTATTAGCATCTATAATTTTAGCTATAACAATTCTTTTTTATATTTTTGTTTATACTATTTGGCTAAAACGAAGCACTCCGCAAAATATTGTAATAGGAGGAGCTGCGGGTTCTTTCCCTCCCGTGATAGGCTGGGCAATTTCTACAAATAGTATTTCAATAGAACCAATTGTTTTGTTTCTTATTATATTTCTTTGGACGCCATCTCATTTTTGGGCATTAAGCTTATATAAAAATGAAGATTACAAAAAAGCAAAAATACCCATGCTTTCTGTCGTAAGTGGAGAGGAAGTAACTAAGAAAAATATTTTATTTTACTCTATTATTCTTTGGCCAGTAACTTTAGCTCCATACTTTCTTAATTTTGCAAGTTATTCTAATTTGATATTCTCCTCATTTTTTGGATTATTTTATATTTTTTTATCTTTTAAACTTCTAATCACTAAAGCGAAACCAGTTTCTCACAAGATTGCTCGAAATATATTTGTATATTCAATATTTTACTTATTTTTTATTTTTTCAACTATTTTAATCGATAACTATTTCTTTATTTAATTATGAAACTTAAAAATAAAAATAAATTGATTGCGTGGATATTGGTTGCATTTATGGTTTTTTTCTTTTTCTACACCATTCATAACATTAGTGGAGGAATTTTTAATAGGGCACTATGAGCACACTAAAAACAAAAAAACTAAACCCAATGTATCTGGTCGCTATTTTTTTTATCATGCTAGGTTTATCCTTTGCGTCAGTTCCTTTGTATGATCTTTTTTGCCGCGTAACGGGGTTTGGAGGTACAACTCAAAAAACAACCAAGATTCCCAATGTAGTAGTGGACAAAAATATTGGAATGAGATTTGATACCAACATTGCTGGTAACTTAGATGTACGATTTGAAATAAAAGAAAATAGACTTGATATAAAGCCAGGTGAGATAAGAAACGCAGCATTTGTTGTTACAAATCAAAGTCCTAATATTATAAAAGTTATTTCAACTTTTAATGTATCCCCAGATTCTGTTGGTAAGTATTTTAATAAATTAGAGTGCTTTTGTTTTGAACAACAAGCAATTCCAATTAAAGGAAAAAGAGAATTTAATGTTTCTTATTATATTGACCCAGAAATTGCCAACGACCCACAGACAAAAAATATAAAAGATATCACTTTATCTTACACATTATTTGAAGTAGATAAGTTTAAAAAATAACTATGTCCTCAGCAGAAAAAAAACACGATTACCATTTAGTAGATCCAAGTCCCTGGCCAATAGTCGTTTCCTTTTCAGCTTTGATTGTTGGACTTGGTGGTGTTTATTATTTTTCAACAAAAAATTTATGGATGTTATTTATTGGTTTGGCTGTTCTTTTTTATGCAGTATTTATGTGGTTTAGAGATGTAGTGATAGAAGCTCAACACAAAGGTGATCATACACCGGTTGTTCAGATCAGTCATAGATATGGGATGACTTTATTCATAGCTTCAGAAGTTATGTTTTTTATTGCTTGGTTCTGGGCGTATTTCGATTCAAGTTTATTTCCAGATCAAATCATTGGTGGAATCTGGCCACCTAAAGGTATTCAAACTTTAGATCCCTGGCACATTCCTCTAATTAACACTTTAATTTTATTATTATCTGGAACCACGGTAACCTGGGCGCACCATGCATTACTTGAAAACGACAGAAAAGGTCTCGTTCAAGGTCTTTTGCTAACTGTTATCCTGGGAAGTATTTTTACCCTTTTCCAAGTTTACGAGTACGTAGTGGCTCCATTTAAAATAAGTTCGGGAATCTATGGATCCACCTTTTATATGGCAACTGGTTTTCATGGTTTTCATGTTTTAATTGGAACTATATTTTTAGCTGTATGTTTATTTAGAGCTAAGAAAGGTCATTATACTCCAGATCATCATTTTGGGTTTGAATCAGCGGCTTGGTATTGGCATTTTGTGGACGTAGTGTGGTTATTCTTGTTTGCTGCCATTTATATTTGGGGCAGTTAATTTTTTTTGAATAAAAACCTTTTTTCTATTTTTTCAATATTTTTAATATTTATTCTCTTTAGCTTAGGAGGTTGGCAGTTAGTAAGATTGCAATGGAAAAAAGATCTTATTAAAGATATTAATTTATCTATATCACAACCAGCAAAATCATTAATTACTGAGAATATTAAAAATTATCAAAAAGTTAAATCACAAGGAATTCTGTTTAAAAATAATTACTTTGTTTATCGTTTAAATGAAAAAGGAAAATATGGTTTTAATTTAGTATCAATTTTACAACTCAATACAACTGATGCAGTAATTATTCAAAGAGGCTGGGTAGGAAAAATTGAAAAATCTATGATGACTAATAATCAAGAAGTTTATAGTTTTGAAGGAGTTCTGTATCCTTTAAAATCGAAAGGAATGTTTACTCCCGACAATAACCCAAAAGAAAATTTCTTATATTATTTAGATAGGGATAAACTCGAATATAATTTAAAAACTTCTATTTATCCCTATGTAATTATTCAAACTGGAAAAGATCAGAACTTTCCTGTTTTGCAAAATAATTTGAATATAAACATTTCCAACAATCATTTGCAGTACGCCATTACTTGGTTTGTATTGGGCTTTTGTATAATAATTGCTTTTTGGTATTACAAAAAGAGATATAAATAAATATGCAGTATTATAGCACGAGAAATAAGAAAAAAATCTACAATTTTGAAGAAATTTTCCTCAATGCACTTGCTTCAGACGGAGGTTTGTATGTGCCAAAGCTTCTGCCTAAAATGACTTTAAAAGAAATAAAAGAAATGAAAAATTTTTCTTTTCAAGAACTCTCTTATGAAATTTTTAAAAGATTTACTGGCGATACTTTTCCTGCCGCAGAGTTGAGGAAAATTATAAACAAGTCTTATTCTGTTTTTAGAAGTAAGAAAATTATCGATCTTAAAAAAATAGACAATATTTTTTGTGTAGAATTATACCACGGGCCAACATTGGCTTTTAAAGACGTGGCCATGCAAGTATTGGGACATATGTATGATTATGTACTTGGTATAAGTAAAAATAAAATGAATTTAGTTACCGCTACATCAGGCGATACAGGAGCAGCAGCAATCGACGCTTTTAAAAATAAAAAATATGTAAATATTTTTGTATTACATCCAGAAAACAAGGTTTCTGAGACTCAAAGAAGACTTATGACAACTATATTGGACTCCAATGTATACAATATAGCGGTCAAGGGGACTTTTGATGATTGTCAGTATTTGGTCAAAGAAATGTTTAATGATAAGAATTTTAGAGATAGTATCCAGATGTCAGGAGTAAACTCCATTAACTGGGCAAGAATAGTTGCACAAATAGTATATTATTTTTTTATTTATCTTCAGCAAGAACATCCAGAAAAACAAATGGTAGTTTCGGTTCCAACAGGTAATTTTGGAGATGTTTATGCAGGTTATATAGCTAAACAAATGGGGCTACCTATTGAAAAATTAATGATCGCAAGTAACCATAACAATTTATTGGAAAAATGTTTACAAACAGGATTGTATAAACCATCAACTGTTAATCCATCTATTTCTCCAAGTATGGATATTCAAGTAGCTAGTAATTTTGAGAGAATTGTTTTCGATATTTGTGGACAAAGCGACTCCAGAGTTGTTTCATTAATGAATGATTTAAAAGAAAAAAAAGAATTTCAATTATCAAATGAAGAATTAAAAAAACTTCAAGAAAACTTTGTAGCTTTGAGTATTAGTGAGGAAGAAACTTTACAAACAATCAAGGAAGTTTATGCTTCTACTAAATTTGTTATTGATCCTCATTCAGCAATTGGATTTAAAGCTTTAAAAAAATATAATAATTTTAAAGATAGTTTGTCTTATTTTTGTTTTGAAACAGCGCATCCATGCAAGTTCCCAGAATCGATAATTAAGGCAATAAATAATGATCCTCCGATACCAGAATTTGTTAAAAACATTTATAAGAAGAAAGAAAATTTTACAGTCTTGCAAAATGATTTAGAATTAATAAAAAAGTATATTCAAAATAGAGCTTCTAGTCCTCAGAGTTAACAGCCTTTCTTGCAATTTCATCAACCATATTATTATATTTATTATCAGAGTGTCCCTTAACCCATTTCCATTCAATATTTTTATTTTCTCTTAATTCATCTAACTCAGCCCATAAATCTTTATTTTTTACAGGTTGTTTCGCAGCTGTCATCCATCCATTTTTTTTCCAATTAATGATCCAGTTTTCAATTCCATCCTTTACATATTTTGAGTCAGTGAAGATTGTTATATCGTCAGAAGAAATTGATTTTAAGGCATTTATAACAGCCAGTAATTCCATTTTATTATTTGTGGTTAATGGTTCAGATCCCGACAATATTTTCTCATTGTTATTGTTTATAATGACAGCGGCCCAACCACCTTTTCCTGGGTTACCCGAGCAAGCTCCATCGGTATAAATTATAGTTTTATTTTTCATTATTATAATAATACTTAACGAGTTGTTGTATTATGAAATACAATTTTATTTAAATACTCAATAGGGTTTTTTACTTTTACAATTGCATTTCTTTGTAAATAAATTGAATCATGTAATCTAGTGAGAAAAAATCTAATTGCTGCTCCCATTAATAAATTTGGCAGCGCATCTAATTCAATTTTTTTTAGTTTTCTAATAGATGAGTAGCCTTGTAAAATAGCAGAAACTTTTTGATTATCTAATTTATTTTTTTTATTAAAACAAATTGCGTTGATGCATATTGCCAAATCATAAACTAAAAAGTCATTACAAGCAAAATAGAAGTCAATAAATCCACTAAATTTATTTTTCAAAAAAAATATATTATCTGGAAAAAGATCAGCATGAATAATTCCTTTGGGTATATTATTAGGCCAATTATTTTTTAATTTTTGTAAAATTTTATTTATAAAAAAATGTATTCCAGGAATTTTAAGATTTGCTTTATTTTTGATTGAATTATTAAGTTTGATCCAAGAGTTAATTGATAGATTGTTTTTTCTTGTTATTTTTAAATTCTTAGTTGCTAAATGTAGTTTGGCAATATTTTTTCCTATACTTTTGCACGCAGATATAGAATGATTTAACTTTCCCTTACCTTGAACAAAGCCGCTAATAGATGCATATTTATTCTTGATTTTAAAAATATAAGTTCCAGAATTATTTGAAATAGGTGTTGGACAAATTATTTTATTTGAACTTAAATGAGACATTAGGTTTATGAAAAAGGGAAGTTCTTTAATATTAACTCTCTTTTCATAAACAGTTAAAATATATTTTCCACTAGAGGTATTAAGTAAATAATTAGTATTTTCGATACCCTCCTTTATTCCTTTTAAGTCATTTAAATTTCCAAGAGAATAATTTTTTAAAATTTTAACAACCTCTACAAATGATAATTTTGTATATATGGCCATTACTGCAAATTAGACGGAAGTTTAAAAGTTACATTCTCAACAGCTGTAGATATTTCCTCAATTTTCACTTCTCTTAATTTACTAATTTCCTTAATTAAATTTTGAATAAGTATTTCTGGGGCCGAAGCTCCAGACGAGATTCCTAAATTCTTACTTTGCAAGATGTCTTTTTTAGGAAAGGTAACACCATCATGTAACAACATGCTATTTTTACATCCGTTTTTTTTTGCAACTTCTACTAATCTTAGAGAGTTAGAGGAATTCGGACTACCAATAATTAGAAATAAGTCGCATTTTTGAGCAATAAATTTAACCGCACCTTGTCTATTGGTTGTGGCATAACATATGTCTTCTTTAATAGGCGCTTTAATAGTGGGTATTTTTTCTTTTAAAGCATCAATTATTTCTCTAGTGTCATCAATAGAAAGAGTAGTTTGAGTAATATAGGCATATTTATCATTTTCATTTTTAAGCGAGATATTGGAAACATCATTTTTAGATTGGATAAGTGTAATTTGATTATTGTCCAGTTGTCCCATGGTTCCAATAACTTCAGGGTGATTTTCATGACCTATTAAAAATATATTATAGCCTTGTTTATGAAGTTGTTCGGCTTCTCGATGAACTTTAGAAACCAAAGGACAGGTTGCATCAATATAAAAAAGATTTTTAAATTTAGCTGTTTCGACTACTTTTTTAGATACTCCATGAGCAGAAAAAATAACAGGTCTAGTCTTATCTTCAATTTCATCTAGTTCTGTAACAAAAATGGTTCCAATATTTTTAAGATCCTCAACAACATGCTTATTGTGCACAATTTCATGCCGTACATAAACTGGAGTTCCAAACTTTTCTATTGCTTTTTTTACAATCTCAACTGCACGGTCAACTCCAGCACAAAATCCTCTAGGACTTGCTAAAAAAATATTTAGTTTATTTAAATTTCTGTTTGTGCTTTCCATAAATATATTCAAGTATAATATGAGGCAATGTTAGTGAGGCCAAGCCTATAAAAATAATTTTTAACATTGAGTCATTAATTGAAAAATTGTTTTGTAAATAAATTAACATTATTAGCGCACTTACAAAAGTAATAAGCGTTAAAGGAATAGATTTAAGCACAAATTTTTTAATGCCTTGTAGTAGATTTTTATCATTAAGTTCCATAGACAAAGATAAAATGTGCTTTGTTGAATGCATAAAGCAAAAATATACAGTGAAAGCAATAATTAAAGGAAGATATTTAAATAGAATTATTATGAAGACGATTTCAGAAGTTATGATCAACCCTTCTTTTCTGTTAATATAATCATAAAAAAAATAGACGAAAATTAAGAAAATTAAAAAAAATAAATTGATGTAATATCCATAAGTAAAAAAATATTTACCCAAAGTTAGAGTGGTCTGATTTAATAAAAGAATATTTATAAATTCGAGAGTCTCCTCATAATTAAAGTATAAGGATGATGTGATTATGATAAATCCACGTAAAAAATAAAAAAAATAATCAAGTTTATTTTTTTTACTAAGAAATATTTCTAAATCCTCATGACCAAAATGAAAGGAAGAGATTATAAAGAAAATACACAAGGTAGTTAATGGGAAGTTAATCCAAAATAGCAAAACAAATAGTAAACAACCAATATATGAACCATAAAAAAACAAAGACCAATATTTCGGAAATTTAGTTTTTAAAATATATCTACCTTTCTGGTTATCTAAAGCGCCATGAGATATACCGATGGTTGCAATTAGGATAAAGCAAACATGTAAATAAATATCTTCGGTCAATTTATTATTGTAATTAGCTATAACTAAAAAAAAGCTAATCATTATAAAAAAATATAATTGATATAAAAATAACTGTCTGAATTGAATATTAGAATTTAATAAATTGCTCATTAATTGTTTCGTAATTGTTTATATAAGTAGATTAAAAAGTGCTTAATAAAAACTACTTTTGGCATTGATAAAATAATTTTTATATCTTCAAAAAAATTACTACGATCACATAGAAATTTTATAGTAGATTGAGTGCTATTTTTTTTAAATAAATTAAAAAAAATGTCCGGCATTCTTTTGTAATCTGTTTCGATAACGGACAAAAATATACTATCAAGAAAAGTATATTTTTTTTTTCTTACAATTGGTGCTTCTATTATATTTTCTAGCCTTAACTTTTTTACTAATTGTTCACTATAATCCTGAATAGCGCTAAATGTATAGCCCGTACTCATTCTTGTTAAGTTACCAGCTGTACCTATTTTTAAATAATTGGACCTGGATAATTTTCTGGGTGGGAGGTTTAGTGGAATTGCTCCAAGTTCAGTATAATTAGTTTTAGAAATAATATTTTTTTTTAATAAATATTCATCAATTTCAATTTGATATTCTTTTAGTGATTTAATATTTTTGGAATACCAAGTTGTTTCTACTAAAGCCTTTTTTTTTGAAAAAGGAAGAATATAAAAAAAATGCATTCCATTTATTTGTTCGCAATTAAAATCCATAAGTTGGACAGTCTCTTCTTCAAAGATATCATGTTCACTTTCTATTTCGCATCCATAAAAGTGTTGATACATAAGTCCAGAATTTAAATTATTATTCAAAAGACTATCAAAAATAAAACTCCCTATGTATGTACCTTGCTGAGTTATAACTGTTGAAGCGTTTATGGTTATAATTTCACTTCCTAGCACTAGACTAACATTTTTATTTTTGGATAAATCTTCAATAATAAAATCATAAAATTTTTTCGAATCTATAGTTCTGTAGGGATTTTTTGTACATTCCATCAGAGCGGTTTGGTTATTTGCCGATATACTAAATTTAGTCCAGCTCTTTTTTTCACAATTTTCAAATTTATTGTTATTAAAATCCCAAAAAGACCAGTTTTTATCTTTCGTGTATTCTTTTCTTTTTTCAAGTATGCAGAGTGTTTTATTTGCTAAGCAACCTTGTCTATTTAGTTCATATGCTAGGGACAAACCAGATAGACCACCTCCTAAAATTATATAATCAAAGTCTTTCATTTAAATTTATTTCTTTATTAATAATAGTGAGGAGATTAGTTTTAAATTTTATATTGCGCCTAAGTATCATTAAATGAAAAAAATCAAATATTGCTAAAATAGTTTGAATACATTTTTGTAATTTAGACACATAAATTTTTCCAGAAAAATTGTATTTATCAATATTTCTTTTTTTTAATATCTCTCTACCAATCTGCCTATAAACTCTTCGCGCAACTAAAATTGCAAAACGATTATAAATAGGGATATCTTTTATAGACTCAAAGGAGTCTGAATATAAATTCTCGGAAATTTCAATTGTTTCTTTAATAGAACGAAAATCATGATTTATATAAAATCTATTTCTTTTTTTATCTTCAATAACATCTCTAGCTATATTAGTTAGTTGCATTGCTATTCCAAGATTAATAGCTCCTATTAAAGATTTTTTTTTATTTACTTTAAATATTTTGGCCATCATAAGACCCACTGTTCCAGCAACCCTGTAAGAATATATAAATAAATCTTTTTTACTTTTAAATTGTATTTTTTTTTTTAGATCTGTTTCAACACCGTCAAAAAGATCTAAAATAATATTTTCAGACAATCCTTCCTCTATTGTAAGATCAAGGAAATTTTTAATTATGAATTTGGATTTGTTTCTTGTTTTAAAAGCATGTTTAAATTGTTTGAATTGTTTTTTTTTAAAACTTAAGCTTTTATCTTGATCACAAATATCATCGAGTGTTCTACAAAAACTATATAAAGTAGATGACTTTTGGTATGCTTTTTTTGATAGAAAAAAACCAGCCCAATTAAATGATTTTGCATGTTTGGACAATAAACTGTGATTTTTTTTCATTACAAAAGTTCTTCAAGTACTTTGGCAGACGAAAGAACTCCTGGCATACCAGCACCAGGATGGGTGCCGGCTCCAACAAAAAAAAGGTTTTCAAAAATTTCTGATTTATTATGAAATCTAAAGTATGCGGATTGAGAAAATTTCGGTTGGATCGAAAATCCAGAGCCATGCAATGTTGAAAGTTCTTGTTCAAAATAATCTGGTGTTACATAAAAATCATTAACAATATTGCTCTTCAAATCAGGTAATATAGTTTTTTCCATTTTATCAATTACAAGTTCTTTAAACTTCTCTCCCTCTTTAGCCCAGTTAATGCCTGATAGATTATTTGGAACTGGAACTAGCACATAAAATGTATCATGATCTTTCGGTGCCATATTAGGATCTGTTGCAGAAGGCCTATGAAGATAAAAGCTAATATCATCTGATAGAACTTTTTTTTCAAATATTTTTTTTAGATGTTCTTCGTATTGTTTTCCAAAAGAAATAGTGTGATGAGCAACATTTTCGTATTTTTTTTTAGAGCCAAAATAATAAACAAATAAACCCATAGAATAATCCATTCGTTTTATTTTTTGTTTAAAGAAAAAATTGTACTTTTTTTTACCAGTAATTAGATTTTTGTAGACATTTGGTGGATCAGAATTACAAATAATGTAGTTGCAACTTAACAGCTCTCCATTATTTAATTTTACTCCTGTAATTTCGTTTTCCCCAGTTATAAATTCAACTACCTCTGAACTTTTCATTATTCTAATACCTTCTTCAACCATTAATTTTTCAAGTGCTTTTACAACATTACCAGTTCCACCCATGGCATAGTGTATTCCCCATTTTTTTTCTAAAAATAAAATTAACGCATAGATAGAAGTGGTCGTAAATGGGTTCCCACCAACAAGAAGCGGATGCATACTAAATACCCTTCTTAATTTTTCATTTGAAATATATGTTGAAATTAATTGGTAAACAGATTTGTAGCTCTTTAATTTTAGTAATGCCGGTACCTGCTTTAACATAAACCAAACACTAGTAAATGGCTTGGTAGACAAATCAGTAAAACCTTTATTAAATATCTTCTCTGTAAATTTTACAAGTTTCGAATAGTTAAAAAAATCATTTTGAGAAAATTTATTTATCTCTGATTTCATTTTATCTTCATCTCCAGAGTAATCAAAAGTGCTACCATCATCAAAAACAAATCGGTACCATAAATCCAAAGGTACAATTTTTACATAATTTTTTATTTTTTTATTGAATAAAACAAATAGTTCTTCTAATAAATATGGAGCTGTAATTACTGTTGGACCAGCGTCATAAATAAAATCTCCTTTTACAAATACTCTTGCTCTACCACCAAGATCAGGATGTTTTTCAAGCAATGTAACTTCGAATCCTTTAGCCCTCATTCTTAGTGCAGCAGCAATACCGCCGAACCCAGAACCAACAACAATTAAATTTTTCTTCATTTTTTATATTATATCTAGTAAATAGTTTTACTATGGATACCTTAAAAACAACAAAAAATTCTCCAGAAAAAATTTTTCTCGAAAAAGGAAAAAAATATTTTTGGTGTACATGTGGTCTTTCCGGAAAGCAGCCATTTTGCGATGGTACACATAAATCCGTAGGAGGACTTGCTTCATTGCATTTTGAGGTTGAGGAAAGTAAAGATTATTTTTTGTGCAACTGCAAAAAAACAAAAAATACTCCCTTTTGTGATGGGTCTCACAAGTAGTTAGATAGTTTTTTTTAAACCTTTCAAACTCTCCTTGATATTTGCCAAATCAATATCTTCAAGTTTGTTTTTATCAATGGTTTGAGAGATGATTTTTTTTGCACTTTCGATAGCTATTATTGTAGATATCTTGTTTATTTCTTTTAATGCATTATTTTTTGATTGAACTATTTTTTTATTAATATTATTTTCCCTTGCTTTCCACATTGTATTAATTTTTTCTTCCATTAAAGCAGATTCTTCTTCGTTGAGCCTCGCAGCTCTAATTAAAATTTCCTCACACTCTTTTTTGGATTCTTCTAATTGATATTGGTATTTATTAAGTAAGTTGCTGCTTTCAATTTTTAAATTTTCAGCATCTTCAATTTTAGATTTTATTTCTTTAATTCGATTTTCAAGAACATCATTTATAATTCCTGGTATTTTTTTATAAATTAATAAAGCTACAAATAATACAAAAGATACCCCAACCCAAAATGTTGCGTCCATTAGTTAAGCCCTTTTAAATATTTTTTCGAAACTTCGTCAACAATGCTATTAGCGCTGGCGCTATTTACGTTGATATTGGTCACTGTAGTTACTAGCTCTTTAGCAATTTCTGTTGAAATATTATTAATGTTGCTAATAGCTTCTTTTTTGAAAGCATCGATTTCCTTATTTACCTGTTTTAGTTTTTCTTCTAATTTTTTATCAATTTCTTTTTTTTTATTTTCAAAATTATTTAATAAAACTTTTTTATTATTATTGATTAAATCCTGAGCTTCTTTTTTTGCATCAGATAGAAGCTTTAAATATTCTTGATATTTTTCTTCTGCTTGATTCTTTATTGAATTTGCTTGGTCGATATTATCACTTATATGTTCATTTCTTTGCTCAATGCTGTCTGAAAGTCTTGGAAAAACTATTTTTTTTATTACTAAATATAAAAAAGCAAAAGTAATAATCAACCAAAAAACTTGGGTAAACCATGATGAAGGATTTAGTTGAGGCATCCCCGCTTTCTCTGCTGCTTGAGCAGCAGAGGTTATAAAAATAAATAATGTTACAAATTTAAACATTACCTATAATTAAAAAGCGAAAAGAATAATTAACGCGACAACCAAGCCAAATAAACCAGTCGCTTCTGCAAGAGCAAATCCCAATAATAAATTTGGAAATTGTTTTTGCGCGGCAGATGGATTTCTCATTGCTGCAGATAGGTAGTTTCCGAAAATATTTCCTATACCTAAGCCAGCCCCAGCTAACGCTATACAGGCTATTCCTGCTCCGATCATTTTTGCTGCTTCTACTTCCATTGTTTCCTCCTTTTTTGTTAATGATGTAAATTGAGTGCATCATTTAAATAAATGCACGTTAATATTGCAAAAACATATGCCTGAATAAATGCAACGAGCAATTCCAAGCCAGTTAAAGCAACCGCAAAACCTAGTGGCAACCATCCACCAAGAATACCTAAGCTAACAACAAAACTTCCAAACACTTTTAGCATAGTGTGACCAGCCATCATATTTGCAAATAATCGAACAGATAAACTAACCGGTCTGCTAAGGTAAGAAATAAGTTCAATTACGATAATTAGAGGTAATAAAAAAACTGGTACCCCTGATGGAACAAAAAGTTTTAAATAAGAAATTCCATGCTTGGCAAAACCAACTATTGTTACTCCAATGAAAATAAAAAATGCCAAAGCAAATGTTACAATAATGTGACTAGTTACAGTAAAGGAGTATGGAAGCATTCCTAATAAATTTGCTACCAATACAAATAAAAATAAACTTAGTATAAAAGGAAAGTAAGGCCTTGCATCTTTGCCAGCAGTTTCGCTTATCATCTTCGATACAAACTCATATGCCATCTCTGCAATAAGCTGAATTTTGTCAGGTACTAAAGATTTTTTTTGAGTTGCCCCAATGAAAAATAATGAAATAATTGATACTGTTAACACCATAAATAAGCTTGAATTAGTGAAGGAAAAATCAAAATTTCCTATTTGAATTTTAGGACCAATTGAATGAACTTCAAATTGGCTCATCGGGTTTGTAGCCATATATATAAAATCTAGTCCTTATTAATCATTTTAGAACTTCGTACAACATTTAAAATTCCCGCAACCGATCCTAGAAAAAAAAGAAAAATGAGGAAAAATGGCTGAGTTTTAAACAATTTATCTATGTAATATCCTATTAAACTTGCGACAAATACAGCAGCAACCATCTCACTACTTAGTTTCATGGCCATGCCTAGAGATGAACTTGATTTTGAATTAGATTCTTCCTTTTTTGTTTTTGAACTTAATTTTTTTATTTTTTTTTCTAGGTCTTGAATGTCGTTCATTTAAATTTTGTTAAATACTTAAGCGACCATTTCTTCTGCTTTTTCTAAATCAACAGCCACTAGCTGACTAACGCCTCTTTCTGCCATTGTGACTCCATACAATCTATTCATTCTAGACATGGTTAGAGCGTGATGTGTAATAACAACAAATTTTGTATCAGTTATACTTGATAGTTCATCTAACAATGAACAAAATCTGGTTACATTCGCGTCGTCTAGTGGCGCATCTACTTCATCGAGAATGCAAATAGGGGAAGGGTTTATTAAGAAGACTGCAAATATTAATGCCATAGCTGTTAGAGCTTGTTCTCCACCAGAGAGCAAAGTTATAGATTGTAATTTTTTACCAGGTGGACTCACAAGTAGTTCCAAACCTGCTTCAAGTGGATCATCCGATTCTATAAGTTCAAGTCTTGCATTTCCCCCGGCAAAGAGTTTTGTGTAAACATCATTAAATTTTCTACTAACTTTTTCAAAAGCATCCAATAACCGTTCTCTTCCTTTCTGATTTAGATCGTTAATTGAGCCCTTAAGTTTTTGTATACCCTGAACTAAATCTTTTCTATCATTCATCATTTTATCAATTTGATTTTGCAGTTCTTGAGTTTCATTATCAGCCCTAAGATTGACAGCTCCCATTCTTTCCCTTTGCTCTTTAAGTTTTTGGATTTGATTTTCAATTTTATTGGCTTCAATATTTTCTTCAATGTCTATACCTGCAAATGCAGGCAAGTCTTCAATACTATTTTTAAAGTCACTTAAAGATTTTAATTCAATTTCTTTTTTCTTTTCTTTTAATCCTTCAATAATAGTTTGTGCCCTTACTTTTCTTTCTGTAATTTGCAAAATAATACCATTGATATCATATAGCTTTTGATTAATTGATTTAACGGAATCTTCTTTGCTATCCAATTGCTCATTAATTTGAAGTATATCTTCTTCAACATTCTTTATATTTTGAACATAAGTACCTTTTTTTTCTGCGATTGTTCCAGGCTTTATTTCTTCTTTAACTAAAATTGCTTCTCTATCCTTAATTCTACCACTTAATTCTTCAAATTTTTTTTCAGAGCTATTTTTTAAATCTATCCAATTTTTTATTTCACTATCGATATTTTTTAACCTTTCTTTTCTCTTAAGATTTTCTTGCTTTAGAGTTTCGTGTTTACTTAATCTTGATGCATATTTTTCCTGAAGTTCAGAAATAATTTTCAGTTTATTAAGAAAATCTTCTTTGAGTTTATTGGTTAAATTAGAATTTAGATTGGCCTGGGGTTCCGCCGCTTCTAAATCAAAGTTAATTTTTTTTATTAAATTTTCTACGATTGTTAAATCATTATAATATTCAGTGATTTTTCCTTTAAATGTGGAGGTATCAAGATTGTCAATTATTCCTACCTCATTTTTTAATTTAAGGTTTATATTTTGAATTTGAACTGATAGCTGATCAATTTTATTTTTGATTATTCCGAATTCAAATCCACCGATTTGAGAAAATATTTTTTCAGATAAATCGTTTAAGATTGATTGTTCTTTGCCAAGCTCACCCAGTGTCTCTTTGTACGCTTTTTCAGCTTTTTCTTCTATTTCTGAAGAATTTTGTTCCATCTCAACAACGTCAGATCGTTCATTAGACAAACGTTTTTCATTAGAAGAAGAGTCGTTGATAATTTGTTTTTCTCTATCAATATCTATACTTATTTGTTTAATTTCTTTTTTAATTTTTTCTATTTCGTTTTTGGCCCTGCCTTCTTCTTCATTAATCTGCTCAAATTCAAGATTGAGTCTTTGAAGTTTTGCATTTAATTGAGCATTATTATCCCTCAAAGGAGCTATTTTTTGACTTTCTTCTTTAAGAGCATTTTCGTTAAAGTTTTTGTCAATATTTACGGCACTAATTTCATCCTCTACCTCACCAAGTTCTGTCTGAGCATCTAATATTGATTTTTCAATTTCTTTAAATTGAAAAAAAACAAGTTTTGCCTCTAAATGTTGAATTTCATTAGAGATATTTTTGTACTTTGATGCCTCCTCAGCTTGCTTAAGCAAACTTTTGAGCTGATTTTCTATTTGCTTCATTATGTCATCTGCTTTTTTCAAATTATTTTCAGCAGCGGTAAGTCTCAATTCTGCCTCATGTCTTCTTACATGAAGACCACCAATACCAGCCGCTTCTTCTAAAATAGCTCTTCTGTCAGTTGGTTTTGCAGTCACTAGTGACCCCACTCTTCCTTGACTTACCATGGATGGTGAGTGCGGACCGGTAGAAAGGTCGGCAAATAATATCTGAATATCTTTAGCGCGCACTTCTCTTCCATTTAAATAATATTTTGATCCCTTATCTTTTTCTATTTTTCTTCGAACTTCTATCTCTGGCATATCTTTAAATTGAGGTAATCGATTATCGTTTTCTAGTTTTAAAGCGACCTCGCATAAATTTTTTGATGGTCTAGAAGTTGTACCTGAAAAAATGACGTCCTCCATTCCAGATCCCCGCAAACTTTTTGCAGATGTTTCTCCCATACACCATCTCAAAGACTCAACAATATTTGATTTTCCACACCCATTTGGACCAACAATTCCTGTCAACCCATCCTCAAAATAAAATGTAGTTTTATCTGCAAAAGATTTAAAACTAATAACTTCAAGTTGTTTGAATTTCATTTTTTAATTTATTTTTTCTATATATTTAGAAATAGCAGGGATTGTATAATCTCCGTTATATTTTTTATTATTAATAACTATTGTGGGTGTAGCATTAATGTTAAATTTTTTTTGTGCTTCAATTCTTGTTTGTAATACAAACTCCTCATTTTTTGGATCATTTAGACAAGAATTAAATATTTCATTACTGATTCCAAGATCTGATGATATTTTCTTAAGTTTTTGGTTAATCTCTTCGATATTCGAGCCAGAGGCCCATTCTGATTGTTGTAAATAAATAGTATCATGAAACTTTAGTTTGTTCTTAACTGGAATGCATTTTTCAATTTTAGAAGCATTAAGAGCAGCCAAATCAAGTGGAAAATCTTTTAAAGTAATTTTGGCTCGACCAGTATCGGTGTATTTTTTAATTAAATCAGGAAGAATATTTAAGTGTAGTTTTGCACAATGAGGGCAAGTGAATGAAGAAAAAATTTCTATACTAATTGCCGAATTCTCCCTTCCTATAGTGTGGCTATTTAGTTCAATGGCTATTGTTTTATTATTTAATAAAAATAGTAACACAATAGCTTTTATTAGAAGTTTACTAATCTTCATTTTTGAAAAAATTTCTAAATGCATTTTTTAAATTTTCATTTTTGATTAACTTAATTTTATTTGATAAACTTTCATTTAAAGCGGGAGCTTTGTTTACAGTATCATTCTTTAATTTACTAATTTTATAAGAATTAATAATAACTTTGTTAATAAACTGATATCCAAAATAAGAGTTTAGTTTTTCAATTATATAATCTCTAGAATAATCAATCTCAATGATATGCTCTTTGGGAACACTTAAAAACAATGTTTTATCACTATTTATAGAACTTTGTTTAATTTTTTCCGGAACAGATATGGATGAAATTTCAGTGCCAACAATATCGCTCCATTTTGATTTGACGTCGTCAAATGAATTTTTTTGCGAGTTAATAATTTTTCTTACGTCTTTGGGAAGAACCGATTTGATTGGCTTAAGTCCTTGATATACTTTGTGTTGAATAAATTTATTCATTAATTGATATGAGCCAAATATTATCAAAAAAAATTATTGCATGGTACCAAAAACACCAGAGGCAATTACCTTGGAGAGTTTATAAAAGTTCATCTGACAGAGATTACAGGGTCTTGCTAAGTGAAATAATGCTTCAACAAACCAAGGTTTCTACTGTGATACCTTATTTTAATAAGTTTTATAAAAAATTTTCAACAATCAAGTCTCTTTCAAAATCTCGTGTTACGAGTGTATTAAAACTCTGGCAAGGTCTTGGTTATTACCAAAGAGCAAGAAATTTGCACCAAATAGCAAAAATTGTATCACAGAAATTTGGGGGAAAATTACCCGATTCTTTTTCTGATCTTAAAAATTTACCTGGAATTGGCGATTATACGGCATCTGCAATTTTATCAATTGCAAAAAACAAACCATTCATAGGAATTGATGGGAACGTTAAGCGAGTTATTTCTAGAATTTTTTTTATTAATTATGACAGTAAATTAATTTTAAATATTGAGAAAAAATTAAATTCAATGAAAGTAAAAATTGGATCTAGTGATCTTATGCAGGGCCTTATGGAGTTAGGAGCTTTAATATGCCTTGTAAAAGAACCCTTGTGTAAATTATGCCCGCTAAAAGCAGATTGTATTTCTTATAAAAAAAATATGTTTGTCCTTAAAAATAAAACACGAACAATTGTTAAGAAGTATTTTTACGCTTTGTATGCTCAGAAAGGTAGTAGAATATTATTTACTTTAAATAATAAATTTAAATTTTTGAGTGGCCTAATTAATTTACCATTAATTGAATCTAAAAACAAAAATTATAAAACAATTATCAAAAAAAATTTTAAAAAAGTAATCGTAGAAAATATAATGGATAATTCATTTAATTATAGAATGTCTAATTTTACAATGTATATAAAAATTTTAAGGACAAAAAAAATTATTTTCGATAAAAAAAAATATTTTTGGTTAGAAAAAAAAAAATTGAAGAATTTTACAGTATCTATTTTGACACAAAAACTTTTGCAATTCGCTACTAAATATGAACAATAAAATTTCAATCGGAATTATCGGAGGCGGGATAGCTGGTCTAGTTTTTGCAAATTTCTTAAAAAATGACAAAAAATTTCATATAACAATTTTTGAAAAAAATAAATATTTAAACGTTAGCGCAAGTGGAATTCAACTGTCTAACAATGCAACAAGAATTCTTAATAAAATAAAATTTAATGAAATAGATAAAAATCTTTTTTCCAAAATTGAGCAAGTTCGAATTTATGACTATCAAAATAAAGACATTATAAGTAAATTAAGTTTAATAAATTTTAGTTCTAATTTTGAACATTACTTATGTCTTGATAGAAACGTACTTGTTAATTTTTTAACAAATCAAATTACTGAGAACGTAAACCTTTTTCATAGAAAAGCAGTACAAGTAAAAAATAATCACATTGTATTCGCAGATGGTTA
>VTPP01000039.1 GCA_008638225.1 Pelagibacteraceae bacterium
AGATGTGGTGCTGTAGATCTGCCAGTCGAACCCATTGTTCCTATTAATTGACCTTGTGTTACTTTTTGACCAATTTTAACACTTAAAGAATCTAAATGATAATAAAGAGAGGTCACGCCATGCCCATGCTCAATTGCAATAGTACCTCCGGTAAAATATAAATCTTTTTCCGCTATAGTTACCACTCCATCTGCTGTCGATATAACTGGTGTTCCTTTTTTATTAGCTATGTCAAGTCCAAGGTGGGGATTTCTTGGCTCTCCATTCAAAATTCTTTGGCTACCAAATCTACCAGAAATAATTCCTTCTGCTGGCCTAATAAATTTTTTATAAAAATAATCACTATCTGAATTCACAGATCTCATATTATCAAACAAAACCTGCTCATTTTGAATTCTAATCATTTCCTCTTTTCCAGGTGTGACCATTTTTGTTGGGAGGCCTTCAATTTTTTGAACTAAATAATTTCTTTTTTTTACTTTCTTGTCTAGAACTTTTTTTTCTCCATTATTATGAACTTCAAGTAAAATATTTTGTTTTCTATTTTTTTCTATTCCAAAAACAAAATACCCATTACTTGAAACTTTAATTTGTTTCTTGTCTAAAAATACTTTCGCTCCTGGTTCAATTTTTCCCTTAATCAAACCGCCTTGAGCAAAATTACCCTGTAACTCAATACCAAAAGATACATTGTTGAAAAAAAAAATTAATAAAATTATATTAATAAATATTTTATTTATCATCGCTAAATTTTTGAGCCACCTCTATTGGGGAATAATATGCTTCTTGTAACTCTACATTCCAATACCTAAGATCCTGAAGGGGAATTTTTTTTTTAGATACTGCGCATACAACATGATCTCCATTAGTTATTATATCGAATGTTCCTGCTTTGTATTTTAATTTTGCTTCGGTACTCATTGCTTTTTTATAGTTTTTGCTAGCATGACCCCATCATAAAATTCAATATCAATTAAATGATCTTTGTTTAAATTCTTTAATTTCATTAATTTTTTTTCTTTTGTATCTTTTATTATTGCAAAACCTCTTTTTAAAACTTTTTGAATACTCAAATTGTCAATTCTCATAAAATAATTTTCAACTTTTGTATGCTTCTCTTTAAGACCACTTTTTACAAAATAATTTAAGCTTTTAGATAAAGAAATTAAATTACTATTATTTTGTTTTATAAAATTTTTTAATGAGTTTGTATTTAAATACTTACTTATATTATTAAGCTCCTCATTTGCTTTATTAAAAACAAGTTCAATTGTAAATTTCAAATTTTTAAATAACTCAATAATTTGTCTGTTTAAATTCTTGATTTCTGGTACAGCTATTTCCGCTGCTGCTGTTGGTGTTGCAGCCCGTACATCTGCCACAAAATCTAAAAGTGTAAAATCTGTCTCATGACCAATGGCCGAAATTATAGGCACTTTTGAGCGGAAAACAGTTCTGACAACTTCTTCATCATTAAAAGGCAAAAAATCCTCAGCCCCTCCACCCCCTCTTGCAATTATAATTAAATCAACTTTTGATTTTAAATTAAAAAATTCAATGCCAGAAATAATCTCTTGAGCAGATCTAGTTCCTTGAACGGTTATTGGAAAAATTTCCAAATTAGTCGGAAATCTTTTTTTCACACGGTCAATAATATCCATTATAACTGAGCCTGTAGGAGAAGTTACGATTCCAATTTTATCAGGCAAAAAAGGTAAGGGCTGTTTGTGCTTTTCATCAAACAAACCTTCTTCTTTCAATTTTTTTTTTCTTTTTTCAAAAATTTTTAATAATGCCCCTTCCCCGTGAATGTCAATTTGATCTACCTGCAATTGATAATTAGATATACTTCCCTTTGCATAAGTTGTTATTTTTCCTTGAGCAAAAACTTCCATTCCTTCTTCTGGTTTGATATTTAGAAGTTCAACATTTCTTGCCCAGCAAACAGCATTTAGTACAAAGTTTTCATCTTTTAGAGAAAAATAATAATGACCCTTAAAATCTTTAACTTTTGATATTTCACCTCTTACACGAATGAGACCGAAATTTTCTTCCAAAATACTTTTAGTCAAGTTTGTTATTTCTGATACTGAAAATTCTGGAATATTTTGCATTTTAATATAGAGAATATATTAACATGAACGTTGCTGTAATTGGAAGTGGTGGTCGAGAACATGCTCTATGCTTTAAATTAAGCATGTCTAAAAAAATCAAAAAATTATTTTGTATACCTGGCAACCCAGGAACAAGTGAAATCTGTCAAAATATTGATATTGATTACAATAATTTTTCCTTATTATACGATTCTCTTTTAGCGCATAATATTTCAATAGTGATTGTAGGTCCTGAAGTTCCTTTAGTTGCTGGTATTGTAGATTTTCTCTCTAGTAAGAATATTTTCGCATTTGGTCCAAACAAAAAAGCTTCACAACTAGAAGGTTCTAAGGGCTTTATGAAAAAGTTATGCAAAGATTTTAAAATACCAACAGCGTCTTACGAGGAATTTGAACATTTTGAAAATGCTGAAATTTACATAAAAAAATCAAAACATCCATTAGTTATAAAAGCAGATGGTCTTGCTGCCGGAAAAGGGGTGACTATTTCGCAAACAATTGAAGAATCTCTTAAGTGCACAAGAGAAATAATGAACGGAAAATTTAAAACATCAAAAAAAGTTGTGATTGAAGAATTTTTAGAAGGAGAGGAAGCAAGCTATTTTGTAATCACTGATGGTAAAAATTATTTGCCGATAGGAACAGCGCAAGATCATAAAAGAATAGGGGAAAATGATACTGGTCCAAATACTGGGGGAATGGGCGCATACTCTCCTTCACTACTAATAACAAAAGAATTGGAAAAAAAAATTAATAAGGAAATAATTGAGCCCACAATAAAAGGCCTTAACCAAATCGACTGTTCTTTTGTGGGGATTTTATATGCCGGACTAATGATAAAAGATAATAATCCAAAACTTATCGAATATAATATTAGATTCGGTGATCCAGAATGCCAAGTATTAATGATGAGAATGAACACAGATTTAATTGATTTAATACTATCTGTTAAAAATAAAAATTTATTGAACCAAGAAATTATTTGGAAAGAAGATCCATGCATCACTATTGTAGCTGCTGCGAAAGGATATCCTGATAAATATGAAATAGGATCAGAAATCAAAAATTTAGAAAACGTCAAAACCAACGAGGCACAACAAATTTTTCATGCCGGCACTTATAAAAAAGATAAAAAAATTTTATCTAATGGTGGCAGGGTATTAAACGTGACTTGTACAGCCCCAAGTCTAAAACAGGCCAGAAATAAAGCTCTTGATATACTTAATCTTATAGAATGGAAAGATATGTATTTTAGAAAAGATATTGGCTGGAGAGTTATTAATTAGTTTTTATTCCTTTTTTTTTTAAAAAAATCTACTAACAATCTAGAAAAAGTTTTTTCATGAAATCCATAATAATATGAAAATTTATATTTTAACAAATTAGAGAATGCTAATTTTGTACCATTAATTACTCCGCCGCTCTCTTTATCTTCGGTGCAAAAATAAACATTTTTTATTTGAGCAAGACTTATTGCGGCTGCACACATAGTGCATGGTTCTAATGAGCAGTAAATATTCATATTATCTAATCTTTTAGTTTTTAAATTTTTTAATGCTTTTCGAATAACAAGTATTTCAGCGTGTGCTAATGGATCTTTATTTTTAACAGATAAGTTATGTGCTTTTGCTATAATTTTTTTTGTTTTTGGATCTACAATTATAGCTGCAATTGGAACTTCATTTCTCTTTATTGCTTGGTTACACAATTTCAATAGAGTATCAATGTACAGTTTAAAAAAATTCATATGAAGAAAGAATTACTCGATAAAGTTAGAATTTCAAAATTTTTGGCTTCGTACAATATAGGCTCCCGCAGGGAAATTGAAAAAATGATTAAGGACACCAGAATAAGCCTGAATGGGACTAAAATTACCTCGCCTGTACATTTTGTAAATAAAAATGACTCAATAAAATTAGATGGGAAGTTAATTATTTTTAAAAAATTCGTACAAATATATAAATTTTATAAACCAGTTGATTGTATTTGTTCAAAAAACAAACAAGATGATCGAAAAATTGTATATGAAATTCTGCCAAAGAAATTTAAAAATTTCATATTTGCGGGAAGATTAGACGTAAATTCTGATGGTCTACTTATTATCACCAATACTGGTGAAATTGCTAGAAATTTAGAATTACCTAATAATAAGTTTACAAGAAAGTACATAGTTAGAGTGTACGGGCATTGCGATGAACATAAGATAGAAGAAATTAGCAAAGGTAAAAAAATTGATGGGATTCAATACAGACCATTTCAGTATAAATTATTTAACAAAGATAAAAAAAATTTTTGGATAGAGATGATCTTAACAGAAGGTAAAAACAGAGAGATAAGGGAATTAATGCGTAGTATTAATCTTCATGTTAATAAATTAACAAGACTGGAATTTGGTCCTTTTAAACTTGGTAATCTTAAGCCAGGAGAAAT
>VTPP01000018.1 GCA_008638225.1 Pelagibacteraceae bacterium
TTTGACATTTTGTTCTAGCTTTGGTCAAACTTTTTTTATTGGTATTTTTAATCCCTTTATCAGACAAGAGCTTGATTTAAGCCACTCTCAGTTTGGTCTAATTTATTCTTTAGCGACCGTTGCCAGTGCTATTTCTTTAATTTGGATCGGTAAAAAAATTGATGATGTGAGAATTCTTTATTTTGCTATTTTTACTTGTGTCTTTTTAGCCTTTGCTAGTTTTTTTATAACGTTAGTTGAAAGCATTGTTTTATTATTTTTTGCTCTTTATTTCTTAAGATTATCAGGCCAAGGTTTAATGGTGCACACTTCATCAACCTCCATGGCAAAGTTTTTTGATCATAACCGCGGCAAAGCTTTAAGCGTATCTTGGCTTGGTTTATCCTTAGGCGAGGGGTTGTTGCCTTATCTAATTATTTTTCTTATGACTTTATTTTCATGGAAAACCATTTGGCTTGGTATTTCTATTTTTATATTGTGTGTCATTGTTCCTTTTGTTTATTTTAATTTAAAAGATTATGTAGATGGAACCACTGAAAAAGTTGAAATCAAACCTATTATTAATTACGAGATAAAAAATTGGACAAGAGAAGAAGTTCTGCGTGATGTTAAATTTTATTTTTTACTGCCTGCTGTGCTTGCGCCAGGATTTTTGACCACAGGCATTTTTATTAATCAGGTTTATATTTTTGAGAGTAAAGACTGGTCGTTATTATTGCTTGCTCAAGGTTTTACTTTTTATGCTGTCTTTAGCGTTATAGCACTTGCGGTATCAGGTTTTTTAATTGACAAATTTTCTGCGATTAAAGTATTACCCTTTTATTTACTGCCAACCATGTTTTCCTATTTATTTGTGATCTATATTGATTGGAATTTTACACCGATTATGATGATGATATTGATCGCGATGACCAATGGAACTTCTGCAGTCCTACTCACCTCAACCTGGTCTGAGATTTATGGTACTAAATATTTAGGAGGAATAAGATCGATTACTGTTTCTCTTTTTGTGTTCTCAACCGCAATAGCGCCTGTTTTATTTGGTTACTTAATTGATCATCAATTTAGCATGAACCAAATTTTTGGCTTGATGCTTGGTTATCTTGTTTTTGCAAATGGGTTATTTTTGATCAAATTAAAGGACTATAGACCAGTACAAACTACTTGATTTTACAGCTAGAACTTAATAAAAGAGCCCAACTTTATGGCACGTGTAACTGTAGAAGACTGTCTAGAAGCAGTCGATAATCAATACGATTTAATTATCTTAGCAAAAGAGAGAACCTTGCAAATCGCTGCTGGTGATCCTGCTCTAGTAGAAGAGGATAATGATAAAAAAACTGTAATTTCTTTAAGAGAAATTGGTGATAAAAAAATTGATATTAAAAAATTAACCGAGGCAACCATCGATAGAGCCCGTGATCATCCAGAAGATGCAACGGTTCAAGAAGATTTTGATGCACCAGAGGGCGATGCCTTTGAAGAAATTTATAAAGGTGAAGTATCTAAATCTGGTTTAGCTATTCTACCATCCAAAAGATCTAGAAAAGTTCCAGCTGCTAATGCTGCAGCAGAAGAAGAGGATGATGATTCAGATACAGATGATGTATCAGAAGATGTAATTGACGAGACTGCTGAAGAAAAAGCAGAATAATTTTTATTCAAATTCCTTTAATAATTTTGCGCGGTGTTGATCAAGATTAGGTATATCACCTCTTGTTTTCTCATCTTTATACGTTGACATTTTAATAGGATTTCCTGCCATTTTAAAAGTTCCAATTTTATCGTGCTCGGCACTGACAATCATGTTTCTAAATTGAATTTGCGGATTTTCCACCGCCTCTTTAATATTATTAATAGGACCACATGGAATGCTCTTATCGGTAAAAAGCTTAACCCATTCTTCAGTAGTTTTGTGCTTTAATTTATCTTCAATAATTATTTTTAAATCGTTGATGTGTTTATTTCTTGTATTATTATCTTTAAATCTTTGATCTTGGACGCATTCTGAAATTCCTAAAGTCTGGCACATACCATCAAATAATTTATCATTACCGGCTGCTATGATGATGTAGCTATTTTTAGTTTTAAACGCTTCAAAGGGTGCGATCGATGGATGCCTTGATCCCATCGGTTTTGGAATTTCGCCTTTGGATAAATATCTTGCAATAGCATTTTCTAAAATTGCAATTTGGCAGTCAAGCATGGAGACATCAATCTGCATGCCTTTACCTGTTTTCTGTCGATCGTATAATGCTGCATTAATTCCAATGGCAGTAAATAATCCTGCAGTAATATCACCAATCGATGTTCCAACTCTTGTTGGTTCAGAATTTGGTTGGCCGGTCACACTCATCAGTCCGCCCATTCCTTGCACCACCATATCGTATGCTGGAAGAGCGTTCATAGGACCTGTTTGGCCAAAGCCAGATGCGGATGCGTAAATTAATTTTGGATATTTATCTTTTACATCATTCCAGCCATAACCCCATTTCTCTAAAGTGCCTGGTTTAAAGTTCTCAACCAAAATATCAGCTTTGGCTAAAATTTTTTCAAATATTTTTTTATCTTCACTATTTTTTAAATTAAGAGCGATACTTTCTTTACCTCTATTTAAAGACATAAAATAAGCAGATTGATCCTCAATAAATGGACCAAAACTTCTTGAGTCATCACCAACTTCAGGTGCTTCGACTTTAATTACTCTTGCCCCAAGATCAGATAAGACCATAGTGCAATATGGACCAACCAACACTCTAGTCAGGTCTAACACTAACAATCCTTTTAAAGGGCCATCACTCATTTTTATTAACTTATACAACTAATCTTTAAAATTATAGATAAATTATGAGTAATATCAGGGGGAATAATTTGTTTTAATAAATGGATTAATCAGATAAGTTTAGGAACTTAAATTAACTAACAGGGGAGAATAAAATAATGTTTAAGAAATTAATTTTATCATTAATTACATTATCATTTATCACTACATCTTCATTTGCTGTAACTTGGAAAGCGTCCCATCAATTTCCAGGCGGCAAAGGCGATGCACGTGATGAAATGGTTCAAATCATTGCCAAAGAAGTAGAGAAGGCAAATGTGGACTTTAAGATTCAAGTCTATCCAGGTCAGTCTTTATATAAAGCAATGGCACAGTGGAAACCACTAGTTGATGGAGAATTAGATATGACAGCGTTACCGCTAGATTATGCTAATAAATTTCATCCAGAGTTTTCTATTACGTTGATGCCAGGAATTGTTAAAAATCATGAGCATGCAAAAAGACTTAATAAATCACCTTTCATGGACGACATCAGAAAAATTATTGATGGCGCTGGAGCAATCGTATTAGCAGACGCTTGGCTTGGTGGTGGATTTGCATCGAAAAAAAATTGCATTACTTCGCCTGACACAGTCAAAGGTCAAGTAATGAGAGCAGCAGGTCCTATGTTCGATAGAATGTTGGAAGGAGCTGGCGCATCTATTTCTTCGATGGCAAGTTCTGAAGTCTACGCTGGTTTACAAAGCGGAGTCTTAACAGGAGTGAACACTAGTTCAGGAAGTTTTGTTTCATTCAAAATTTACGAACAAGTAAAATGTGCTACACCTCCAGGACAATATGGTCTTTGGTTTATGTACGAGCCAATTTTAATGTCGAAAAAATCTTTCAATGCTTTGAACGATAAACAAAAAGCTGCTTTACTAGCTGCTGGCAAAAAATCGGAAGAGTATATGTTCGGTCAAGTTGCAGCGTTAGATAAAAAAATGGAAGATACGTATAAAGAAAAAGGCGTGAAATTAGCGTACCTAACAGAAAAGGATTACAATGCATGGTTAGAAATTGCGAAGAAAACTTCATTTAAAGATTTTTCTAGCAAAGTTCCAACTGGTGCAGCGTTACTTGAAAAAGCATTAGCAGTTAAATAATTACTGTTTTTAATAAACCCCTAGAGTGATCTAGGGGTTTGTTAATATTAGCCCTTACAAATTATTCGTATGGATACCTATATAAGATTTGTTCACTCACTTTCGCGTCTATGCGGAACGGTTGCAACCGTTTTATTAATTAGTGCAATTATGGCGATTATTCACATGGTTGTGCAGAGGTATATTTTTAATCTCACTACTTCTTGGCAAACCGAATACGTTATTTATGCCCTTGCCGGCGCAACTTTTATTGGAAGTCCTTTTGTATTACTGGAAAAAGGGCATGTGAATGTGGAGCTATTGCCATATTATTTAGGGCCAAAGGGTAAATTAATACTAGCCATCATCTGTTCTGTTTTATCGTTAATGTTTTGTATCGTTATTTTTATTTTATCTTGTGAAGTTTGGTATGATGCCTACATTAACAATCACACCACCGGCACGTTGTGGAATGCTGCTTTGTGGAAATTATATATATCTTTTCCCATTGGTTTTTTTGTAATGATTTTACAATATGTGGCAGACATTGTTTCTTTAATAACAAAAAGAGAAATGCCATTCCCACCACCAGTCCTAGAAGAGGTTATTAAATAAATGGATCCAGCTTTAATTGGTTTATTAGTTACTGTGGTAACCATTGGAATTTTTGCATTAGGAATTCCCGTATCTTTTGGTCTTGGATTTGTCTCGGTTATGTTTTTACTTATATTTGAAGGATTTGGTATTACCAAAGTAATTGCCGATACCTTTATGGAAGGCTTATTGGAATTTACGATTGTGTCGATCCCTATGTTTATTGTAATGGGGATGGCCGTTGCATCATCGCCTGCTGGAAAAGATTTATATTCAGCTTTAGACCGCTGGTTAAATAGAGTGCCGGGCGGATTAGTGGTTTCCAACCTTGGAGCCTGCGCTTTGTTTGCGGCTTTAAGCGGATCATCTCCTGCAACCTGTGCTGCCATTGGAAAAATGGGAATTCCAGAAATGCGAGAGAGAGGTTACTCTAAAGAATTAAGTGCTGGTACGATTGCAGCCGGCGGAACTCTTGGCATTTTAATTCCACCAAGCATCACCATGATTGTCTATGGTATCTCTACAGAAAATTCCATCGGCCAATTATTTATGGCAGGTATTCTGCCAGGAATTATGCTGACTGGTTTATTTATGATGTGGGCTATTTTTAAAACATGGCTGACCAATAAAGATGTTAATTTAGCAAGTGTTGTTTTTACCCATTTTACTTGGAAAGAACGTTTTGAAATTTTACCAAGAATACTTCCCTTCCTAGCAATTGTGATTGCGGTGCTGTATGTGTTGTATGGTGGTATTGCAACTCCATCTGAGGCAGCTGGAATAGGAGCATTCTTTTGTATTATTTTAGTTGCAGTTATTTATAAAATTTATAGTCCAAAAAAACTTTGGGTTATTTTTAGAGGCTCGATGAAGGAAAGCGTGATGATCATGATGATCATTGCTTGTTCTTATTTATTTAGTTTTACTCTTTCTAATCTCTACGTCACCCAAACCATTGCAGAAGTGATGACAGGCTTAGAAGTGAATAAATGGGTGCTACTCTTTATTATTAATATTTTTTTATTAGTGGCTGGTTTCTTTTTACCGCCAGTTGCTATCATTTTAATGACGGCGCCAATTTTGCTGCCAATCATCGAGGGTGTTGGTTTTGATCCTATTTGGTTTGCAGTTATTTTAACCATTAATATGGAAATTGGATTAATTACTCCGCCAGTAGGTTTAAATTTGTACGTTATTAAAGGAATATCCCCTGACATTAGTTTGCCTGAAATATTACGAGGATCGCTGCCATTTATGATATGTATGGTATTGGCTATTGTGATACTTTGTATATTTCCAGGAATTGCAACCTGGTTGCCAAACTACTTATTGGGATAGATGTTTTTAAAAAAAATTATTGATTCAATTGCCGATGTCGGCAAAAGCTTACTTACTAAAGCTTTCTCAGGAAAACGGACCGTTACAGCTTTATTGGAATTATCCGATGATTTGATTTCCTACAAAGGGATTGCCAGCGGTATTGCCATTGCCAGAGAATTATCAGTAACCTACCAAGCATTAAACCTTGAAGATAAAAAACTTTTTTTTCAAGCGATCGATAAAAAATTAAAGCCAAATATGGATTTGGTGGAACAAAAAGCTTTAGAGTTTATTAAACACAAATCAAAAATACATTTAAAAAGTTTAGCCAGCTTAGCAGAGGGAGGAAGGCAAGAATTTATTCGTCGTTTGAACATGGCGCCTAATGGTACTGCCTTTTTAGTATCGATGCGTGAAGATTTATTACGCTGCATTGAAACTGATCCAAGCTTACAAGATTTAGATGATGATTTTAAACATTTGTTTCGTTCTTGGTTTAATCCTGGTTTTTTAAAGTTAGAAAAAATAACCTGGGATACCAAAGCTGCAATTCTTGAGAGAATTATTAAGTACGAAAAAGTTCATAAAATAAAAGATATGGACGATTTAAAAAGAAGACTGCAAGAAGACAGGCGTTTTTTTGCTTACTTTCATCCAGTCTTACAAGATGAGCCTTTAATTTTTGTCCAAGTTGCTTTTACTCAAGGACTTGCCACATCCATTCAAGATATTATTAAGCCAGGAGTTAGTGCAGCAGTTAAAGCTGATACAGCTACTTTTTATTCTATCAGCAACTGTCAGCAAGGTTTAACCAGCGTTACCCTTGGCAACTTTTTAATTAAACGAGTGGTGTATGAAATTCAGCTAGAAAATCCAAAAATTAAAAACTTTGGAACATTGTCGCCATTACCTGGCTTTGCTGATTGGTTTAATAGCTTAAATGATCGCAGTATTATGAATATTATTGGTGCCGAAGATTTTTCTAAGATTAAATTTTTACATAATAGTGAAGTAAAAGTAGGGGATCCAAGAATAGCCGAACATAAAAAAATTATTAAAAAAATAGCTATTCATTATTTAATAAAGGAAAAAGTAAATCATAAACCTATTAATTCGGTTACAAGATTTCATTTAGGAAATGGCGCTAGTATTGAAGATGTAACTATTAATGCAAATATTTCAGATTATGGTTATCAAGAGTCGTTTGGCGTGATGGTAAATTATATTTATCATCTTGATAAGCTTGAAAAAACCCACGAAGATTTTATTAATCATCATAAAATTTCTTATTCTGATAAAATAAAAAAATATGTCTAAACTCAATAGAACGGTTTCGGTTGCACCCATGATGGACTGCACGGATAGACATGATCGTTATTTTTTAAGACTGATTAGCAAACATGTTTTGCTCTATACCGAAATGGTTGCAACCGGTGCCGCTTTAAAGGGTGATAGGCAAAAAGTGTTGGGATTTAATAATTTTGAAAAGCCCTTAGCTCTGCAAGTAGGCGGATCTAATGCTCGTGATTTGGCGGAAGTTGCTAAAATTGCAGAAGATATGGGCTATGATGAAATTAATATTAATTTAGGCTGTCCAAGTAAAAAAGTTCAGAAAAATAAATTTGGAGCTTGTTTAATTAAAGAGCCAGATCTAGTTGCCGAATGCATCCACGCTATGGTTAATGCTTGCGCTATTCCTGTTACTGCTAAAACTAGAATAGGTTTTGATGATGTAGAAGATTTTGATTATCTTAATTCTTTTGTTCGTAAAATGGCAGAAGCTGGAACAAAAACAATTATCTTGCATGCCCGTAAAGCGGTGCTGAAGGGATTATCTCCACGAGAAAATTTAAAAATACCAAAATTGAATTATCCTATGGTTCATCAAATCAAAAAGGAAAATCCTAATTTAGAAATTATTATTAATGGAGGCATCACCAAGTGTTCAGAAATTAAAGAGCATTTAAGTGAAGTGGATGGGGTGATGATTGGCAGAGCTATTTATCAAGCTCCTTATTTTCTTGCTGATATTGAGCGAGAAATTTTTGGCAATACTGATATTTTAACTAGAACCGAAATTGTCGAGGAGTTAGTAAAGTATGTATCATCAGAAGTTGCCAAAGGAACTAGAGTTAATCAAATTATGCGCCATACGGTTGGTTTGTATCATGGGCAAAAAGGAGCCACGGAATGGAAGCGTTATTTATCTAATAATATGATGGCAAGAGATTCTGATTTCCAAAAGGTCAATCATATACTAGAGATTGTTCAAAATAACGAAAAAGAAAAATTAGCAATATAAATCATGAGCAATTTTATTATCCCAGCAGCAAAAACTGTAGCCATCAAAATTAAAGATAGTGACAAACAATTTCCAGTTCGCCGAGTTTATTGTATCGGTCAAAATTATGCAGATCACGTTAGCGAAATGGGAAGTGATCCAAGTAAAGAAAGTCCAATTTTTTTTCAAAAAAATCCAGACAACATAGACACCTCAGGTACCTTTCCTTATCCAAGCGAGACAAGCAATGTTCATCATGAAGTAGAAATGATTGTTGCTTTACACAGTGGTGGTTCTAATATTTCAGAACAAGATGCTTATAAGCATGTGTATGGTTTTGCTACTGCTTTAGATATGACCAGACGAGATTTGCAAGGAGCTGCTAAAAAAAATGGTAAGCCGTGGGAAATTGGTAAAGCTTTTGAGCATTCGGCGCCAATGGGAATAATTAGTCCGTTATCACAAGTAGGTACCATGCAAACCGGTGTAATTGCTTTATCTATTAATGGAGTTGAAAAACAACGAGGCGATTTAAAAATGATGATTTGGAGTGTTCCAAAAATCATCGCATATTTATCGCGCTTTAATAAGTTGGAAGCAGGAGATATTATTATGACCGGAACTCCAGCCGGAGTTGGTCCGGTACAAAAGGGCGATAAGTTAGTTGCAAGTATTACTGGCCTGACGACATTGGAAGTCGTTGTGGTCTAACATGTTTGATCTTTTAGATATCTCGCAAATCATCTCGCTTATTTCTGTGATGGCAGTTGCCGCATCTATTTCTGGTTTTATGGCAGGTTTGCTTGGTGTTGGCGGCGGTATTATTATGGTGCCAGCATTATATTACGCTTTTACCGTTCTTGGTTATGATGAGAGTACTAAAATGCATTTAGCACTTGGCACATCGCTTGCGATCATTATTCCAACCAGCGTTATGTCGACTAGAACTCATATGAAGTATGAAGCAGTTGATTTTACATTAATTAAATCCTTTGGTTTATTTGTAGCAGCCGGAGTATTGATTGGAACTTTTCTTGCCTCAAATTTAGAGACCAAAAAATTATTATTAATCTTTTCTATTTTCTCAGGCTGCGTTGGATTATTTTTTATTTTTTTTAGAGAAAAATTAGGAGCCACTCCAAGAAATATTCCAAATAGCATTAAAAGTATTATCGGGACTATTATTGGATTTATCTCGGTACCACTTGGTATTGGTGGCGGGTCTTTATCCGTGCCGTTTATGCGTTTGTTTGGTTATTCTATTCGTAATGCGATTGGCACATCAGCTGCAATCGGTTTTTTAATTTCAGTGATAGGAGCAGCCAGCATGTCTTTGAGCGGTAATTTTTTTGACACGGTTACCACTCCTTTAAGTTTTGGTTATGTAAATTTACCAGGCTTTTTAGTATTTGTGCCCGTGACCATGATGATGGCGCCACTTGGTGCAAAAGTGGTGCACAAGATTGATAAAAATCTACTTAGTAAAATTTTTGGGTTCTTTCTTCTACTTATTTCCGCAAGATCTTTTTACGAATATTTTCTTTTTTAAGGAATAATAACAGATGGTCCTGTAAGCAGTCTTGCTTCAAGATCTTGATGAGCTTGTTTGGCATCAGATAATTTATATTTTTTAAAAATATCAACTTTAAATTTCCCTGTTAAGAGCGCATTAAATACTGTGGCAGCTGAATCTTCTAATTCTTTTCTTGTGACTGTGTAGTGAGCAATGGAGGGACGAGTGAAAAATAACCCTTTGGTATTAATGTGCTTTTTAATATCAAGGGTTTTAACGTAACCAGAGGCGTTACCAAAGGCAACCATCATTCCTCTAATTTTTAATACTTCAATTGATCCTTCAAAAGTGGAAGCACCAACCCCGTCGTACACCACATCAATTCCATTTTTGCCAACAATTTTTTCTACCTCTTCAACAAAATTATGATCGGTGTAATTGATTACATGATGACAACCATTTTTTTTAGCAATAGCTTCTTTTTCTTTTGAACCAACAGTTCCAATTACGGTGCAGCCAATAGCATTGGCCCATTGGCACAAAATCTGACCAACTCCTCCTGCGGCCGCATGAAATAAAATTTTATCGCCTTTTTTAGCAGGATAAGATCTGTGTAATAAATATTCTGCAGTAATCCCTTTCAGCATCACAACCGATGCAACTTCACTCGAAACCCCTTCAGGCACCTTTACTAATTTTTCTTGAGGAAATACTTGTTTTTCTGAATAAGAGCCAATCGGCATAGAAGAATGAGCCACTCTTTCTCCCACTTTAAATAAAGTAACACCAGATCCAATTTCCTCAACTAATCCGCACGCCTCCAGTCCAATCCCACTTGGAAGAGGAATAGGGTACAAACCAGTCCGGTGATAGACATCAATATAATTAAGACCAATCGATAAATTTTTCACTAACACTTCATTGGCTTGCAATTTTGGTAATTGAATATCAACAAGTTGCAATTCTTCTGCACCACCAAATTTTTGAATTTTAATTGCTTGAACCATTATTAGATTTTATTGCTTTTGAACTTAAATTCAATCTTTAATTTTTGGTAAGGCTCTTAAATTCGGACTAAAAATAAATCGCTCAACTAAAGTATCGAATTGGCGGTAAATTTTAAAAATAATTAAAGAAATAAGTAAACCAAAAAAGATTCTTGCAAACACTACTCCAGAATAATGACCACCTACAGCCAGCATTAAAATAGTATCTTCAATAATAGCATGCACTACATTTAATAAAGAGACCGCAAGAAAAACGCTTTGCTTATCTATTTTGCCACTTTTTACTTCTTTAATTAAAATACCACCACCAAACTGCAAACCAATGGTCATACCAACAATAATAATGCTGGTTGCCTCTTTACTAATACCAAATATTTTTAGCACCGGTACTAATATTCGTTTTAAAAAAGCCTCAACCCCTATCACTTTTAAAACTTGTAAAATAGTGACCATCACTGCCACAATGATAAATATGTAAAAAAGATGTAGCGCTTGATCTTGTAGCCAATAATAAAAACCCTCACGCAATGGCTCAATTGTAAATAAAGTAGTGTAGGGCTCACTGAGAAAATTAAAAAACTCGTATGTTTCTTTTAAAATAAAGCAAACAAGAAACGCATATATCAGGCGAAAGAAAAAAGTATAAATAAAAGACACGCCAACTGATTTAGAAATAGCAGACTCAATGAGTAAATTATGCGCAATTAACATGGCTGTACTTAAAATAGTAACTTGGGCCACACTTACTTCTAGTCCTGGAATAAGATTGATAAACAAAACTAAGGCTGCATAAATATTAACCACAATTGCAGTCACCCAAACAATTCCCAGTTCTGGCGGTAAACCAATAATTCCCATTAAAGGTGCAAAAAATTGCGAGATGATAGTAATGGCACCAATCTCTTCTAAAAATTTAACGATGAATACAAAAGGAATTAAAATTTTAAATAATGGAACAACCACATCTTTAATTTCAATGTATAAATCTTTAAAAAACATGGCTTGCTATTATTTCGCCTTATAAGACCAATTAAGCTATTTGCAACAAACATAAATTAAAAAACTATTTGAATAGGTATATTCGATCCGGCGGATCTCTGCTAAACTCCAACCTATAAAATGAAACATAGAATAATTTTAATAACTGGCTCTAATCGAGGCATTGGTAATGCAACTGGTTTAGAACTTTGTAAATTAGGTCATACCGTTCTTTTTACTGCCAGATCGTTAAGCAGTTTAGATGCAACTAAACAAATATGTACCGATAAAGGTTATAAGGCAGAGTATTACGAATTAGATGTCTCTAAGCTTACTTCAATTCAAAAATTACACAAAGATATTGCAAAACGTCATCAGCATATTGACACTTTAATTAATAACGCAGGAATTTTAATTGATCGAGATTATCCTCTGCAAGCAGTCGATGATAAAATCTCAGCAATGCCATTAGATAAATTAGAAACAACGATTCAAACTAATTTAGTTGGACCGATTATGATGATTCAAACTTTTACGAGCATGCTAAAGAAAAGTAGCAGTGGTATTATTGTTAATTTTAGTTCAACTCTTGGATCCTTAACCGATATGGGTTCCGGCATGCCATCATATCGTATTAGTAAATGCGCTTTAAATGCAGTGACTAAAATTTGCGCAACTGAGCTTGAGGGAATAAAAGTTAATTCTATTCATCCTGGCTGGGTGCAAACTGATATGGGAGGAAAACAAGCTTCTCTGACGATTGCAGAATCAGTTCCGGGAGTTGTGTGGGCAGCTACACTTCCTAAAGATGGACCGACGGGAAAATTTTTCTTTAATCAAAAAGAAATAGATTGGTAATATGTCAGGCTACGCGATTTTTAATATCAAGGTTACTAATCCTGAAGAATACAAAGAATATATTGCACAAGTAAAGCCAATTGCTGAACAATTTGGCGGTGAATATATTGTACGAGGAGGGGAGTCGGTGACGGTGGAGGGAACTTGGACCTATCCAAGAACAGTAGTTATAAAATTTCCAAGTTATGAGAAAGCTTTGGCTTGGTATCATTCTAGAGAATATGAACCTGTTAAAAAAATTAGATTAGACAATTCTATTGCGAACGCGATTATTATTAAAGGAGCGTAAATGCCAACTTATATTGTAACTTCAAGTAATTGTAAGATTAGCCAAGAGCAGAAAAAAACAATTGCAAGTGGTATTACCAAAACTCATCATGAGGTGACTGGTGCAAATAAATATTTTGCCCAAGTGATATTTAAAGAAACGACCAAAGGTAATCATTTTATGGGTGGTCAAGAAGTGTTAACGCCTGAAATATTTGTACAAGGTTTTATAAGAGCTGGACGAAGCAAAGATATAAAGAAGAAGTTAATAATAAATCTTAAAGATTGCTTGATAAAAGTTTTACAATTAAAGCAAAGCCAGATCTGGATTTATCTTATTGATCTAGAGCACACTCAAATGCTGGAATATGGAGAAATTTTGCCAGAACCAGGTAAAGAAGCAGAATGGTTTTCTAACTTATCGGCAGAACTTAAAGAGAAATTATCAAAGCTTGATTAAGTATATTAATTAACTCGCTCAAAGATATTAAAGAGTAATTCAGAGACGTGTTTTGCATTTCTTTTTGAGAAATCAAATATTTGCTGTCTGCAACTTGTGCCATTGGCAACTACCACATCCTCAGGATGGTCATTAATAGTTGGAATTAACGAAAGGTTGGCCATCTTTTTGGAGATATCATAATATTTTGAGCTATAACCAAATGAACCTGCCATACCGCAGCAACTACTATCAATAGCCTTATGTTTAATATTAAGAGTTGCTAATAATTCAAGCAAACCTTTGAATCTATCTTGTGATTTTTGATGGCAATGCCCATGCACTAATACATTATGTTTATAGCCATGTGATTTTGCTGAATTACCAGATTTAATTTGCTCTAATATAAATTCCTCAAGTAAATAAAATTTATTTTTTAATTTATCTCTATGCTCAATTCCTTTGATCGATGTAAATTCATCATTAAAAGTAAGAAGACAAGATGGCTCTATTCCAACCACCGGCATCTCGGAATAACCATTCTCATATAAATAATTGGTAACTCTATTCATTTCAAATTTTGCCTTATCCATTTGGCCGTAGGATATATAAGTCCTGCCGCAACAAAGAGGTCTGGTTAAATTAGCATCATCAAAACTTGGAATAATGGCCTCAAAGCCAAATTTATTTAACACCTTGATGGCATACATCAGGTTTTTAATTTCAAAATTAATATTAAAAGTATCCGCTAATAAAATAACTTTGTTAGTAGATTTATTTTGCGTTTTATAAATTTCTTTGAGCGGCACTATATTTTGCACCACTGGCATTTGTCTTTTGCTAGAAAAACCAAATAATTCTATCACTTTATCAAGTAAGGGAATTTTTTTGACCGTATTAAACATAGGCGCCACTATTTTTAGTAGCCAAATGAGTTTTGGCATATCAGATATAATTTTATCTTTAATACTCATTTGAAATTTTTTGTAATAATGCGATAAAAACTCGCTTTTCATTTTAGCCATATCAACACTCATGGGGCACTCTCTTTGACAAGCTTTGCAGCTTACGCAAAGTTCCATAGTCTCAAACATTTCTTTAGAGGCAAAAGAACCCTCTGGTAACTGGTTCGATAAAGCAAGTCTTAAAGTATTAGCTCTTCCTCTTACTAAATCTTTCTCCTCCTTTGTCACTCTGTAAGACGGACACATCACGCCTGAATCTAATTTTCTACACGCGCCGTTATTATTGCACATTTCAACTGCATCAGAAAATTGACCCCACTCCGACCAATCATAATGAGTTGAAATATTTTCAGCTTTATAATCAGCTTTATATCTCATCAAAGATCTATCATCTGATTTATAAGGTCTTACAATTTTTCCAGGATTTAATAATCCTTTAGGATCAAAGGTATCTTTAATCTCTTCAAAGCCTTTTATGATTTTGCTGCCAAACATCATTTCATGAAACTCGGATCTGACAATCCCATCGCCATGTTCGCCTGAATGCGAGCCCTTATATTGTTTGACCATTGCAAAAGCTTCTTCCGCAATAGATCTCATATTTTTTACATCAGCTTCCGTCTTCATGTTGAGAACAGGTCTAACATGCAAAGTTCCAACCGATGCATGCGCATAAAACATGCCACTTGTATTATATTTTGCAAATACTTCCTTCAGTCCAGCGGTGTAATCAGCCAAATGTTCAAGCGTTACCGCGCAGTCTTCAATAAAGGCCACAGCTTTTTTATCACCCTTCATCGACATTAAAATATTAAGACCAGCTTTTCTTATTTCAAAAATTGCCTTTTGGTCTTTTAAGTTTTCGTGCGATGCAAAATCATTAAGCGGATTATCTGTTTTAACTAAGTGTTCTAAATCTTTTAATTTACTGCGTATTAAATTGATATCATCGTCAATAAACTCAACCATTAATACCGCCTCAGGATTTCCTTTGATGTATTTATTTATTTCACCTGCATACAGCGGAATATCTTTGGCAAGACTGATTAAATTATGATCGAGCAATTCTACTGTAGTTGGTTTTAGTTTTACCATTTCTTGAACAATAGACATTGCTTCATGAAAACTTTTGAAAAAACAAACACCTAATACTTTTTGTTTAGGAATTTCCCATAACTTTAATTTTATTTTGTTAAATAAAGATAAAGTGCCTTCCGATCCAACTAGAATATTTGAAGTATTAAAACCATTTGGGTTAATTAAATCGATATTATAACCTCCCACTCTTCTTTGGGTGATGGGAAAGTGCTGATTAATTTCCTCTTTAGTGCGCTCTTGAACTTCAAGAAATTTTTTAATGATATTGTATTTTTTATTGTGGTTATTAGTGATTTCTAGATAATGTTTGTCTATTTCATCAAAGATGTGAATGGTTCCATCATCAAGAATAGCTTCAACCGCAAGGACATTGTTCACCATATTTCCATAATATAAAGAGCGAGCCCCGCAACTATTATTAGCCGTCATGCCGCCAATGGTTGCTCTGCTACTAGTGGATACATCCACCGGATACCATAAACCGTATTGCTTTAAATGAGCATTGAGTTGATCAAGAACAATCCCAGGTTCGACCCAAACAGTTTTTTCAGCAACATTTAAATCTAAAATTTTATTTTGGTGTCTTGAATAATCAAGCACAATACATTCACCGACTGTTTGTCCGCACTGTGAACTGCCGCCGCCTCTTGCAAGTAATGGAATATTATTTTTTTGTGAGTAATTCATTAACTCCAACACATCATTGGTATCTTTTGGTAGCACGGCACCAAGCGGTGTGATTTGATAAAGAGAGGAGTCGGTGCTGTACCTTCCTCTTGCAAACTCATCAAATAAAACTTTACCGCGAACTATACCCCCAACTTCTTTGGCAATTCTACTAATCTGAGTTTGATTAAATTTCATATTTGATTTTGATGTATCAATAACATATACAAATCGCTATGCCAAAATCTAACTCATTCAAAGCCGGCCGTCATTTTTTACAAATTCCAGGCCCAACTAATTTACCAGACCGAGTATTGAGAGCTATGGATAGAGCAGTGATTGATCATAGAGGACCAGAATTTGCAGAAATTTCTAAAAGCGTCTTAGAAAAATTAAAAAGTGTTTTTAAAACATCATCCCCAGTTATTATGTATCCAGGTTCAGGCACCGGTGCTTGGGAATCTGCAATCGTTAATACTTTGAATGTAGGTGATAAAGTTTTATTCTTTGAAACAGGTGAATTTTCCATACGTTGGTATGATCAGGCAAAAAAATTAAAAATTGATGCGGAAATAGTTCCTGGGGATTGGCGGCACGGCATTGATCCAAAAGTTGTAGCTGAAAGATTAGCTGCAGATAAAGATAAAAAAATTAAAGCGGTTTGTGTTCTGCATAATGAAACTTCAACTGGAATTGTAAACAATATTGGAGAAATTAGAAAAGCAATTGATTCTGTAAATCATCCAGCTTTATTTATGGTGGATGTTATTTCCTCTCTTGCTTCCATTGATTATAGGCATGAAGAATGGAAAGTAGACGTAACAGTAGGAGGATCACAAAAAGGTTTGTTACTCCCACCAGGACTTTCTTTTAATGCAATCAGTCATAAAGCATTAGAGGCTTCCAAAAAAGCGACTATGCCAAAACATTATTGGGACTGGCATGCAATGTTAGAAAATAATAAAACTGGTTTTTATCCATATACTCCTGCAACAACTTTAATCTATGGTCTTGATGAAGCTTTAGATATGTTGATGGAAGAGGGATTAGATAATGTATTTGCAAGACACGCAAGATTAGCAGAAGCTACAAGACTTGCGGTGAAAGCTTGGGGTTTAGAAATATTATGTAAAAATCCTGCTGAATATTCAAACACTTTAACAACCGTGTTGCTCCCGGAGGGATATGATGCGGATAATTTAAGAAAAACAATTTTAGATGAATATAATATGGCGCTTGGTGCAAGTTTTAATAAAGTAAAAGGTAAAGTATTTAGAATTGGCCACCTTGGTGATTTAAACGAGATTATGTTAATGGGCGTATTATCAGGGGTTGAAATGGGTCTTGCTAAAGCAAAAGTTCCTTTTAAAGCTGGCGGTATTATGGCGGCTCTTCAGTATTTATCCAAATAATATTCATTAGATTTTTTTCCAAGAATTGTCTAAACTGTTTTAAAATAACAGGGGGACTACTATGAAAATAACTAAAGTATTTGCAACCTTGATATCCATTTGCATGGTGTCGATGTCAGCAAATGCACTCGAACTAAAATTTGGTCACGTTGGTGCACCAGGATCATTGTTCAATGATTCAGCAGAACATTTCGTTAAATTAGCCAATCAAAAATTAGCCGGCAAAGCCAAAGTAACTAATTTTGGATCAAGCCAATTAGGCGGTGATAAAGAAATGATGCAAAAAATTAAACTCGGAACTATTGATATGACATTACCATCATCCGTGATGGCATCAGTTCATGATGAATTTGGTGTATTTGAAATGCCATACATTATTAAAGACCGAGCTCACATGGCAAAAGTTGAACAACAAGTATTGCGTCCAATACTTGCTAAGAATCTAGAAGAGAAAACTGGATATAAAATTCTTGCAGTATGGGAAAATGGTTTTCGTCATATCACGAATAATAAAAAGCCGATCAATGTACCAGAGGACTTAAAAGGAATTAAACTACGAACTCCACAATCCAAGTGGCGTTTAAAAATGTTCCAAGCCTACGGTGCAAATCCTACACCAATGGGACTGTCTGAAGTGTTTACTGCTTTAAAAACTGGAACCATGGATGGACAAGAAAATCCATATGCACAGATTGCAAGTAGCAAATTTCAAGAGGTGCAAAAGTACTTATCCATCACTAGTCACGTCTACACACCTGCTTATGTAACGGTACACAAAGATCACTGGAATAAATTACCAGCGGATGTGCGTGCTGCATTAGAGGCAGCTGCTAAAGAAAGCCAAGCGTACGTTTATAAACGTGCAGCTGAGCTAGATGTTTCTGATCTTGAGGTAATCAAAAAAGCTGGGGTAAAAGTTAATACAGCTAACCGAGATGCCTTTGTGAAAGCGAGCGATGTAATCTACAAACAGTTTGCAGATGAAGTAAAAACTGGCGCTGCCTTAACTAAACAAGTTTTGGATTTAGCAAAATAATTTAATAGTACCATACTACCGATCTTCATTAGGTCGGTAGTATGAACAAAGTTTGTTAGCCGTTACCATTCACTATGCAGAACTCAACCTTCTACCAAATCTACGATAAATTCTTACAGTACATTATATTTTTTATGATGGTTGGCTTAAGCGTGACGGTGGTGGTGGGAGTTACTTATCGTTGGGCGGGCCAGGCGTTAGTTTGGTATGATGAAGTTGCAGCTATCCAATTAGCTTGGTTGACTTATTATGGAGCTGCGTATGCCTCGTTAAAGGGTGCGCATATTGGTGTGCCATCCATCATTAAAGCTTTTCCAAAAATTATTCGCCAATACTTATTTGTTCTATCTAAAATAGTTATTTATTCTTTTTACGGGATTCTTGCTTATTATGGCACTATCGTCATTATTGTTATTCAAGGCGAAACCTTAACAACTTTAGAATGGGTACCGCAATCCTTTGTCCAATCAGTGATTCCGGTGTGTGCTGTTCTTATTCTTATTTCGGAGACACTTTATCTTAAAACCGATTATGCCAATGTCATGGAGGATAAAGCATGATTGTTCTCGGCATGTTTGTCATTTTATTATTATTGTTAGTGATCAATGTTCCGATCGCAGTTGGGTTAGCGGTAACCACTATTATTGCAATGATCCTGAAAAATGGCACTAGCTTTTTAGTGGATAGCGCTTTGATTATGTATAGCGGCGCTAAAAATTTTCCACTAATTGCTATCCCTTTATTTATTTTGGCCGGAGCTATTATGAATACCTCTGGTATTTCAAGAAGATTAATTGCTTTTGCTTCAGCCTTAGTTGGGTTTGTTAAAGGTGGGCTTAGTATGATTAATATTGCAACCTCCATGTTCTTTGCAGAAATTTCAGGCTCTGCAGTTGCGGATGTGGCAGCACTTGGATCCATTTTAATTCCAGCGATGAAGAAAAAAGGATACCCTGCAGCTTTTGCGGCAGCTGTAACTTCTTCTTCAGCATCCCTTGCAGTTATTATTCCACCATCCATCCCAATGATTTTATATGCCGTGATGGCACAAACCTCAGTTGTTCAATTATTTGTTGCTGGAATTATTCCAGGAATTATCGGTGGCTTTGGTATGATGTTAGTTTCTTATATTTACGCAAGACGAAAAAATTTTCCAATCGAAGAATTATTTAATTTAGCTAATGTTAGAAGAACTGCAAAAGATGCAGCTTTAGCTTTTGTCTTGCCGGTAGTTATTTTAGGAGGAATATTTGGCGGCTTCGTAACCGCAACCGAGGGTGCAGGTTTAGCGGTGGTTGCAGCTTTAGTGATCGGGGCGATTTACCGTGAGACAAGTTTTAAACAATTTTTTGAAGCAACGATTGAAGGAGGATCACAAACTGCTGTTGTCATGTTGTTAGTGGCAGCTTCTGTATTAATCGGTGAGTTTTTAACCATTGAACAAATCCCGCAAATAGTTGCAACTTCCATTACAGATTTTACTAGCAATAAGTATGCGATCCTTGCAATCCTTAATGTATTTTTATTAATTATTGGTTTATTTTTACATTCTGCTGCAGCTATTATTTTAGTAGTTCCTATAGTTATGCCTCTTGTGATTGCTGCTGGAATTGATCCAGTGCATTTTGGAATTATTGTCACTTTAAATTTAGCGATAGGTCAACAAACACCTCCTGTTGCCAGCGTTCTGGTTACTGCCTGTTCGGTTGCGAAAGCTGATATTTGGGAGGTTAGTAAAGTGAATATTGTTTTTATAGCAGTGTTATTTACAGTATTAATGCTAGTAACTTATGTTCCAGCTGTTCCCATGAGTTTAGTTGAATATTTTTATAGATAAATGACCGATTTAGTACTAATCAAAAAAATTAATGAACACACCGTTGAGGTGTCTTTAAATAGACCGGATAAACTAAATGCCCTAACCAAACCCATGTGGAAAAAAATTGGGTCCACGTTTAGAGATTTTGCTAAGAAAAAAAATAAACATCTTCGCTGCATCATTATCAGAGGTTCAGGTGGTAAATCTTTTTCACCTGGAAATGATATTGGTGAATTTGAAAAATCTAGGTCAAGCAGCAAACAAGCAAAAAAATACGGAGTGTTTTTGCATGGAGCTTTAGCAGCAATTCAAGAATGTCCGATTCCAACCATTGCACTGATTGAAGGTTTGTGTGTGGGTGGTGGTTTTGAAATTGCCGCTTGTTGTGATTTAAGAATTTGCGGCACTTCTTCACGGTTTGGAGTTCCGATTAAACGATTGGGCTTGACTATGGCACCACGAGAATTACAGGCTCTTCTTCAATTAGTTGGACGCTCGGTGACCATGGAAATTTTACTTGAGGGAAAAATATTTAATGCAAAAGAGGCTTATGAAAAAGGAATGGTGAATAGAGTAGTTCCAGATCAAGATGTGGAACAAGAAGCGTATGCCACAGCTGAGAGAATTTGTGAAGGAGCGCCTTTAGTTGCAAGATGGCACAAAGCTTTTGCCGAGCAATTGATACCTAGCATTAAAATAACCGATAAATTAAATAACCTAGGTTATAAGTGCTATGACACTGAGGACTTTCAAATAGGGTACAAATCATTCTTAAGCAAAACAAAACCAAAATTCAAAAATAAGTAACATGCCAGGTCCGATTAAAGGCATTAAGGTTCTTGAGCTTGCCCAGATTATGGCAGGGCCAACTTGTGGTTTGCTTCTTGCAGATCTTGGCGCAGAAGTGATTAAAATAGAAAAAATTCCAGGTGGAGATGACACTAGACGGTTTGTACCACCAGAGGTGCATGGGGAGGCCGCCGCGTTTATGCAAATGAACCGTAATAAAAAAGGGATGGCTCTTGATTTAAAAAAACCAGAAGGAGTTGCGGTGTTTAAGCGCTTAGTCAAAAACGCAGATGTGGTTATTGAAAATTTTAGAAAAGGAACAATGGAAAAACTTGGAATAGGGTTTGAAGAATTAAAAAAAATTAATCCTAAAATTATTCTTTGCGAAATATCTGGTTACGGCAGAACAGGACCTTATGCTGATAAAGGTGGATTTGATTTAATTGCTCAAGGGATGAGCGGACTTATGAGTATAACGGGTGAAAGTAATGACAAACCGCCAACTAAAGTAGGAGCGCCAATTACTGATATCACTGCTGGTATCTTAGCTGCAACTGGAGTGTTGGCTGCATTAGTTGCACGGGAAAAAACTGGGGTAGGTCAGAGGGTTGATACATCACTTTATGAAGCAGGAATTTTTCATACCTTTTGGCAATCTGCCATTGCATCAGCTACTGGTGTATCTCCAGGACCGCTTGGATCAGCTCATCCCTTAACAGCTCCCTATCAAGCCTTTCAAACGAAAGATAAATGGATAACGGTTGGTGCATCCAACCAAAGTAATTGGTTACATTTATTAGATGCTCTAGGTAGACAAGATTTACAAGCGAATAAAAAATTTAGTAGCAATGCTAATCGCATGGCCAATCTTTCAGAACTTCAAGATATATTAAAACAAGAGCTAATAAAAAAAACTGCAGAAGAGTGGCTAGATATCTTTGATAAAAAAGGTCTTCCTTGTGGTCCTATCAATAGCATCACTGAAATGTTTGAAGATCCACAAACAATTGCAAGAAATATGGTTGTCGATGTAAAAAATAAAAAAGCAGGATCTTTTAAGGCAATCGGTATGCCCGTTAAATTTTCAGATACTAAAATAGATAAGACCAAGGAAGCTCCAGTTTTTGGTGAGCATACAAAACAAATTTTGTTAGAAAATGGTTTTAGCAGTGAAGAAGTTGATAATTTAATTAAACAAAACGTAGTTCTTTAATACCGCTTATTTGATTTTCCTTTAGACAATTGCACAGGATATTTTTTTATATTTTTAATCATTTTATTGTGAAAGCTTTGTTCAATATCAATATTCATTTTTTGAGAGATTCGAAGTAAGTAAAAAAAAATATCAGCTATTTCATCTGCAACCTTTTCTTTATCTACTTTTTTAATATCCGATTCCTTTAGCCACTGAAAGATTTCAACTAATTCAGAAGCTTCTACGGATAGAGCCATAGAAAGATTTTTGGGTGAATGGAATTGATCCCAATCTCTAGCTTTTACAAAGCTTTTAATTTTCTGATTAATTTTCTTTAAATCCATTATAAAATAGTTATGTAATTTAGCTAATATGT
>VTPP01000002.1 GCA_008638225.1 Pelagibacteraceae bacterium
CGAATCGTTGCCAACGATTAGGTCGTGGGTTCAATTCCCTTCACCCGCTCCAAAGCACAAAATGACAAATTTACACAAAAAAAAATGTATTGCTTGTAGCGGAGACATGCCTTCTTTAAAAGAAGAAGAAATTCAAAAGTTAAACTCCGAATTAAATCAATGGATTGTAGTAAAAAATCAGGACGGAATTAAAACACTTACAAAATATTTAAAATTTAAAAATTTTGAAGAGAGCCTTAATTTTATAAACAAATTATCTGCTATTGCAGAGGAAGAAGGACATCATCCAGATCTTTCGTTTGGGTGGGGTTATGCAAACGTCACAATCTTTACTCACGCAGTTAAGGGTTTAACTGAAAGTGATTTTATACTTGCTGCTAAAATAGATCAGATTAGTGTTTGAAATTTCTTATTCCAGTAAATATCATTGAGATTCCAGCCTTATCAGCAGCATCAATAACTTCCTGATCTCTTACAGAACCTCCAGGTTGAATTATTGACTTTGCTCCTAGTTTTATTAATTTTTCTAAACCATCTGCAAAAGGAAAAAAGGCATCAGATGCAGCTCCACAATTATCCAGCTGTTCAGAAAAAAATTTTCTAGCATGATCACAAGCAATTTCACTCGAACCCACGCGACTAGTTTGACCTGCCCCAATACCCAAGGTTTTGTTATCCTTGGCAATTACAATTGCATTGGATTTAACATGCTTGCATATAAGATTAGCAAACAGTAAATTTTCTATTTCTTTTTCTGTAGGTTTTTTTTTCGTTACTATTTGTAAATTATTTTTGGTAATTTTCTTTGAATTCTCATCTTGTGCTAAAAATGTTTTTTGCAAAAAAGTTAGATGTTGAATATTGTTTTTTTGTGGGTACTTGTATTTTAATACTCTTAAATTTTTCTTTTGAGATAAAATCTGCAAAGCTGCTTTATCAATTTCTGGTACCAATATTACTTCATAAAATGTTTTTATGAGTTCTTCAGCCACATCTTGTCCTATTTCATAATTGAAGGCTACTACCCCACCAAAAGCACTCACAGGATCGCCGCTAAGGGCCTTTAAATAGGCGTTTTTCTTATCAGGGTCTATTGCACAGCCACAAGGATTGTTATGCTTAATAATAGCGCAAATTTGGTCTTTTTGGTCAAAATCAGTTACTAAATTATAGGCACTAAAACTATCTAGATAATTATTATGGCTAAGCTCTTTTCCTTGAAGCTGCTCTAGTTCTGAAAATCCAGGTTGGGCATTTGGTATTTTGTATGCAGAGCTTTCTTGATGAGGATTTTCGCCATAACGTAACTTTGAAATAAGCTTTCCGCCAATCGTTTTTTTCTCTGAGAATTTTTCTCCATTAACTTCACTCATCCAATTAGAAATCATAGCATCGTAATAGGCAGTTTCATTAAATGCCTGGTTTGCCATTTTTGTTCTAAAATTAAGATCTGTTGAGCCAGAATTATTATTCATCATCTCTATAAACTCTTTGTAGTATTTAGTTGAAGGAAGAACGGTAACGTGTTTAAAATTTTTTGCCGATGAGCGAAGCATAGAAGGTCCACCGATATCAATATTTTCTATAAGAACTTCATGGCTTGATTTTGGATCCAACATCTTTTCTTCAAACGGATATAGATTAACCACGAGTAAATTAATCTCTCGGATATTATTTTTTTCCATTGCAACCGCATGATTTTTTTTATCAATATCTCCTAATAAGCCACCATGGATTTTGGGATGAAGTGTCTTAACTCGTCCATCCATAATTTCAGGAAAACTAGTGTAACTTGATATTTCAGTACACTCATAACCTTTATCTTTAATAAATTGATAAGTGCCACCAGTACTTATAATTTCAACATTAAAACGTTTTAGAGTTTGCAATAAATCATCGAGGTTCGTTTTGTCGGAAACAGAAATAAGCGCTCTAGATATTTTTTTTAATGCCATTACCAAGTTAGTTATAAAGAATTAATTGGTTTTTTCTATAGACCACACAATTTTGTTTATTTCTTGTTTTAAAGTTCCCTCGACCACAATGCAGTTAGTTTCTTGGACTTTTGTATGTTCTGCAAAGTATAAACTATTTTCTATTTTAACATCTTGATCAGGGCAGCAAAACTTCCAACCTTGATTTTTAACACTAATAAGAATATCCCCGCCATGGGTTGGTATTAATTTCGCATCCGGCAATACATGAAAACGAATTGCAAAATTTAAAAACGCATAATCATTTTTTTCTACAGTAAGCGTGTCTTCCCCGTGAACTAGATTTTCTTCACCATTCATAACAAGAGCTCTTTGATGTAATGTTGAATATTTTGTAGCATAACCATTGTGTTTCGCAGTTAAACTTGCTGTAATTTTATTATTTGTAAATTCCTTGTTAGTAATCATAGCTTTTTGTAGCAATGTATTGCCGTAATATTTTCTCAGCACAGGATTTTTTTGAAAAATACATGAAGAAGTATCGTTGATTACAAGACAGCTATGAGCGGCTGTAGATTGGGCAATGTATGATAATTCCTTTGAAAAATTTTTAGCAGAACCAGTATTTGTTATGATTTTAATACCATTATACAAAAGTTCAAAAGACAAACAGCCAGCCTGATAATTTTGCGCATAAGAATTTGATGGAGGATTATTAGCATCCATTAGTAATTCTAATTTTTTTATTTTACCAAATAAGAAGTCAGTATCATTAGCGTCAGAGTCAAATTTATATCCCTTAATTTTTAAAAAGTTTAAAAATTGTGAGCAGTCATAATGTTTAGATCCATTGAATAATGGGATAGTATTATTAGAATACAATAACGAACAAAAACACTTTCCTACTATTTCAATATGATCTTCAAGTGTTTCTGGAATTGCATTTTGTGATACTTTAAGACTTTCTTTGACTAGAATTAGATGATGTAAAAGCCAAAATTGGTCTTCAATATTTTTGCTTCGTACGAAACCTCTTTTATCTAAAATTTCCTTAGTTTGATCGCTCAGCTTTTTTAAAGATGTCTCGAGAAGTTTTTTATATCCCTCAAAAGATGTGCTTACCAAAATTAGTGAAAAAATGGCTAAAATCCTATCTATTTTGCTTTGAATCAGGGATAAATTTTTAGATAAATGAACGGCTTGCTTTAAAATAATATTATTAATTTTTGATCTAAAAATTAAATCTTCATTACGAATAGTACCAGGGCCATTTGTAATCCAAAAAATAAGTCTATTAGAAATAATAGAGGGGTCCCAGACTGAGGATTTATAATTAGAAAAACTAGTTAACCATTCCTCAATTATAACTTTTACAAACTCTTTATCTTTTTTAATATCAATATACGGTAGCCAAGAAAATTTATGCAGATCATCTATTCTATCTGGGTGTAAGTTGTTAATTTTCCAAAGATTCTTTTTAAATTTTTGAGCTAGTAAATAATTTTTATTATCTTTGTCTTTAAGTTCACCTAAAATATAAATATTATGTATATCGTATATTCTCGATACAGGTTCAATCGTTAATGATTTATTATAATATTTAGAATTAAAATAAATAGATCTCAATTGTTCTTTAACATATCGCCACAATGCAGTTAGCCACAATCTTATAAAACCAACTTTCATTTATCGAATTAACAATTTCTTAATTTTTCAATATTGCCTTTGAGACTTTGCTTGCTATCAAACAAGGTTGTGCCAGAAACTAAAATATCCACGCCAGCTTTTTTTGCAAGTGCCGCTGTTTCAAAATTAATTCCTCCATCAATTTCAATGTCGATATTTAGCTTTTCTTCATCTATTTTTTTTCTCAATTCTTTCACTTTTGTTAATACTTCAGGCATAAATGCTTGACCGCCAAATCCAGGTTGAACACTCATAATTAATATTAAATCTATGAATGGAAGAGCTGGTAGCAGTGCTTCAATTTTAGTTTTTGGATTAAGCGAAACACCAGCCTTCTTTCCTAAAGATTTAATTAACTGAACGCTTTGAATTAGATTATCCGTTGCTTCGGGGTGAATGGTAATAATGTCGGCACCTGCATCAGAAAAATCTTTAATATATCTTTCAACAGGAGCTATCATTAAGTGCACATCAAAAGGTATTTTAGAGTATTTTCTTATTTTTTTTATAACAGGAGGCCCAAAAGTAATGTTGGGAACAAAGTGACCATCCATGACATCTACGTGAACCATATCAGCGCCTGATTGATTTAATTCCTCTAGTACTTCAGCTAAACGGCTGAAATCGGAAGAGAGAATAGAAGGTGCAATTTTAATAGATCTTGTCATTTATTTGGTCAATTACTTATAATCCTAATAAAGAAAAAGACAAAAATAATTCGCGAAAATGGAGTCTGTGTATTATTTATTTTGTTTTAGAAAAAAGCTGAATGAGCGACTGGGTAATTTCACTTTCTAATGGAAATGAAAGCATTCCCATGACTGAGTATCCTAGAGCGTAAGGCATAAAGTAGAATCGAAACATATAAAAGAACCAGGCTACGTAAAGAGGAACTAGGGGTCCAATCAAAAAACTTGGAGTGATTATTTTAAAAAATGAAATGATAGGATTAGTAAATTTAACAAATACTTTCATAAAGAAAAATTCTGAATCTTCTTTCTGAAAGATGTTCATTGCGGACCTGCCAATCAGCGTCCACATTATAATCCCCAAAATGTAATCTAAATAAAGTATATAGGCCGGAATTGGCATGGAAGAATTTTTAAGGGGCGGTTTTTAAACCGCCCCTAAATATAACTAATTATCTATGACTGATAACTGTTTTACCGCTTGGTATACGGATATCATCAACCATTTTTTGAGTAGCAGCATCAGGCTCTTTAGTAGCTAAGCTTACAACAACCATTGCAACTAAGCTTACTGTAGCACCGATGATACCAAATCGTAGATGGTCGATTCCCAACCAAGGAGTCTTAGCCATAAATGCAGGTCCTACGTATATCAAATACCAAGTTCCTGAAATTAAACCAGCTAACATTCCTGCGATAGCACCTTCTTTTGTAGCTCTCTTCCACCATACACCTAAAACAAGTGGGAAGAATAACCCAGACATTGCAAAATCGAATGCCCAAGCAACAGCGCCAAGAATTGAGGTTAATCTCATGGCAGCAATGTATGCTGCAGCCACTCCGATTACTATTAGTAGCAAACGAGCAACTAATAACCTTTTTCTAACGTCCGCTTTTGGGTCAACCATTTTGTAGTAAACGTCGTGTGATAACGCATTTGCCATTGCAAGAATTAATCCATCTGCAGTTGACATAGCAGCCGCCATACCTCCAGCAGCAACCAATCCTGAAACTACATATGGTAATCCAGCAACTTCTGGCGTAGCTAACACAACTACGTCACCTCGCATGAACCACTCATTCAACTGAAGAATACCGTCTTTGTTGAAGTCAGCAATAAATGCTTGCTTCACGGAAATCCAGTTTTTCACCCATTCAATAGCCATAACCTGATCAATTGGTTTTCCAATGATCGAAGTTTTTAAATTAGGATCCATCAATTGAATTTTTGATAGAGTCGCTAACATAGGTGCTGAGAAGTACAGCAAGAAGATAAAGAACAATGACCAAGCCACTGATCTTCTAGCTGAAGTTACGTTTGGAGTTGTGAAATATCTCATTAGGATGTGTGGTAAAGAAGCTGTTCCTACCATCATACAAATCGCTAATGAAATAAACTTCCACGCAGCCATTGCGCCTTCAGGTGCAGCAGCATGAGGGACGTTTATATAAGCTAGTCCTGCCGGAACCCCTGCAGCCTTAATTGCTTCTGCACTGTTTTTCACTAGTCCGTATTGTGCTTCTAACTCCACAATTCTAGCAACTTCGTGCCCCAAAGTAAAATGAGGGAAAAGTCCAAAATCACCTCTCCACGAAATCCAAAAAATTGGAAGTAGATAAGCGATAATTAGAACGATATACTGAGCCACTTGTGTCCAAGTAACCGCTCTCATTCCTCCTAGCATTGAACATAGCAATATACTTATTAGACCTACCCATACTCCTGTACCGAAAGGAATACCAAGAGCTCTAGAAGCAATTGTACCAGTTGCGTTAATCTGTGCTGTCACGTAAGTAAATGACGCTAACACCAAAACTAGCACTGCGCAGAAACGAGCAAAGTTTCCACCGTATCTAGTTCCGATGAAATCGGGAACCGTGTAACAACCAAACTTTCGAAGGTATGGAGCAAGTAGTGTTGATACTAAAACGTATCCACCAGTCCATCCTACTAGAAACGCCATGTAAGTATATCCACCGTAGTAAATACCACCAGCCATTGCAACGAACGAAGCACCAGACATCCAGTCTGCTGCAGTCGCCATTCCATTGAACACTGTCGGAACTTCTCTACCTGAAACGTAATACTCACTCACGTTCATTGTTCTCGATAAAACACCAATTAGCGCATAAATCGCAATTGTGAATGTCAAAAACAATATTCCAATCATTTTTGCGGACACACCATTTTTCTCGGCGACCATCATTGCTAAGAAAAATAATAAAAATCCTCCGGTATATAAACCGTAAATTTTTGGAAGGTTATCGACAAATTTGCCTTTAAACATAATTTAATCCTCCGTCCTTTCAGCATCGCTTACGCCATGCTTCATATCTATCTCTTGTTGCTTGCCAGAAGACCAAAAAATTAGAATCACGAATGCTGCAAGCGAACCTTGTGCACACATGTAATAACTTAGCGGATATCCTAACAAAGGAACTTTGACAGAGTTTAATTGATAGCCAAACATAAAGATGACGATTGAAAAGAAAAACCAAAGAGCCAATGTAATTCTCATTAGTCCCTTGGTGTCATTCCAATGCGCCTCGTGTTTAGAAGTAGCCATTGATTTTCTCCCTTGTTTAATTTTAAGTTACAATGAACCTACTTAAGTTTTTAGTTAAGTCAAAGCCAAATATTGATGTTTTTTTGGATTTATGCTTAAAAAAAATAGTCATTTTCGCTTTAAAAGTGCAAAAATATTGGCATTTGTTATAGAGATATTTGAAAATGATTAAAAAATTAAAAGAAATCGATTTAAAAGTAGTTTTAGAGGAAATGAGGCATTTTTTTCAGATATTTGTCTTAAATCCATTCATTTATTTACTAAAAGGGGAAAATAGAATTACAAATATCGATATTCTTCAGGATTATATTCAAAGAAAATCTGCTTTTATTACCCAGGAAACGTTATTTGGTTATTTAAAAACAAGAATAGGAACCAACTACGTCAAAATGTATGAGAATAATGATTTTGTGGTTTCGATCAATATTGCAAAATGGAACATATACCTGATCGCAATTCAAGACATGCTCTTTTTTACCTTTTCTTATCTCTATGCAAAAAATAGATACCAAAATACTGAAGATGCAAAAATCCTTTTTCAAAAAATTTTAGATAAAGAGCTACACGAAAAAGATCATCCATTACCTGGTGACATTTATCAAAAAAGACTTAAACAGTTTGAGGAACGTATCCAAAATATCTCTTGGATGACTTATTATAAAGAGGATCCTTTTAAAACAAGTTCTGAGTCCCTTCATTATTGGGCTCCGGTTGCAGACGAGTTAAAAAATTTAGACAAAGAAATTGTAATTAATTCTATGCAATTAAAATGGCAAAATATTATAAAAGAGTTCATTAAAATAAATGACATTAATATAGTTGCATAATGAAATCAGTATTTGAAAAAAATTCGGCAAAAGCTTTGGAAGAGGCGGAACAGAGAAAAAAGTTACAAGTAAAAAATAAAACCAATAAACCAGTTAAAGAAATCGGGGGTCCAGATGGACCAGAGCCAACCAGGTTTGGTGACTGGGAAAAAAAAGGAATAGTCTCTGATTTCTAGGTTATTTATTTAATCTATTATCAATCAAGCTTTGAACTACGGTTGGGTCTGCCAAAGTAGAAGTATCTCCTAAATTACTATAATCGTTTTCTGCAATTTTTCTTAAAATTCTTCTCATAATTTTTCCAGATCTTGTTTTAGGAAGTCCAGGAGTAAAATGAATTAAGTCTGGTGTTGCAAGTGGTCCAATTTCTTTTCTCACCCATTGAATCAATTCTTTTTTTAATTCATCATTTCCTTGCTGGCCGGCGTTGAGAGTAACGTAGCAATATAAACCATTACCTTTGATTTCGTGAGGGTATCCAACAATTGCAGCCTCAGCTACTTTTGGATGTGCAACAAATGCGCTTTCTATTTCAGCAGTTCCCAAGTTATGACCAGAGACAATTACCACATCATCGACACGGCCAGTAATCCAATAATAACCATCCGCATCACGTCTGCAACCATCACCAGTAAAATATTTTCCATCATATGCTGAAAAATAAGTGTCTATAAATCTTTGATGGTCTCCGTATATAGTTCTCATTTGTCCAGGCCAAGACTGACTCATACATAAAGTTCCAGAACATTCGCCTTTGAGCTCATTTCCTTTATCATCGACGATTACAGGTTTAATCCCATAGAACGGTTTTGTTGCAGAGCCTGGTTTTAAATCAATTGCCCCTGGCTGTGGTGAAATTAATATTCCACCAGTTTCTGTTTGCCACCATGTATCTACAATTGGACAACGGGAATCTCCGACTACTTTATGGTACCAAAGCCAGGCTTCTGGATTAATTGGCTCACCTACAGAGCCAAGAAGTTTTAAAGATTTTCGATTATATTTTGTGACGAAATTATCTCCCTCGCGCATAAGAGCTCTTAGAGCAGTAGGAGCTGTGTAAAAAATGTTAACTTGATGTTTGTCACAAACTTGCCAAAAGCGACCAGCATCAGGATAATTGGGTACTCCTTCAAATACTAAAGTTGTAGCTCCATTTGCAAGTGGACCATAGACGATATAACTGTGTCCGGTTATCCAACCGACATCTGCCGTACACCAATAAATATCACCAGCCTTGTAATTAAAAATATATTCATGAGTCATCGATGCATAAACTAAATATCCTCCAGTTGTATGCAAAACTCCTTTAGGCTTTCCAGTGGAACCAGAAGTGTACAATATAAATAAAGGATCTTCAGCATTCATTTCTTCAGGTTGGCAAGTTGTGGATTCATTATTTGTTAAATCATGATACCAAACATCGATTTTGTTATTCCAAGCAATGGCACCACCTGTATGCTTAAAAACAATATTTTTTTTAACGTTTGGACATTTTTTTAAAGCTTCGTCTGCATTCTTTTTTAAAGGAATTATTTTTTTACCGCGAATACCTTCATCAGCGGTAATGACAAATTCAGATTTGCAATCAATAATTCTTCCCGCCAAAGACTCAGGGGAAAAACCGCCAAATACCACAGAATGAATAGCTCCAATTCTAGCACAGGCAAGCATAGAGTAAACAGCCGCAGGAATCATGGGCATATAAATAGTAACCCTATCTCCTTTTTTAATTCCTATTTTTTTTAATCCATTTGCTAGTTTGCAAACTTCATCACTTAATTCTTGATAACTTATTTTTTTAGAAACAGAAGGATCGTCACCTTCAAAAATAATAGCAGTGTGATTTGCTTTTTTTGCTAAATGCCGATCAATACAGTTGTAAGATGCATTAAGCGTTCCGTCATAAAACCATTTAATTTCTGTTTTTCTTTTGCTGTACGTTACATCTTTAATTTTTGTGTAGGGTTTAATCCAATCAATACGCTTTCCTTCTTTTGCCCAAAAAGCATCATTGTCGTTTATAGATTCATTGTATTTTTCTTCGTAACCTTTTTTGTTCACAAGTCCGATTTTTGACCATTCATCGGTAACATTAAAAATTTTGTTGTGATTTTCTGACATGTATTATCTCCCCCGATTTTTTATAGTTTACCCATCTTACAAATTATTTTCCAGCTTTTTGGATCAATTGGCATTACGGATAATCTACTCTGGGTAATTAGAGATAAATGGCATAATTGCTCAGTTTTTTTAATGCTTTCTAGACTTACAGGCTGATTAAGTTTTTGTTTAAATTTGACCTGTACAGCTACAAATCTTTTTTTTTCATCCGTACTATCTAGAAAAGCTGTTTTGATTACTTCAATTATACCAACAATTTCTTTTCCTATATTTGAATGGTAAAAAAAACACAAATCTCCTTTAGCCATTTTTTTTAAGTTATTAGCTGCTTGATAATTTCGCACCCCATCCCAAGCTGTACCTGCAGCACCAGCTTTTTTTTGTTGATCAATCGACCAAACATCTGGTTCTGATTTCATTAACCAATAATTCATGAATGATTTACTCCAGCTCCTTTTAAAAAAGGTGCTTTAGGATCTAGTGGCCACCTTGGTTTTGCGGTAAATGTTACCTCATCAATTAATCTCTTTTTATAACGTTCTATTCCAGCCCAAGCAATCATCGCAGCATTATCAGTACAAAGTTCAGCTGGAGGAAAAATATATTTAAAGTTCATATCTGCACACACTTGCTGCAAATTTTTTCTAATCGTTTTATTTGATGCAACACCACCCGCAATAACGAAATAATTTTCTTTGTTTTTTTTATTATTTTGCAAAAACATTTCCATAGCTTTTTTACATTTAACTTTTAGAATCTCGTTAATAGTATGTTGAAAAGAAGCCGCCATATTATATTTGTCTTGTTTATTTTTAATTTTTTTAGAGGCATGCAAAACAGCAGTCTTTAATCCAGCAAAAGAAAGGTTGCAGCCGCTCGTATGTAAGATGGGTTTTGGTAAAACGAACCCAAATTTATCCCCATTTTCCGCGTATTTTTCAATTTGAGGTCCTCCTGGAAACTCTATTCCGAGTATTTTTGCCGTTTTGTCAAAAGCTTCCCCAAGAGCATCATCAATAGTTGTTCCAAGTCTTTTGTATTTATTAACTCCCCTAACCTCTAAGAACTGACTATGACCTCCAGAAATTAATAAAAGTAAATAAGGAAATGTTATTTTTTCAACAAGACGAGGACTAAGCGCATGGCCTTCTAAGTGATTAATTGCAAGAAAAGGTTTTTTTAAAAAAGTGGCAATTGTTTTTCCAGCACTCATTCCAACCATTAAACAAACTAGCAACCCTGGACCGGAAGTCACAGCAACACCCGTAATCGCCTTAAGCGATACTTTGCTTTTTTCGATAGCTTTTTTTATGATGACGTCAATTTTTTCAACATGGGATCTTGCAGCCAATTCCGGAACCACTCCACCAAAAGGTTTGTGCTCCTCAACCTGACTAGAAACAATATTAGACAAAATATGAACCCTACCAGCCTTATCTTCTTTGACGATGGATGCAGCAGTTTCATCGCAACTGGTCTCAATACCTAAAAAAATCAACTCTTTTTTCATTTTATGCGACCTCCCGTCGCTTAATATTTAATACTAATATAATGGAAAATAATATTTAAACACAAAAAATGACATTAAAAGAAAAACTAATAATAGGAAGTAGAGGCAGCAGGCTTTCTCTAGCCCAAGCCGAACATTTCAAAGACGAGTTACTTCTTGCAAATCCACAGCTGAGATCCGAGCAGATTGAGATTAAAGTAATAAAAACATCAGGCGATAAATTTAAAACTGAAAATTTAGCAACCATGGGAGGTAAGGGTCTTTTTGTCAAAGAGATTGAGCAAGAATTAATTAATATGAATATTGATTTTGCCGTTCATTCATTAAAAGACGTCCCCACTTTTGGTCCCCACACTTTAATTCTTGCTGCTTTTTTAAAAAGAAAAGATGAGAGAGATGCTTTTATTTCTCCAATAGCAAAATCTTTTGAACAATTAAAACCAGGTTCCACAGTTGGTACTTCTTCAGTAAGAAGAATTGCCCAATTAAAAAAGTTAAGAAATGATTTAAATATTATTAGCATGAGAGGAAATATTGATACAAGAATCGAAAAAGTTAAAGAAGGAATTTATGACTCTATTGTTCTTGCTTATGCAGGATTAAAACGACTTGGTTTTCATAACTACGTTTCTGAAATATTTGAAAAAGATAAAATGTTACCAGCTGCAGGGCAAGGAGTGGTTACTATACAATGTAGAGCAAATGATTTTGAAATAATTAAACTCTTAGATTCTGTGAATGATAAAGAAACAGAAATTATTGTTAATGCAGAAAGAAGTTTTTTGCATCGAGTAAATGGAGCTTGTGATACCCCGGTTGCTGTTAATGCCATTTTAAATGATGATGGTGAGATTTTTGTGCGTGCAGAATTACTATCATTGGATGGAAAAAAAGTATTTACCGCACACAAAACTGGTATTTCAGAAAACGCAGCAATAATAGGACTGGATGTTGCTGAAGAAATTTTAGACAAAGCCGGTCATGATTTTATAGTCTCGGAGACTAAACTTGCACATACTATTCACAAGACCTGAGCTAGACTCAGTTTATCTTGCTAAGAAATTTATCCAATTGGGTCATCAGGCAAGTATTTTTCCTGTGCTCAACATCGTAAAAAAAAATATTATCAATATTAATTTTTCAAATTATCATTCTGTTGTATTCACCAGCTCCAATGCTGTTTTGTGTCTAGATCAAGAGGGAAGTTCGAGTGTTAGATGTTATTGTGTAGGTCCTGCAACGGCAGAGCAAGCTAGAAAAAAAGGATTTGCAGATATTGTAGTAGCAGGCGGCAATTATCAGCAGTTAAAAGAAACAATTTTAAATCTTTCTGACAAAACAGACGGAAAATTTTTGTATTTGAGAGGACAGTATATTTCTAATGATTTGGAAAAAGACTTAACAAACGAGGGATATCAGGTTGATAGTTTTGTAAATTATACAACATTTCCCAATCCTGATTTTGACCAACAAACGCTTCAAATTTTTAAAGACCAGAATATTGATTTAATTTTTATATACTCAACAAGATCAGCAGAACATCTTTTGAAATTAATTTTCAACAATCATTTAGAGTCAAAGTGCAATTTAATTCAGTTACGATGTATTAGTGAAAATGTTTTTGAACCTCTAAAAAAAGTTAAATGGAAAAACATCAAAATGTTTTCTCCTGGAAATGAGGAGTTAAGTCTTGATTAGATATCGCTAGAGGTATAGTTTTGTAGCTGGAAGAATGGATACGATAAAAAACTTTTCTAATTTATTTTTAGATGTCTGGAGCAGGGGGGCTGCAGGAATGAATTTGAATGAAGTTTTTTTTGCTATTATTATTTTTTTATTGTTTCTTCTATTTAGAGGAATTTTTGCAAAAATTATTATTAGAAAATTAGAAAAATTTGTATCTAAAACAACCAATCAATTCGATATAAAATTAGTTGAGTCTTTAAAAGGACCAGTTAAGTTTTTCCCTTTAGTAATTGGATTTTTTATTGCCAGTAATTATTTAGATTTCGAAGGTAAGTCTTTGTTGTTTATAGAAAATCTAAATCGTTCTTTAATGACCATTATGATTTTCTGGTTTATCCACCAGATTATAGAGCCTATTTCATTTCTTATTAAAAAAGTTGAAGATCTTTTATCTAAAGATCTTTTGCATTGGATTTTACGAGCCTTTAAAATTATTATTATTATTTTAGGATCAGCTTCTGTATTGGAAATATGGGGAGTTAAAGTCGTCTCGATAATTGCTGGTCTAGGTTTATTCGGTGTGGCAGTTGCTTTAGGAGCTCAAGATTTGTTTAAAAATTTGATTTCTGGGGTTTTAGTATTGGTAGAGAAAAGATTTAAAATTGGAGACTCAATTTCTGTAGAGGGCGTTGTTGAAGGCACGGTTGAAAAAATTGGCTTTCGATCCACGGTTATTAGAAAGTTTGATAAGTCTTTAGCTATTATCCCAAATTTTCAATTTGCAGAAAAAGCCGTCATTAATAATACGGAAAGCACTAATCGCAGAATTAATTGGATTTTGGGATTAGAATATAGAAGCACTTCTGAACAATTAATTAAATGTAGAGATGGAATTCAAAAATACGTTGAAAGTAGTTCTGATTTTTATATATCGGCCGACACCCCGGTGAGTATAAAGTTATTTCAATTTTCATCCAGCTCGATTGATATGCGAATAAGATGTTTTACAAAAACTAACGATTACTATGAGTGGAACAATGTAAAAGATCGTTTAATTATTGCTATTAAAGAAATAGTAGAAAAAAATGGAGCTTCTTTTGCTTTTCCATCCCAATCTTTGTATGTAGAGAAACTTGAAAAATAATGAAATCTCTTTTTATTTTAATAGATAACTTATTTCAAATTTACTTGTGGGTAGTAATTATCAATGCAGTGGTTAATTGGCTTGTTGTATTTAACGTAATTAATACTTCAAATAGTTTCGTCCGTAGTCTCATTGAAATTTCTTATACGTTAACCGAGCCTCCCTTGCGCATAATAAGAAAAGTACTTCCTGTTATTGGAAGCATTGATTTTTCCCCTGTGGTTTTAATTTTGGGTTTGCTTTTTCTTAGAAATATTATTTTTGAATTTTTTGCCCCTCATTTATTTTAATGATTATTGATGGAAAAAAAATTGCTAAGGATTTGAGGGAAAGACTTAAAAAAGATGTTAGTCAAATACCATCAACCCAAACCCAACCAGGATTAACAGTTATTTTAATCGGCGATGATACAGCAAGCCAAATTTATGTTAAAAACAAAGAAAAATTTGCCAATGAAATTGGCATTCGTTCTGAAGTTATAAGATTTAATAGTACAATTACAGAACAAGAATTAATTAAACAAATTCACATACTCAATAATAACAAAGCTGTTCACGGAATTTTAGTACAACTACCACTGCCAAAACATATTAATTCAAAAAAAATTATTAGTGAAATTAATCCAGATAAAGATGTAGATGGCTTTCATCCATATAATGTCGGTAATCTTTCTTCTGGGAATGATGCATTGGTCCCGTGCACTCCTTATGGCTGCTACTTATTGTTAAAAAATGTAATTGCTAACTTAAGTGGTTTACATGCAGTTATCATAGGCAGATCTAATATTAACGGAAAACCAATGGCTCAATTATTATTAAAAGAAGATTGCACTGTTACCATAGCCCATTCCAAAACAAAAAATTTAAAAGAACTTTGTCTAACTGCAGACATTTTAGTTGCTTCAGCTGGACAAGCGCAAATGGTCAAAGAGGATTGGGTAAGCAAAGATTGCGTTGTAATTGATGTTGGTATTAATCGTATAGAGGAAAATGGGAATAAAAAAATTGTAGGCGATGTCGATTTTGAAAATATAAAAAACAAAGTTAAGGCAATAACTCCAGTTCCAGGAGGAGTTGGTCCTATGACCATTAGTTGTTTACTCAACAATACCTATAAAGCGTATAAAAAATTAATACAAGTTAGCTAATGTTCGGGAACGGCTCTTCGGTACAAAGTACCAGAAGAGCCCCCTTAAGTATGACCTTTCGGTCGAATTCATTTAGAAAAATGAATTCTTTTTTGTACTACTTTTAAAGGTATGTTTTACTTACCCTTCAAGTTTCAGGTGGTGACATTTATAGTCCTCCTCCACTTAATATTTTCTGCTTGTTGATTAAAAAAAGCAAATACCGATTAAGGCAAGTGAATTTATTTAAATTTTAATAAAATCAATTATTTATTGTAATTTTTAAAAATAAAAAAAATTGTTTATATTAAAAAAGTCGCTTAATTTGCTCCTTATTTTTTTAATAGTAGAATAAAAAAATTTTTTGCTTTGTTTTCAGTAAGTTAAATTTCTTTATTACAACTTTAAAAAAGTTTAATATTTTGTAACTTTTTTTTAAAAAAATAAATTTTCCTTAATTTATAGATTTTATTTTACTTACGAAGAAGCTTGCAGTGTTTTTGAATAAAGCTTTCTACATTCCTTTTATTAAATGTCTTATTTTCCTCAAAAGAAACTTTTTTCATAGAGTAAGCTTTGCTTTTCGATACTCTGGAACAAATTGTTATATTACCTTTATAAAGGGCTAGTTTAATGGATCCATTGACTAGATTACGTTTAGCATCAATTAATTTTTGTAATTTATATCTCTCATTTGAAAACCAATATCCATTATAAATTAACTCTGCATATCGAGACATAATTAAATCTTTTTTATGCATTGTATCTTTATCTAAAGTGATGGACTCAATTGCCCTGTGTGCAAATGTTAACACGGTGCCACCTGGAGTTTCATAGACACCTCTGGATTTAATTCCTATAAATCTGTTTTCTACAAGATCCACTCTTCCGATTCCGTTAGCTCCCGCAATCTCATTTAATTTTCTTAATAATTTAGCAGCAGATAGTTTCTTATTATTTAAAGAAACAGGATCTCCATTTTTATATCCGATAGTAATGTATGTAACTTTGTTAGGAGCTTTTTCTGGTGAAACGGTTCTTTGAAAAATAAATTCAGGAGCTGGTTTGCTTGGATCTTCTAATACCTTACCTTCAGTTGATGTATGATAAAGATTATCATCTACTGAAAACGGAGGAGCTCCTTTTTTGTCCTGTGGTACTGGAATATTGTTTTTTTTAGCATATTTTATTAAATCACTTCTAGAAGTAAAATCCCAATCTCTCCACGGAGCTATAATTTTTATTTTTGGATCAAAATAATAGTAGCCCAGTTCAAAACGAACTTGATCGTTTCCTTTTCCCGTAGACCCATGTGAAACAGCTCTGGCCTTAAATTTTTTTGCAATTTCAATTTGTCTTTTTGCAATAAGCGGTCTGGCAATAGAAGTACCTAGTAAATATATCCCTTCATATAAGGCGTTTCCTCTTATCATTGGAAAAACATAATCTTTAACGAAGGTCTCTTGAAGGTCTTCTATGATAACGTTTTTCACACCAAGTCTTTTTGCATTCCTTAGGATTTTTTTTCTATCTATTTCCTGTCCTAAATCTGCCGTGTAACAAATGATTTCAGAACCATATTTTTCTTGAAGCCATCGAAGAATTACAGAAGTATCTAGGCCCCCAGAGTACGCTAAAACAATTTTGTCTATTTTTTGCATTTATTTTTTGCAGAGTTATATGCATCGGTAAATCCAAGCAAGGAATAAGAATCGGTAGTTTTGTTACCTCTCGCTGACATACCCACGACTTTCGCGTTGTTTTTATTTTTCATTAAATTTACAATTTTAATTTCCTGATCCTTACTTGTTAGCCAGGCAAAATTATCAGAAGATTCAAAGCCAAAGTTGTCCTCATTAACTGCAACATTTACTTTTTCACCTTTTTTGTAGGGATATCCGCTAGTAACGCTTACTTCGTCTTGAATGTTTTCTTTTGTTCTAAAGGTCACAAATATTCTAGCTTCTGCACGATTTAAGTTTCCAGGTTCTTTTTTTACGGGCATGGATACTGCAAAACAAACTAGATTTTCTCCATCTTGCGTGAAATGAGTTTCCCAGTTTTTAAATTTATCTAAAATCTTTATATTAGCCTGAGTTGTGTTGCTAAATGCAAAAAGTAAAAAAAATATAAGAAAACTGTTTTTAATTAAGTGCATAGATTTTATTTTATTAACTATATTTTATTTATTTTTCAAAATATATAAAACTTAGCTCATAGTTATTTTCTATATTAATAAAATTAATAAGGATTTTGGTGCATAATTTAATGTATAAAATTTATTTGTATATTTGGCTCGCAAAGGTCTTGAAATTGCCAAATTTAATAGTCATATAGTCTTAAATTAATTGATATAATTAATGATAAAAAAGGAGAAATATGAATTTAAACGAAAGAATTAATGCGATTAGGTCTTCGACAGTTAGGTCAGAAGCTATTCATGAAGGTTTAAGAACGTATATGCTGTCCGTTTATAATTTTATGGGATCAGGAGTTCTTTTAACTGGTCTTGTTGCTTTAATGATTTTTAAATTTGCAGTTGTTACAGACTTGGCAGGAAATATTACTGGTCTTACTGCTTTCGGTAACTCAATCTATAATTCATCTTTAATGTGGGTAGTTGCTTTAGCTCCATTAGGAATAGTTATGTATATGAGTTTTGGAATAAACAATATGAGCGCATCAAGAGCTCAAACTGTTTTTTGGATTTTTGCCGCATTAATGGGTGCCTCACTTTCATCCATTTTTGTGGTGTATACAGGGACTAGTATATCAAGAGTATTTTTTATTACGGCTGGAACTTTTGGTGCAATGAGCATTTATGGTTACACAACTAAAAAAGATTTAACATCTATAGGATCTTTTTTAATAATGGGATTGATAGGTATTATTATTGCTTCAATCGTTAATATATTTTTAAAATCTTCCGCAATGCATTTTGTTATCTCTGTATTGGGTGTTTTAATTTTTGTGGGTCTTACTGCTTACGACACACAAAAAATAAAAAATATGTACTTAGAGTCTGATGGCAATGAAGTTATGAGCAAAAAAGCAATTATGGGTGCTTTAACGTTGTATTTAGACTTTATCAATTTATTTATCATGCTTCTAAGACTTTTTGGTCAAAGAAGATAATAACAAAAATATTTTACAATTTAATTAAGGCTTCTAAATTAATTTTTAGAAGCCTTTTTTATCTTAAGCCCGAGCACTTTTTAGAACAGTACCGCACTTCATCCCAGCATCGTTTCCATTTTTTTCTCCAGGTGAATGATAGACCACAATGCTTACAAAGTTTTGTCGGTAAATTTTTTTTACTAACCTTCACTTTATAAGTTTTAGCTTTCTTTTATTGATAGTCTCTAAGATATTTTTAAGATCTGAGGATTTCTTTATAATAGTATTAGAGTGGTCTTGTAGAACAAATTTTTCATTTTTGTTTTTTACATTTAAATTTTTTATGATTTGATAAAGAGGATTTTCAGTAGCTTTTCTATAAATATTAAAACCAACCACATTTTTATTGATAAAAATGGCATAATCTTTCCACTCACCCATAGAAACCATAAAACCATACAGATTTAAAATTTCACCCAGCTCTTTTTTATTAAAAAAATTTTCTTGCTCGTATTTGTGATTATGAATTACTTGATATTGAAACATTAATTTTCAATCTTATGTTTATTAATAATAGATATTTGAAAAATAGTAAAAATAAATGTAATTGGTAATATTCCAAATACCTTGAATTTGACCCACAATTCTTCAGTTTGTGTTCTCCATATTAATTCATTTAGTATTGCTAAAAAAATAAAAAAATAAACCCATCGGTTTGTTAAAATATTCCATCCTTCTTCTGTAAGTTTTAAACTTTCTCCTAAAATTTTTTTTAAGAATGATGTTTTTAAAATTAATTGTCCATATAACAAAACCAAAGCAAACAAGAGATTAATGATAGTCGGTTTCATGTAGAAAAAAGTTTTATCTTGGAAGTAAATTGTTAGACCGCCAAATCCACCAACTAACACTGCGCCAATCAAGGGCATTAAAGGTATTTTTTTTTCAGATATATATATTACTACCACGGAAACAGCTGTAGCTAGGATTAATGGAATAATCGCCTCTTCCATGCCATATTTTTTATAGAAAATAAAAAAAATTAGTAATGGCCCAAAATCCGTAATAAATTTAATAAGTGATTTGTTCATGAAAATTTTTTTTATTGTTATTTTTATCTTATGCAACTTTGCAACGCAAACCGTTTCTGCAAGGGAATATCAATACGATGTATATGGTTTAAATATAAGATTTATGGAAATTAAATTTTCAAATATTGCAAACGAAACATTAACCACGGATATTCAAAGCAAAAGTTTATTAAGTTATTTTTATGATTTTAAAGGATCTGGAATTGTTGAACAAAAAAACAGCGAAGCAATATATAAATTTTCATATCAAAAAAAAGAAAAGAAGAGAACCACAACAGTAGTTTTTAAAAATCAAGCTGTTATTAATAATTTTTCAAATCCACCAAGAAAAGAAAAAAAAAACATAGTGCCAATAACTAAAGATGATTTAACAAATATTGTAGACCCATTGACCGCTGTCCAGCAACTAATTTTTGACCAAAATAAAAAATTAAATTGTAACAAGCAAAAGAAAGTTTTTGATGGTACTAATATTTTTTATTTAAAATTATCACAGATAGATGTGGACTCTTATATTATTGATTCTTCTAAATTAATTTATCAAAGACCAATGCAAAAGTGCAAATTAACTTATCAAACAATTTCAGGTCATGAACTTGAAGATGAGACAAAACTAAATAAAATGTATGTGGATATTTTTTATGGAGAGAAAAATAAAATGTTTTATCCATATTTTTTATCTACAAAATCAAAAATTACCCTTGAAATGTTTTTAAAATAAATAATTTAATGCTTGATTAATTTTAGATCATGACTATCTTAAATTTAACAATGCAACCTAAACAACTAAAAAAAGCAAAGTTTTCAATAGGAGAAGTTGTCAGACATCGTTTGTTTGAATTTAGAGGAGTTATTTACGATGTGGATTTCCAATTTAATAATTCTGAAGAATGGTACCAGTCTATACCCAAAGAAGCCCGTCCAAGAAAAGATCAGCCCTTTTATCACTTGTTAGCTGAGAATGATGAAATAACATATGAAGCATATGTGTCGGAACAGAATTTGGTATTAGACGATAGAAATGATCCAGTTGCGCATCCTTTAGTTAATGAGATTTTCAAAGGAAAAACAAAAGAAGGCTTATATCGAAGGTTAACTAACTAACCAATTTAGTTGTTGCCTCAAATACAACAAGATTAGCTCAATTTACGGACAGATTATCTTTATATTAAATAAATATTGTCTGACTTGGATTGATTGTCCCAAGATCTCCCTAAACCAAGTCAGACAAACTTTGTCACATTTCTTCTCAATTTTTTTCTATATAACTTTGTTTTTATGCTTGATTTATTTCAATTAAAAAAAATTTTTCAGCTAGGGGACAGTTTTTTTTATTGGTTAAAAATTTTATTTATGTCCATAATTATTTTTGGACTTATCTTATCATTGTTTGTATCTCCTAAAGATTATTTGCAGGGTGATACAGTTCGCATTATGTATGTGCACGTACCAGCTTCATGGCTTTCCTTAATTATTTTTTCAGCCATGGGAATCTCGTCTATTATTGCATTAATTTTTAAAATTAGAGTTTTTACTATTTACGCAAAAAGTTTAGCTCCAATTGGGTTTACTTTTTCTTTAATTTCTATTTTTACCGGATCTTTGTGGGGACAACCTACCTGGGGAACATTTTGGACATGGGATGCCAGGTTAACATCCATGCTAGTTTTAGTTTTTTTTTACATTTTTTATATTTTGAGCTGGAAGTTGAACAAAAATTTTTTTAGTGCCGAAAAGTACTCATCTATTATAGCAATTCTAGGACTAGCTAATATTCCAATTATAAAATTTTCAGTAGAATGGTGGAATACTTTACACCAGCCAGCAAGCATCAAATTAACAGAAGCGCCAGCTATTCATAGCTCAATGCTTATGCCTTTGTTTATTATGTTTATCGGTTTTTCATTATTTTCCTTATTTGTTTTTTTTATTCGTTACAAAACAGAAATTTTAAAATTAAAACAAAACAAAATAAAAAATATATTAAAGTAGTAATTGCAAAATGAGCCCAGCAACAAAAAAAAGATTAAGCTATTTTTTGATTTCAACAATTGTTTTATTAGTTGTGGGAAAATTTGTTTATAATTCTTTACAAGGAAATACAGTATATTTTTTTTCTCCAACAGATCTTTCTAATTTAAGTGAGAAGCCAAATGGATTAATAAGAGTGGGCGGTTTAGTAAAAAAAAATTCTATTAAGGAAAAACAAAAAAATGCCAGTTACACCTTTACTATTACAGATTTAAAAAACGATACTTATGTAGAATATGAGGGCTTGCTGCCAAACCTGTTTCAAGAAGGAAAAGGAGCAGTAATTGAAGGAGTATTAAAGGATAAAAAATTTTTATTGGCGCAGAAAATTTTAGCGAAACATGACGAAAATTATATGCCACCTGAAGTGGCTGAAGCTTTGAAAAAAAGCGGTAATTGGAATAAAAATTATGACCAGTAATATTGGTTTCGTAAGTATAGTTATTTCCTGCATTCTAAGTTTATTTATTATTATTTTATTTTTTAAACATGTTCTGTTCGGCGGTCCTTTGCATTCAAAATTTTTTGCATTGTATAAGGCGAGCTTTTTTTTAATTGCAGCATCTTTTGTTTTGCTAGTCATTTCATTTATCATTTCTGATTTTTCTATAGTCGCAGTCTATGAAAATTCACATACGGACAAGCCATTCTTTTATAAATTTGCAGGGACCTGGGGAAATCATGAAGGCAGTATGCTTTTATTTATATTAATTATTTCTTTATACGGATATTTATTCTTATTATTTAGTAAGCAACTCAATTTTCCTCTAAGGTTCACTACTATTTTTTTTCAAACTTCGCTTCAATTTGCTTTTCTTTTATTTTTAATTTTTACCTCCAATCCTTTTGAGAAAATTTTTCCTATTCCAAATCAGGGATTAGGATTAAATCCAATTTTGCAAGACCCATTACTTGTTCTTCATCCACCATTTTTATATTTGGGGTATGTTGGTTTTTCTTTAGTGTTTAGTTTGCTTTTAGGCGGGCTGATTTGTAATTATTATAATCAAAGCTGGGCAGCCATAGCAAAACGATGGATTTTTTTGCCATGGACATTTTTAACTTTTGGAATTGGTTTAGGATCTTTTTGGGCTTACTACGAATTAGGTTGGGGCGGTTATTGGTTTTGGGACCCAGTTGAGAATGCATCTTTAATGCCCTGGATTGCCTCCACGGCGTTAATTCATTCAGTACTTGTTATGGACAAAACTAAAAAACTTTATAACTGGACAGCTATTTTAACTATCTTAACTTTTGTACTAAGTTTATTTGGAACTTTTTTAGTTCGATCAGGAATATTAAATTCGGTTCATGCTTTTGCTAACGATCCAGAAAGAGGACTTTATATATTGTTTATTATTTCTCTCATTACTTTTTCTGCTTTAGTAATTTATATTTTAAAGTCACCAAAACAAACGGAAGGGGAAAGTGGTTTTGTTTTATTCAGCCGAGAATTTTCAATAGCTGCTAATAATTATTTGTTAATTTTTGCTTTAACCGTAGTTACTATTGGAACTACCTACCCCATATTATTATCTGTGTTTACAGGCGAGAGCATTTCAGTAGGACCTCAATATTACAATACGATTTTAGCTCCTTTTGTTTTTATATTCTTAATTGTAATGGCAATTGGCCCTTATATGAAATGGAGTAAAAACTCTTTTGCAGTTTCTAAAAACAAATTAATTGCTTTTCTTATATCTTCTTTGATTGTGACAATATTGGCTAGTCTTTTGCTAAAAAACCAAAATTTTATTTTTATATTAGGTGTTTTGTGTTCGCTGTATTTAATTATTTCTGTTTTATATGAATTTGCTTACTTTAAAAATATTAAGTTAAAGCAATTTAATTTTCCTAGAGTTTTCTCTCATGCTGGATTTGGTTTTTTAATACTAGCAATCACATTACACTATTTTTTTTCTAAAGAATTTACAGCCAAAATTCCCTTGGGAGAATCTGTAACTTACAAAGAATTTGTAATTAAGTTTTCTAATTATTTTTCTAAAGAAGATAAAAATTATCAGGAACTAACCGGCGAATATGAAATTCAAAAAAATGGAGAAAAAATTGTTTTAAAGCCTAGTATTAGAAGATATAGCCAACCTCAACAATTTACTTCAGAAACAAGTATACGAGGTGAATGGCTTAGCGATATGTATATTGCCATGGATTATACAAGCGATACATCAGACGGTATTGGTATACGATTTTATCACAATTACAGTATCAGGCTTATTTGGTTATCTTATATTTTAATTGCCATTGGTGGTCTTCTAAGTTTTATGCGAAGGAAAAATGAACAGTAAGATAAAATTTGCAGGTATATTTTTTTTATTTATCTCTTTTTTTATAGTTTTTTATTATGCGTTAAAATCAGATACAAAAAATAATACACAAATAATGGTTGGTACTAGGTTACCAAATATTCAATTATCATCTCTTTTTAATCCAATACAAAAAATAAGTTTACCAAGTAGCGAAAAAGAAAATTTTTATTTAATTAATATCTGGTCTTCTTGGTGTGTTCCGTGTCGAGATGAACACCCTTTTTTAGTTAAACTAAAAAATGAACATCAAATTAAAATTTTTGGTATTAATTATAAAGATAAAACAAGCAATGCATTAGACTTTCTTACAAAATTAGGAAATCCATTCTATTATGTTGGTGTTGATTCTGATGGCAGCAAATCTATTGAAATTGGTGGCTATGGGGTACCGGAAACTTATGTAATAAATGCAGAAGGTATAATTGTTTTTAAACATGTCGGTCCGATTAATTCAACAACTTTTGAAAAAATAGTAGCCACTATCAAATGAAAAATTTTTTATTTTTATTAATTGTTTTTTTACTTAACCAGCAAAATTCTTTTGCCCTATTTTCTCAAGATCGTGAAATTAAGATTTATAAAAATATTAGATGCTTAGCTTGTCAGGGCCAATCATTAAACGATTCTAATTCTGATTTCGCTAACGACTTAAAAAAAGTTATTAAAGAAAAATTAAATAATAATGAAACAGACCAAGAAATTTATACTTATCTCACGGCCAGATATGGGGACTGGATCTTATTTGATCCCCCAGTAAAAAAATCAACTTTACTATTATGGTTTTTTCCAGTTTTTATTTTAGTCATTGGAATTTTTATTCTATATAAAAGGACAGTTTTTGAAAAATCAAAGTTGTCATAATTTTGAGTTACAATCTATTATTGGTGATGAACACCAAAGATTGGTGTGTTTAAATTGTGGTGAAATAAATTATAAAAATCCAAAAATAGTAACTGGATCATTAATTTTACATAAAAATAAATTTTTACTATGCAAAAGAGCTATTGAACCAAGCAAAGGTTTGTGGACGATCCCTGCTGGGTATTTAGAAGAAAATGAAACAGTTGAAACTGGTGCGTTACGAGAAGCTTATGAGGAAGCAAAAGCAAAAATTACCATTGATCATTTATTTTCTATATTCTCCTTAAAAAAAATTAATCAAATTCAAATTATTTATCTTGCGCATTTAAATGATGATCATTTCGCTCCAGGTATTGAAAGTCTAGATGTGAAATTGTTTGAATATAAAAATTTACCATGGAATGAGATGGCTTTTCCCAGTGTAAAGTGGATCTTTGAGCTTTATAAATCCTATAAAAATGGAGATAATTTGCCTTTTTCTAGAGAAGACTAATTCTCTATATTTTTTTTCTTATATTTATTATAAATACATTAAAAATATGAAAACAATTGCATCAATAACCGCTGCTGTAATATTTGCTACATCTTCTGGTCTTCACGCTGGAGATTTTAATGCAGCTATTGGAAACTTTGATTATAGCGACAAAGGTAAAAGCTCGGCAATGCTTGAGTTAACCTACGGATTTACCGAAAAGAATGTAGATACAAAAATTGGAACTATTCAACCAATTGCGGGAGCATTCTTTACTGCGGACTCTGCTGGAATGGCATATGTTGGAGCAAAAATAGATTACAAATTGGGCATGTTTACTATCACTCCAAGTTTTACTCCAGGTCTTTATAATCAGGGAGATGGAAAAGATTTGGGACACGCAGTTGAGTTTAAATCTCAAATTAACATTGGTCTAAATCTTGGAACAAGTTCACTCTTATCTGCTGGATATAGTCATGTATCGAATGCTAGCTTAGGGGACAAAAATCCTGGTGCAAATAGTTATACTTTTAATTTTTCTAAACAGTTTTAAATTTAAATGAGACTCAGCGACTGCCACAATGTCGATGATTTTCGCAAGCTTGCAAAAAAAAAGTTACCTTCTCCAATATTTCACTATATTGACGGAGGCGCAGATGATGAGACTACTTTAAGAAGAAACACAGATTCTTTCGATAAATGCGATTTAGTTCCAAGTGTTTTAACTGATGTAAGTAATGTCGATACATCGACTACAGTACTTGGACAAAAAATAGATTTTCCTCTTTTTCTATCACCGACGGCTATGCACCAAATGTATCATCACGAAGGAGAGCAAGCGACAGCTAGAGCAGCTGAAAAGTTTGGAACATTTTTTAGTTTATCAACAATGGGCACCAAAAGCATTGAAGAAGTTGCTAATATTTCTGGGGGCCCAAAGATGTTCCAATTATATATTCATAAAGATCAAGGTCTCACAGATAATTTAATTGAAAGATGTCAACGGTCTGGATTTAAAGCAATGTGTTTGACTGTGGACACAATTGTAGCTGGTAATCGAGAAAAAGATCATAGAACGGGTTTTACAACTCCACCAAAACTAACATTGGCTAGTCTGTTAAGTTTTGCGCTGCACCCACAATGGAGTTTAAAATATTTAATGGGTCCTAAATTTAGATTAGCAAATGTTGAACACCTTTCTGAAAATCAAACAAGCATAGAGAACTCAGTTATGTCATATATTAATTCTCAATTTGATAGAACAATGAATTGGAAGCACGCCGAATATGCAGCTAAAAAATGGAACGGACCTTTTGCGTTAAAGGGCGTAATGTCAGTAGCAGATGCAAAAAGAGCGATTGATATTGGAGCAACCGCAATTATGGTTTCTAACCACGGTGGAAGACAATTAGATGGATCAAGAGCTCCATTTGATCAATTACAAACATTAGTAGATGCAGTTGGTGGCAAAATAGAAATTATTCTTGATGGCGGAATTAGAAGAGGAACACATGTGCTTAAAGCTTTGGCTTTAGGCGCAACGGCGTGTTCAATGGGAAAAGCATACTTATACGGATTGAGTGCTGGTGGACAACCCGGGGTGGAGAGAGTTTTACAAAAAATGAAAGATGAAATTACAAGAGGCATGACTTTAATGGGTGCAAGAAAAGTTCAAGAATTGACTAAAGATAAAATCGCCTATCGTTAATGAAGATAGCAGAAAATTTATCTAGATTAGGAACGGAATCTGCTTTCGTTGTGCTTGCAAAAGCAAAAAAATTAGAGGCAGAGGGCAAAGAAATAATAAATCTTGGGATTGGACAACCAGACTTTAGAACTCCTCAACATATTGTAGATGCAGGAAAAAAAGCATTAGAAGATGGGCATCATGGTTATACAGCCGCCAATGGAACGCTTGAACTTCGAGGAAGTGTATCTTCATATATTAAGCGCATGTACAGAGCGAGTGTTGATCCTTCAAGAATATTAATTACTCCTGGAGGAAAGCCAACAATATATTTTGCTGTCATGCTTTTTGGTGAGCCAGGTGCAGAAATTATTTATCCAGAACCTGGTTTTCCTATCTATGAGTCTATGATTAATTATTCTGGTGCAAAGGCAGTACCAATGTATTTGTCAGATAAAAATAATTTTTCATTTAATTGTAAAGAGGTTCTTTCATTAATTAATAAAAAAACCAGGCTATTAATTTTAAATAACCCTCAAAATCCTACTGGAGGATTAATACCAAAAGAGCAAATAGATCAACTTGTGGAGGGATTAAAACAATATCCGCATGTAGCGATTTTAAGCGATGAAATTTATAGTAGGCAAATTTATGACAATAAAAAAATGCCCTCGTTTTTTTATTACCCAGAATTATATGATCGACTTATAGTTTTGGATGGTTGGAGCAAAACGTATGCAATGACCGGATGGAGATTGGGTTGGAGTGTTTGGCCTCAACAATTTATTGAATTAGTGACGAGAATGGCCATCAACAGTTATTCTTGTGTATCCGCAGCCAATCAAGTTGCTGCAATGGCTGCACTGGATGGACCACATGATTTTTTGGATGATATGATGGAGAAATTTAACAAAAGAAGAAAATTAATTGTAGAAGGTTTAAATTCTATAAAGGGAATTACTTGCAATAATCCTGGAGGAGCTTTTTATGTTTTTCCAAATGTAAGCGGAACTGGTTTGAGCGGATCTCAATTTGCTGATAAGTGTTTATACGAAGCTGGAGTTGCAATTGTTCCAGGAACTAGTTTTGGAAAATCTGCTAGTGATTTTGTTCGATTTAGTTTTGCAAATTCTTATGAAAATATAGAAAAAGCATTAGAAAAAATAAAAAAAATTCTTTAGTTTTTACAAATAAATTACATAATTAGCTGTAAATAGTGTGAAATTTATTATAGTTTTGGATTATGTCTTTAATTATGCCAGAGCCCGACCAGTTAACGTTAGATAACTCTGAGTCTATTATAGCTGACTTAAGAAAAATTTCTAAGAATGTGTTGTCAGAAGAAGAAGAAAAAGCAGTCTATGAAACAGATGGATTGAGTGTACATCGCCAAAGACCAATCGCAGTTGTTCTGCCAGAGACAACAAAAGAGGTGAGCGAAGTTTTAAAATATTGTTATCGAAATAATATAAAGGTTGTTCCAAGGGGTGCTGGTACAGGTTTGTCCGGAGGAGCGCTACCTTTAAAAGATTCGGTATTAGTTAGTTTAGGAAAATTTAATAAAATTTTAGACGTAGATTTTGATAATAGATGCGTAATTACTCAACCAGGTGTTACTAACTTATCAATTACTGGTGCTGTTCAGCACGAAGGCTTTTATTATGCTCCAGACCCGTCCAGTCAAATAGCTTGTTCTATTGGTGGAAATATTTCTACTAATGCTGGCGGAGTCCATTCATTAAAATATGGGGTCACTACAAATAATGTTCTCGGTATTGAGATGGTATTAATAGATGGAACAATTATTCGGTTAGGAGGAAAAAATTTAGATCCAGAGGGCTATGACTTACTAGGTATTATGACTGGCTCGGAAGGTTTGCTGGCTGTGATTACAGAAATAACAGTCAGAATTTTAAAAAAACCTCAATCCGTTAGAGCAGTATTGATCGGATTTAATACTAATGATGATGCAGGAAATTGTGTGGCTGAGATTATTAGTTCAGGAATTATTCCTGCCGGAATGGAAATTATGGATAAGCCATTAATTATCGCGACAGATAATTTTGCAAAAGCAGGTTATCCCAGAGATGTTGAAATATTATTAATTGTAGAATTAGATGGAACTGAATCGGAAGTAGATACTTTAATTAATAGAGTTTTGGAAATAGCAAAAAAAAATAAAGCTTCTTATAATAGAGCAAGCGAAAGTGATGAAGAAAGACTTCGTTTTTGGAAGGGAAGAAAAGCAGCATTCACCGCATTAGGTGTAATTTCTCCAGACTACATATGTATGGATGGATCTATTCCAAGGAAAAAATTGGGGAATGTATTAAATGAAATTGCAAGTTTATCTAAAAAATATGGATTATCGGTCGCAAATTGTTTTCATGCTGGAGATGGCAATTTACATCCCTTAATTATGTTTGATTCTAACAATGCAAAAGAACTTAAAAAAGCCGAGGCATTTGGTGCAGATATTTTGAAATATTGCGTTAAGGTTGGAGGAGTTCTTACTGGAGAGCACGGTGTTGGAATTGAAAAAAGAGATCTAATGTGCGAAATGTTTAACAATGACGATATTCAACAACAACTTAGCCTCAAAAAAGCTTTCGACGAGAAAAGTCTTTTAAATCCTGGAAAAGTTTTTCCAGTTTTGCATAGATGTGCCGAAGAAGGTAGGGTTCATATTCATAAAGGAAAAACAAGACATCCAGACCTTCCAAGGTTTTAATGTCTGGAACTTATACACCAAATAACCAAGAAGAAATTTCTCAGTTTATTTATGACTCGTATCAAGCAAATAAACCTATCGAAATTGTAACGTTTAATTCTAAGCCAATCGGTAGAAGTATACAGTGCTCACAAACATTAGATTTGAGAAAAAATAGTGGAGTTATAGAATATGCTCCCGAGGAGCTTTTCATTAAAGTAAAAGCCGGAACCCCACTAATTGACATTCTAGAAATTTTAAAATCAAAAAAACAAAGTTTAGGATTTGAGCCTGTAGATTTAGGTTATTTATATAATGGAAAATCAAATTATGGATCGATTGGCGGTGTTACATCTTGTAATTTGTCAGGACCAAGAAGATTTAAGTCAGGAGCGTTACGAGATCATTTGCTTGGATTTACAGCGGTGAATGGAAAAGGAGAATGTATTAAATCTGGAGGAACGGTCGTTAAAAATGTAACGGGTTATGATTTAAGTAAATTATTAGCAGGGTCGTATGGCACACTATCTGTTTTGACAGAATTAGTTTTTAAAGTAGTTCCAGAACCAGAGTATGCAGAGACTTTTGTTTTGTATGATCTTAATCCAAAAAAAGCTATGGAAGCTTTTTCCGTAGCAATGAAAACATCTCTAGAAGTTTCCGGAGCATGCTTTTATTCTAAAAAAAATACAGAATTTCTAAGATTAAACGATATAGATAGCTCTAAATCTGTTACTGCATTTAGAATAGAGGGACCTAAAAAATCCGTTCAAGAAAGAATTGTAAGTTTAACCAAAATTTTTAAAGAGATAAAAGAAAAAACAGTTTTAGAATTATATCAATCAAATTTATTTTGGAAAATAACAGCAAATCTAGAATGCTTTAGTAATTCACAAAACCTAGTTGCAAAAATATCCTTACCACCAACAGAAACTGCTGGATTTATTAGCCAATTTTGTGAGGATGATATAATGGATATTAATAACAAATATTTTGTAGATTGGGCTGGTGGTTTAGTTTTTTTAGAAATTAATGATAAAGATCCTTCCTATTTAATTTTAGAAAAAATTAAAAAATTTTGTAAGGAAAAAGGATCTCATATTACAATTATCAAGGCCAATGACAATCTAAGGAGAACGGGGTTTTTTGTATCAACTTCAGATGAAAATATAAAAATTTTAGCAGCTAAAATTAAACAAAGTTTTGATCCAAAGAGTATTTTGAATCCAGGAAAAATATACGCAGGTATTTAATGCAAACTAATTTTACAAAAAAACAATTACAAGATCCTGAAATAAAAAATACGGAAGGTATTTTAAGAAAATGTGTGCACTGCGGAATGTGCAATGCCACATGCCCAACTTTTCAAGTATTGGGAGACGAGTTGGACGGTCCTCGAGGAAGAATTTATCTAATCAAAGATATGATTGAAAATCAGAAGGTTCCAACCAAAAAAGTAGTTAAACACATTGATAGATGCCTGTCTTGTTATGCTTGTATGACCACTTGTCCTTCAGGTGTAAATTATATGCATATTATAGACCACGGTAGAAATTATATTGAAAAAAATTATAAAAGAAATTTTTTTGATAGAGCAATAAGAAATATGCTTTCTTACATTTTACCAAGAGCCAATGTTTTTTTATTTTTGGGTTGGATGACAAGGCTTGTCAAACCATTATCTTTTTTAATGCCAGAAAAAATAAAAAACATGATTCACTTGATGCCAAGTAGTTTTCCAAAACAAAATTTAAAAAATAAAAAAGTATACAAACCTAAAAATAAAGTTGTTGCTCGTGTTATATTGTTAACTGGTTGTGTTCAAAAAGTAATTTCACCACAAATTAATGAATCGACAATACATATTTTAAATAGACATGGAGTAGAAGTCTATGTTGCTAAAGAAGTGGGTTGCTGTGGATCTTTAAATCATCATCTTGGAAAAGAAGAGTTGGCAAAAGCCTCTTTTATAAAAAATATTAACGCTTGGTATGACATTTGTTCAAAAAAACCAATAGATGCAATCCTAGTTAATACCTCTGGATGCGGAACAACGCTTAAAGACTATGGTTTTATTTTTGAACATCATCCAGATAAAGAACTAAGTAAAAAAGCAAAAATAATTTCAGATATGTCTAAAGATATAACCGAATATTTGGGAAAAAATATTAAGTTAAATTTCACAAATACATCTACCGTACATAAAATAGCTTATCATTCTGCATGTTCTATGCAGCATGGTCAAAAAGTTCACCAACAACCGATTAATTTACTTAAACAAAGTGGACATAAAATTTTAGAAATACCAGATGGACATCTTTGTTGTGGATCTGCTGGTACTTATAATTTATTACAGGGGGAAATGGCAAAAGAACTCTTGCACAGAAAAATAGAAAATATCAACAAAGTAAAGCCAGATTTTATAGCAGCAGGAAATATTGGCTGTATAACGCAAATTGCATCTGGGACATCCGTCCCCATTGTTCATACGATTGAGTTGTTAGATTGGTTTACAGGTGGTAGCAAACCAAGAGAAATTAATTAATTATGAAAAAAATATTAGTTACAAGAAATTTATTAGAAGAAAATGAAAAAAGACTTCTTAAACTCTTTGATGCTAAATTAAATAAAGAAGATGTGGTTTTGACCACAGATCAATTAATCGAATTATCCAAAGACTGTGATGGCATTCTTTGTGTTGGAGGTAATAAATTTGATAAAGAAATTATTGGTAAACTATCCCCGAGCGTAAAAATTATTGCTAATTATGCAGTTGGATATAATAATGTAGACACAAATTCTGCAAAGGCTAGAGGAATTGCAGTAACCAATACTCCCGAAGTACTAACAGATTCTACTGCAGATATTTCAATCCTTCTTTTGTTAGGAGCATCAAGAAGAGCGTACGAAGGAAGAAAAGCAGCAGAACAGCAAAACTGGACTTGGTCAACCAATCTTTTACTTGGAAAACAAATGTCTAATCGAAAATTAGGAATACTAGGTATGGGAAGAATAGGAAGGGCAGTTGCGCAAAGGGCAAAAGGATTTGGAATGGAAATTCACTATCATAATCGAAGTAAACTATCTCCAGATTTAGAACATGGAGCAATTTATCATTCAGATATAAAATCTCTTTTTGCTCAAAGTGAATTTTTATCAATTAATTGTCCTGCAACACCAGATACAATTAATCTATTAAATGAAGAGACAATAAAATATTTACCAGACGGAGCTGTGGTAGCAAATGCTGCTAGAGGTGATGTGATTAATGATGATGCAATGATTAAAGCGATGAAAAGTGGAAAGATTTTTGCTTTAGGGTTGGATGTATATAATGGAGAGCCTAAAATAAATGAGGAGTATTTAAAATTACATAATCTCTTTTTATTACCCCATCTTGGCAGTGCTACTAAAGTGACTAGAATAGGCATGGGTGACAGAGCTATTGATAATCTTGAAGATTTTTTTTCCAATAAGAGGCCAAAGGATCAAGTAAATTAATATACAATTTAAAGTTGTATCACCAGTATAAAAAAACAGATAACAAGTAAATTATTTTTATAATTTTCAAATAATTTAGAAGACTCTAACCTCTTTTTTTGATTATATTCGAGCAGTTTATTATAATTAACTAACATGGGAGAAAATAAACATGTCTAAAAAAAATGTTACGTCTCAATCAAGACGTAAATTCTTTAAAGCAGCAGCGGTAACGGGAGCAGCAGCAGTAGCTACTGTAGCGATGCCTAACGTTGGTGCTTGGTCAGCGGCACATGCAAAAACTGTGACGTTGAAAATGCAAGCAGCGTGGCCATCAGGAAACGATCCGTTCTTTATCATGGCTACTGATTATGTAACTAGAGTAAACTCTATGTCGGGTGGTAGTTTAAAGATTGAATTATTACCAGTCGGAGCGATTTTAAAAACTTCTGAAATTGCAGACGGCGTGAGCAAAGGAGTAGTAGATGCTTCTCACTCAGTGTCAGCATATTGGTATGGTAAAAATCCGGCCGCTTCTTTATTCGGAACAGGTCCTTCATACGGATTCTCATCTCAGGAATTAATGGGATGGATCGAGTACGGCGGAGGAAGAGCTTTGTACGAAAAGACTCTTAAAGCTATTGGTCTTAACGTAACAGGTTACTTCTGCATGCCTATGCCTGCACAGCCTTTTGGTTGGTTCAAAAAGAACGTCAAAACGGTTGCGGATATTAAAGGTATGAAATACAGAACCGTTGGACTTGCTACAAACGTTCTTCAAGCAATGGGAATGGTTGTTAGACAATTACCAGGTGGTGAAATTCAGCCAGCTATGAAAACTGGTTTGATTGATGCTGCTGAGTTCAACAATCCTTCATCTGATAAAAATTTTGGTATGCAAGACGTTTCTAAGCATTATCACTTAGGAAGCTTTCACCAATCTCAAGAGATGTTTGAGTTACAATTCAATACAGCTAAACTGAAAAGTCTAGCGCCAGAGCATCAAGCAATTATTAAATATGCTGCGGAAGCTGCAAATACAGATAATTACTTTAAAGCTTTAGTGATGTACTCAGATGACCTTGGAAAATTAATGAATGAGTCCAAAGTCAATGTGTATCAAACTTCTGACGCTATCTTAAGTGCTCAACTAGAAGCTTGGGATACAGTCATGAAAGACTTTAGAAAAGATGCACTATTTGATGAGATTATTGTTTCTCAGCAAAAATATGCGAAAAAAGTGATGAAATATTTATTTATGAACCAGCCTAATTATAGACTGGCTTATACTAAAGCTTTCGGAGCTCCTGAAACAGTAAAATTATAATCTATATAAATTTAAAGGGGGATGAAAATTCATCCCCCTTTTTTTTTGCAGATTAAAAAAAATTAGATTATAGATCATCACTGTGGAATTTTTAAAAAAATACATACATTTTTCAGATTCACTTAGCATTTGGGTTGGCAAAGGTTTTGCTTGGTCGATTGTTATTTTATGTTTTTCTACCATTTATGAAGTAACCATGGCCTATATATTTAATTCGCCTACGTTATGGGCATTTGACTTTAGTATGCAAATGTATGGAGCACTTTTTCTTATGGCTGGAGCTTATGCTCTGTCAAATGCAGCCCATGTAAGAGGAGATGTTATGTATCGGCTCTTTCCTATTAAAGTTCAAGCTTCAATTGATATCGTTTTATATTTTTTATTTTTTTTCCCAGGAATTTGTGCGCTAGCATTTGCAGGTATTGAATACGCTGGCAAAGCTTGGATGCAAGGAGAAACAAGCTGGAGTAGTCCAGCCCAAATTCAAATATATATGATCAAAACTTTAATACCTGTGTCTGGTTTCTTACTAATCATTGCAGGAATTAGTGAAGTATTTAGAGCCATCATTGCTCTTCAAACTGGGAAATGGCCAGATCGGATGGTTGCAGCTGAAGAGACAGAGAAAATTTTAATGAAAAAAAATTCTGAAGGAATTTTAGTCGAAGACACAAGAAAGAGAGGCAAATAATGTTTGGATGGACAGACCCACAAGTTGCCATCTTCATGATGGGTATCTTTTTAATTTTGGTTTTATTGGGCTTTCCTATTGCTTTCACTTTGTTAGCTATGGGTGTGGGTTTTGGTTATTACGCTTACTACGACTCAACCAAATTAGTAAGTATGTTTGATAATAGAATTTTTGATCTTGTAGTCCAAAATACATATTCAGTAATGGACAACAATGTCTTAACAGCAGTCCCTCTATTTTTGTTTATGGGTTATTTAGTTGAGAGAGCCGGAATTGTTACAAAGTTATTTTTTGCAATTCGTTTAGCATCGCACAAACTACCAGCATCAATGGCAGTTGCAGCACTAATAACGTGTGTTATTTTTTCAACAGCCACTGGAATTGTTGGAGCAGTAGTAACATTAATGGGACTGTTAGCTTGGCCAGCTATGATTAAAGCTGGATATGATAAAAAATTTGCATCAGGAATTATTTGTGCTGGAGGCTGTCTTGGAATTTTAATACCACCAAGTATCATGTTAATTGTTTATGCGGTGATAGCGCAATTATCTCCGTTAAGATTATTTGCCGCTGCTATGTTTCCTGGTTTGTTATTGGCTAGTCTTTATATAATTTATGCAGTTGGCCTTGCAATAATAAAGCCGGAAGTTGCTCCAAAACCTAGAGCAGAAGATATACCGCCGGTTGGAGAAATTTTAAAAGAAGTATTTTATTCCTTTATTCCTTTATTTGTTCTTATCATGCTAGTCTTGGGAACTATTCTAGGTGGGTTTGCTACCCCTGCTGAAGCCGCTGGTGTGGGTGCCTTTGGAGCTCTCGTTATGGCTTATTTTTATAAAACTTTAAAATGGAATTCTTTTAAAGAATCAGTTTTTTTAACAGCCAAAACTTCTGCCATGATTATGTGGTTGTTTATTGGTTCTTGGACTTTTGCCTCTGTATTTTCATTATTAGGTGGACATCATGTTTTCGAGGAATTTTTTTTAGGATTAAATCTTGAGCCTTGGCAGTTCTTAGTCATTACGCAAATTATTATTTTTTTATTGGGCTGGCCTTTAGAGTGGACAGAAATTTTAATTATTTTTGTTCCTATATTCTTACCTTTGTTAGAAAAATTTGGAATAAATCCTTACTTTTTTGCAATGTTAATTGCATTAAATTTACAAACATCTTTTTTAACTCCACCGATGGCCATGTCGGCATATTACTTAAAGGGAGTTCAGTCTAAAAATGTCGAACTAATGGATATTTTCAGAGGTATTATGCCTTTTTTAGCAATTGTAATAATAGCTATGATCATAATGTACAATTTCCCAGGTCTAGCATTATGGTTGCCTGAAAAATTGTTTGGTCCAGCATAAAGATAAATGTCTGAACTTTGTTTTTTAAGTGCAGTTGAGTTAAGTAAACTTATCCACGAAGGAAAAATATCATCAGAAGAATTAGTTAAAAGCTATATAAAAAGAATAGAAGAAATAGATAAAAATATTAATGCCTGGGCATATTTCGATAAAGAAGCACTATTAGCAGCAGCCCGAGAATCTGATGATTACAGAATAAGTGGAAAATCAATTGGTCCTCTGCATGGAGTTCCCATTGGTATTAAAGATATTTTTGGAACAGATTCAATGCCAACGCAATGTGGTACAATTCTTAGAGAAGGCGTTAGATCTAAAGATGATTGTGAAGTAGTCAACTTATTAAAAAATTCTGGAGCACTTGTAATGGGAAAGACAGTGACAACAGAGTTTGCTTATTTTGATCCTGGAAAAACTACTAATCCTCACGATTTTTCCAGAACACCAGGAGGTTCTTCAAGTGGTTCAGCAGCGGTAGTTGCATCTTTTATGGCACCCGTAGCTATAGGATCTCAAACTAATGGATCAGTAATTAGACCAGCTTCTTACTGCGGAGTGATTGGCTACAAACCAACTTATGGCCTGATTAGTAGACACGGAGTAATGAAGCAATCCCATCTTCTTGATCATGTTGGAATATTTTCTAGAAGCATCGAGGACCTCGCCTTAATTGCTAGGGAAATAATTAAAAAAGACTTACAAGATAAATCTACAGTTGCATATTCAGTAAATAATATAATGGAAATTCTAAAATCAAAGCCTCCCTTTGATCCAAAATTTGTATTTTTCAAAACGTCTAAATGGAAAAACTTAGATAAGGAATCGATAAAAAGTTTTGAAAGTTTTATAAAAAAATTAGAAGGAAACATAAAAGTAATTGATGCACCAGCTCATTTCGATAAAATTTTTGAGTATCATCAAATTATTCATGAAACTGATATGGCGTATAGTTTTTCTGATTTTTATGAAAAAAGAAAAACAAAATTAGGAAAAAAATTAGTAGAAGCTATTGAACGAGGCCAAAAATATAAGGCAAGAGATTACACAGAAGCTTGTGAAAATAGAGATTATTTTTATCAACAATTTCAGGAGGTTTTTCATGAGTACCATGCTGTATTATCTCCAGCAGCAACAGGCGTTGCACCTAAAGGTTTAGAATATACTGGAAGTCCAGAATTTTCTACAATCTGGACATATTTGGGAATGCCATCTATTTCATTGCCATTACTTCAGGGATCTAATAATCTACCCTTAGGAGTTCAAATTATTGGAGAAAAGTTTGATGATCCAAGATTAATGAGAACTGCGAGTTGGTTAATTAAAAATTTTAAAAAGGGGAAAAAATGATTAATAAAATAAATTCAGTTATAGGTACTCTTGCTGCAATCATTTTTTTTAGTGGAATCACATATACATTAAATAAATCAAATATGATTACTTTTTTAGACGTTCTTCCTGTTTATATAATCATGTTCGCTACTTTTTGTATGATGGGCGTTGAGGTGTACCAATGTCTTACAGAGGATACCGAAAAAAAGAAAAAATAGTTCTTTAAGACTTTGACTAATTCATCAGAGAAGTTCTTTCATTTTTTATTGTTATTTATTCAGCCTGTCTTTATGACGAGTAATATCGCCATAGCAAAAGGCGCTTTTGGTAACATTCCACCAGTATCACTAGCTTTTTGGAGATGGTTTTTTGTATTTTTATTTATTCTCCCTTTTGTATTCGCAGAATTAAAAAAAAATAAAAAATATATAATTCCAGAATTACCTAGATTGGCCTTTTTGGGCTTAACAGGTTTTTCTGTGTGTGGTGCATTTCCTTATATTTCGGGTCTAACAACAACAGTGACTAATATGAGCATCATTTATGCGTTAGCTCCAATTATTATAGTTCTTTTGTCTGCTATTTTTTTTAGTGAAAAATTAAAAATAGTCCAACTAGTAGGGATTTTAATAAGTTTTATGGGTGTGGCTTACGTCGTATTCAAAGGAGAACTTACTAATGTTATTAATTTAATTTTTACTTATGGAGATTTGTGGATGGTTGTTTCTGCAACTAGCTGGGCTTTGTTTTCAATATATTTGATTAATTGGAAAAGCCAATTTTCTATTTTTGCTAGATTTGCACTAATGAGCTGCATGGGAGCCATTATTCTTTTTCCATTTTTTTTGATTGAAGAGGTCTATTTTTTACAAACAACCCTTAATCAAAATTTTATAATATTTGTTATGCTTGCTTCTATTTTTCCAGGAGTTTTAGCTTTTACTATGTACACAAAATTGCAACAGCTTATAGGGGCATCTCTTGCTGGCTTGACGGTATATCTAATGCCAATTTATGGGTCTATTTATGGAATGATTTTGTTTGATGAAACCTTGAAATCATTTCATTTTTATGGAGCTGCCCTTGTTTTATTTGGTATTTTTTTGGCTAATAAAAAATACCGTCCATGAAAAAAATTTTTTATTATTTTTTCTCTTCTATATTCGTATCTTATGTAATTCTAGTTTTGTGTATGTTTATTTTTCAAAGAAGTTTGATGTATAGACCAGATATTAATAACCATGATTTGACTCCAATTACATTTCAATTTGAAAAAATAAAAATACCATCTGGTGATCGTATTGAGCTCAATTCTTGGTTTTCTTTTAAAGATTCTAAAAAAAAAACTTTAGTTTTTTTTCATGGTAACGCAGGAAATCTCAGAAACCGTATTTATAAACTTAATGAGATTGATAAAATGAATGTAAATTTTTTACTAATTTCATGGAGGGGTTTTAGCAATAATCTTGGAAAACCAACTGAAGAAGGCTTGTACGAAGATGCCGCAAGTGCAATTAGATGGTTAGAAAAAAGAAATATAAAAAAATCAGATATTATTTTATATGGCGAATCTTTAGGTACAGGTGTTGCACTTGAACTAGCTAAAACAGATATTTATGCAGGTGTAATTTTAGAATCTCCCTATACCTCAATGGTTGATATGGCGGAAATATTATATCCCTATTTACCAGTTAGTATTTTATTAAAAGATCGATATGTGTCGATTGAAAAAATTAAAGAAAATAAATCTCCTATTTTAGTTATGCACGGAAAAATGGATACGCTTGTGCCTTTTTTTATGGGTAAGAAAATATATGAGGAGGCCAATAATCCAAAATATTCTTATTTTCCAAACGGCAGTGGACATATGATGCGCTACGACCTTTATTTGGTAGATGCTTTACAAAAATTTATTAACTCTCTTTAGAGATCTTTTATTAGGGCCTGGCTATATTCTTCCGCAATAAACTGATTAAGATCATGTTCTTTTTCACCAATACCAATTGCAACAATTGGTATTTTAAAACGATCAGCAATAGCTACTAATATGCCGCCTTTGGCGGTACCATCTAATTTAGTCATAATAATCCCGGTGATAGAAGTGATTTTTTGAAATTCTTCTATCTGTGTAACAGCGTTTTGTCCCGTTGTTGCATCTAAAACAATCCATGTTTCTTGGGGAGCATTAGGATCAATTTTTTTTATTACTCTTATAATTTTTGCAAACTCCTCCATTAAATTTTTTTTATTATGAAGTCTTCCTGCAGTATCAATAACACATATGTCTTTGCCATTATTTTTAGCGTATTCAACTGTTTTAAAGGCAACAGAAGCTGGATCCGATCCAACTTCAGACTGGATCATGTCGGTATTGTTTCTATCGCACCATATTTTTAATTGATCAATAGCCGCGGCCCTAAAGGTATCTGCCGCACCAATCACAACCTTTTTATTATTTTCTTTAAATAATTTGCATAACTTTCCAATAGTTGTTGTTTTTCCAGTTCCATTCACACCGCATATAATGATTGTTTGGAGCATAGCTTCGCTGCTAATAATATTTTTTTCTAAAGGTTTTAAAATTTTAGATATTTCTTCAGAAAATATCTTATAAAAATTGTCTTTTTTTAGCTCCTCTTCAGAAAATTTTTTACTAGCCAGCAAGGATTTAAACTTTTGTGAAACATGTACACCAAAATCTGCTTGAATCATAAAATCTTCAATTTCATTTAACAAAACGTCATTAGGTTTTGTTTTGGTGAAAATATTAGAAATACCTTCTGATAAATTTCTCGAAGATTTAAACAAACCTTCTTTTAAATTATTAAAAAAACCCATTTATTTAAATATCAATGTTTATTAATTTAATGTCCGATACGGGACCCGTCATGTATATGTGATTATTAGTTTTCCAATCAATGAGCAATCGACCATTGTCAAAATGAATATTTATTACTCTGTTCGTTAATCCTTTTTTATATGCAGCAACCAATGTTGCACAGGCAGCTGTGCCACAAGCTTTTGTTAAGCCGGCTCCTCTTTCCCATACTTTTATTTTTATATTTTCTTTATCGATTATACTTGCAAAAGTCACATTACATCGTTCCGGGAAATAGCTATGATGTTCAATAATAGGACCTATTATTTTTAATTTATTTATCTCAATTTCTTGAAAAAAAATTATATGAGGGTTTCCGACGCTTAGCGAATAACCATTAAATGTTCCATGTTCTTTCAGATTTAAAGTGATATTGGAAGAATCTATATTTGTAACAAGAGGAATTTTATTCCACTCAAACATTGGCTCACCCATATCAATCGTAATATTTTTATCTCCATTATGAAAGGACTCTAAAATACCACTTTTAGTGTTAAGGGAAACTGTCTTTGATTTTTGCTCTTCCATCAATAAATAGGCCACACATCTACTTCCGTTTCCGCAAGCAGCAGATTCACCTCCATCTGAATTATAAAATAAAATATTGGGTACAGAATTGTTACCAGGCTCTATATAAATTAACTGATCAAACCCAATATTATTTCTGTCAGCTAGTTTTTTAATTTGGGTCGAAGTTAGAACCACAGGGTTTTGTCTTTGATCGATGATTAAAAAATCATTTCCTAAACCATCCATTTTATAACCTTTAATATTCATAGCTTTTACTATTACCCCAGTTTCCTTGACTTTTAAATTGTTACTATATAGCCTCAGGGCACTTCCACAATTTATTACAATTTTGTGGTGTCCTCTTTAGAGGAGATCAACACTAGTCAGCGAGAATTCGCCCACTAGTGCGATTGTTGTTGGAAGAAGGAAAAAAAATATGTTTGAAAGTTTAACAGATAAAATTGAAAGTGCTTTCTCTTTTTTTAATCGGATTACCCGATTAGATGAAAAACAAGCCGATGAAGGATTAAGAAAAATTAGACAAGCTTTACTAGAGTCGGATGTATCACTTTCTGTCGCAAAAGACTTTATTAATAATGTTAAACCAAAAATTATTGGTCAGGAAGTTTTAAAATCAGTCACTCCAGGACAGATGATAGTCAAAATAGTTTTTGACGAATTAGTGAATATATTAGGAAGTGAACAAAAAGAAATTAATTTAAATGCAGTACCACCTGTAAAAATTTTAATTGTAGGTTTGCAAGGATCAGGAAAAACTACAACTACTGCAAAACTAGCAAAATATTTAGAGAAACATTATTCAAAAAAAAGCATGTTAGTCAGTTTAGATGTTTATAGGCCCGCCGCTCAAAAACAATTAGAAATTCTGGGAGAAAAAAATGCAATTAAGACACTTCCTATTATGGAAGGCCAATTTCCTCTAGAAATTTCAAAAAGAGCAATAAATGCGGCATCCTTATCTGGAGAAGACATTATTATTTTTGATACTGCCGGACGAACTCAAATTGATCAGCAAATGATGATGGAATTAAAACAATTAGAAAATGATATTAAGCCTACAGAAATTATATTGGTTGCCGATTCTTTGACAGGACAGGATGCAGTCAATATTGCCACTGAATTTAAAAAAACAGTTTCCTTAAGTTCAATCATACTTACCCGTATAGATGGAGATGGTAAGGGTGGTGCTGCATTAAGTATGAAAGCAGTTACAGGTTGCCCAATAAAGTTTTTGGGGATGGGCGAAGGCATCAATGAGCTAGAAGTATTTCACCCAGATCGAATTGCAAATAGAATACTTGGAATGGGAGATGTGGTCTCTCTCGTGGAAAAAGTCTCTGAAGGTCTGGAGCAAGAAAAAATTGATGAATTAGAAGAAAATTTTAAAAAAGGAAGCTTTACTTTTAATGATTATTTAAAGCAAATTAGACAAATGAAAAAAGTAGGGGGCATGAGCGGAGTGCTAAGTATGCTTCCAGGTGTATCTAAAATAAAAAAACAGATTGATGAATCTAATTTAGACGAAAGCATACTTGCAAAACAGGAGGCAATTATTTTGTCTATGACTGGAAAAGAAAGAGACAATCCGAAAGTGATTGATGGGTCGAGAAAAAAAAGAATTGCGAATGGATCGGGAACGGACATCTCAATGGTAAACAAGCTTCTAAAGCAACATAAAATGATGACAACGATGATGAAAAGAATGTCAAATGGCGGTAGAGGCGCTCTAGATGGAATGGATCAGATTCCTCCAGAGTTTTTAAACAACTTAAAATGAAAGGAAGCAAATGTTAAAAATAAGAATGTCTAGAGGGGGAGCTAAAAAAAGACCCTTCTATAAAATAGTAGTAGCAGATTCTCGAAGGCCAAGAGATGGAAAATTTATTGAGAAAGTTGGATTTTTTAATCCTCTATTACCTAAAGATAAGACTGAAAGATTAAGTCTTGATATTGAAAGAATTAAGTATTGGCTAGGTCAGGGAGCTCAACCTTCAGAGAGAATTGCAAGATTTTTAGGAGAGGCAAAACTTATTCCTATGCCAAAACAAAGAAACAACCCAATTAAGGCGTTACCAAAAAAGAAAGCCCAGGAAAAACTAAAAAAAGCTGAAGATGCTAAAAAAACAGCGGAAGCAGCAGCAGCTCAACCTGCGCCAGCAGAGGTAGCACCAGCAGAAACTGCACCAGTAGCCGAATCTGCTCCAGTGGAGGAAATTAAAGAGGAGAACCAATAAATCTTAATGTGGTCAGCAAAAATATTTACACTGTACCCAGAGTTCTTTCCTGGTTTGCTTGATATGGGAATTTATAAGAGAGCCAGAGAAAAAAATATTTGGAAACTAGATATTGTAAATATAAGAGATTATGCTTTAGATAAGCATGGGTCAGTTGATGACAAACCTTTTGGTGGTGGAAGAGGAATGTTAATGCGTGCAGATGTTACTGATAATTGTTTAATAAATAATCAAAATACTAATCCTACTATTTATCTTTCTCCTAAAGGCAAAACTTTAAACCAAGATATGGTAAAAAATTTTTCTTTGCAAAATGGGTTAAATATTTTGTGTGGTCATTTCGAAGGAGTTGATCAAAGAGTAATAGAAAAAAACAATATTGAAGAAATAAGCATAGGTGATTATGTTTTATCAGGAGGTGAGACAGCGGCAACAGTTTTGTTAGATAGTGTTCTAAGACTTTTACCTGGCGTTTTAGGAGCAGAAGGATCTCTTCAAGAAGAAAGTTTTAACGATAATCTATTAGAATATCCTCAGTATACTCAGCCAAGAGAATGGGAGGGGAAAAAAGTTCCAGACGTTCTATTATCGGGAAACCATGCGGAAATAAAGCACTGGCGTTTAGAACAGTCCAGGAGTATAACACAGCGCCTAAGACCAGATATGTGGCAAAAGTATAATAAAAACAAAAATTAGAATGAATTTAGTCATGAAAAATATTGAAGATATTAATAAAGATCAGATTAAAAAATTAACTGAAAATAAAAAAATCGTTAACTTTAATCCAGGTGATACGGTTAAAGTAAATGTAAGAATTATTGAAGGTAAAAAACAAAGAATTCAGGCATACGAAGGTGTTTGTATTGCAAAAAAAAACCGAGGAATTAATTCTGCATTTACAGTACGAAAAATTTCATTTGGTGAAGGTGTTGAGAGAGTATTTCAACTATACAGTCCAAACGTAGATTCTGTTGAACTGATCAGATCAGGAAAAGTTAGAAGAGCAAAACTTTATTATTTAAGAGACAGAAAAGGTAAATCAGCTAGAATTAACGAAAAGATTAAAAAGAAAATTGGTCTTGATGTTGCAGCTAAAAAAGCTATGACTAAGAAAAAAGGGGCCCCAGAATCAGCGGCTGTTAGTGAAGACACGAGCAATTAATAAGTAAGTTGTAATGTCGAAAACTCTTTACGATAAAATATTTGATAATCATTTAATTGATAAGCAAGAAGATGGTACTTGCCTTCTTTTTATTGATAGACATCTTGTTCATGAAGTAACAAGTCCTCAAGCATTTGAAGGACTTCGCATGAGTGGAAGAAAAGTTAAATTTCCAGAGTTTACTCTTGCTGTTGCAGATCATAACGTTCCTACCACAGACAGAAGTAAACCAATTGAAAATAAAGATTCTGCATTACAATACGAAACGTTAGAGAAAAACTGTAAAGATTTTAATATTAATTTTTTTGGTTTGCACGATATTAGGCAGGGAATTGTTCATGTGATTGGACCAGAACAAGGGCTGACTCAACCAGGCATGACGATTGTGTGTGGTGATAGCCATACAGCAACCCATGGTGCTTTTGGTGCTTTAGCTTTTGGAATTGGAACATCTGAAGTTGAACATGTTTTAGCTACTCAAACTTTAATACAAAGAAAAGCTAAAAATATGAAAATTGAAGTTCAAGGAAAACTTCCATTAGGAGTTACAGCAAAAGATATCATTCTTACTATTATTGGAAAAATAGGTACAGCTGGAGGTACTGGCTATGTAATAGAGTATAGCGGAGAAGTAATCAAAAATTTGTCCATGGAAGAAAGAATGACTATATGCAATATGAGCATTGAAGCAGGAGCGAGAGCAGGACTTATCCAACCAGATGAAAAAACAATAGAATTTATTAAAGATAAGCCATTAGCACCTAAAGGAGAAAATTGGGAAAAGGCTAAAAATTTTTGGTTAAGTTTGCATTCAGATACAGATGCAAAATATGACGAAACAATAATTTTAAAAGCAGAAGACATAATCCCCTCTGTTACTTGGGGCACAAGTCCAGAGGACGTCTTGCCCATTACCGGAAGTGTTCCGCATCCGGACACCTTTTCTGATCCTGATAAAAAAAATGCAGTGATTAGATCGCTCGAATATATGGGATTAGAAGCAAATAAAAAATTAGATTCCATTGTAATAGATAAAGTTTTTATAGGGTCTTGTACTAACGGAAGAATACAAGATTTAAGAGCAGCAGCAGCTATCTTAAAGGGAAGAAAAATTGCTGCAAATGTTACTGGTTTTGTAGTCCCAGGATCTGGGTTAATAAAAAAGCAAGCGGAAGAAGAGGGTCTAGATAAAATTTTTATAGCTTCAGGATTAGAATGGAGAGAACCAGGTTGTTCAATGTGTCTAGGAATGAATCCAGATCAGCTAAAGCCAGGAGAAAGATGTGCGTCTACATCAAATAGAAACTTTGAAGGAAGACAAGGAAGAGGTGGAAGAACACACCTATTGAGTCCGGCCATGGCTGCGGCTGCGGGAATTGAGGGAAAATTAACTGATGTTAGAAAATTTTTATAATGGAAAAATTTAATACACTCAAAAGTATTCCTGCTTATCTGCCAATCGTAAATGTAGATACAGACATGATAATACCAAAGCAGTTTCTAAAAACGATTAAAAGAACTGGTTTAGGCAAAAGTTTATTTTTTGAAATGAGATATGATGATGCTGGAAATCCGGTACAAAGTTTTATTCTCAACCAAGAGCCATTTAATAAGTCAAAAATTTTAATAGCAGAAAAAAATTTTGGATGTGGATCTTCAAGAGAGCACGCTCCGTGGGCTTTATTAGATTTTGGTTTTAAAGTTGTAATTGCCCCTAGTTTCGCTGATATATTTTTTAATAATTGTTCAAAAAATGGAATCTTAGCAATCGTCTTACCTGAAGAGAAAATAAAAGAACTTGCTGAATTTTCTAAAAATAAAAAAGAAATAGAAGTAAATTTAGAGGAACAAAAAATTACTAAAGGCGATAATCAGCCAATAGAATTTAACGTTGATGCTTTTCAAAAAGACTGTTTAATACATGGCCTAGATGATATTGGCATTACATTAAAAAAATCTGAAAATATTACGAAGTTTATTTCTAATCAAAAAACAAGAACTCCCTGGCTTTTTTAATGACAAAAAAAAATATTTTGTTGTTAGCAGGAGATGGTATTGGCCCAGAAATAATGCTAGAGGCCAAAAAAATCATTGATTGGTTTAATAAAAATAAAAAATTAGACATAGATTATTCGGAAGAATTAGTCGGTGGAGCCTCATATGATGAAAACGAAACTCCATTAACAGATCAGGTCTTATACAAAGCTATGGATAGCGACGCAGTACTTCTAGGAGCTGTTGGCGGACCTAAGTGGGATACGGTGGATTTTTCAAAAAAGCCAGAACGAGCATTGTTACGATTAAGAAAAGAAATGAGATTATTTGCAAACTTAAGACCAGCTATATGTTTCGAAGAATTGGTAAGTGCATCATCTTTAAAACCAGAGGTTATATCTGGATTAGATATTCTGATTGTTAGAGAATTAACAGGTGGAATTTATTTTGGGGAACCACGTGGAATTGAACCAATAGAAAATGGAGAAAGAAGGGGTGTGAATACACATGTTTATACATCTAAAGAGATTAGAAGAGTTGCTAAAGTAGCTTTTGATTTAGCTTTGAAGAGAAATAAAAAAGTAACATCAGCAGACAAGTCGAATGTAATGGAGGCTGGATTATTATGGAAAGAAGAGGTGCAATCTCTCTATGATGAGCATGCAATGTACAAAAGTATTTCATTAAACCACATGCTAGCTGACAACTGCGCAATGCAACTTGTTCGAAATCCAAAACAATTTGACGTAATAGTTACAGATAATTTATTTGGAGATATGTTATCGGATGAAGCTGCTATGTTAACAGGCTCTCTTGGAATGTTACCCTCAGCTTCCTTAAGTGAAAAAGATAAACACGGTCGGACAAGATCAATGTATGAGCCATGTCACGGATCTGCGCCCGATATAGCTGGAAAAGGAATTGCAAATCCTATTGCTATGATTTTAAGTTTTGCTATGGCTCTAAAATATTCCTTAAACTTCGACCAAGAAGCAGAGCTATTAGAATTAGCGATTAAACTAGTTTTAAAAGATGGATTAAGAACAGCAGATATTATGGAAAAAGGCAAACAGAAGGTGTCCACAACCCAAATGGGAGATGCGATAATAGCGAAACTAGATACAAAGAAATGAAATATAATATAGCAATTGCCGGAGCGACAGGAAACGTTGGACGAAAAATAATAGAAGTTTTGGAAAGAAGAAACTTTCCTTTAGATAATCTTTATTTATTAGCTTCAAAAAAAAGTGCGGGAAAAAAAATTGTATTTAAAGAAAAAAAACTAATCATAGAGGAATTAGAAAGTTTTGATTTTTCAAAAGCAACCATCACGTTTTTTTGTTGTGGGTCTGCAGTCACCAAAACGCTTGCTGAAAAAGCTGCAAAATACAGTATTATAATTGACAATTCTAGTTTGTACCGAATGGATCCAGATATTCCATTAGTAGTTCCCGAAGTAAATTGGCAAGATCTTAAAGATTACAAAAAGAAAAATATCATAGCAAACCCTAATTGCTCTACTATGCAACTAGTTGTAGCTCTAAAGCCATTGCATGATTTATTTAATATAAAAAGAATTGTTGCTTCCACTTACCAATCAGTTTCTGGAGCTGGTAAAGAGCCCATGGATGAATTGATTGAGCAAACAAAACAATTTTTAAATAAAGAAACAATTCACCCGAAAAAATTTACTAAGCAAATTGCTTTCAATGTTATCCCTCATATCGATGTTTTTGCTGACGATGGATATACAAAAGAAGAACTAAAAATGGTAAATGAAACAAAAAAAATATTAGATAACAAAATAAAATTAACTGCTACTTGTGTCAGAGTTCCGGTGCTTGTGTCTCATAGTGAGTCCGTTAATATTCAATTTGAAAAATCATTTTCACTAGATCAGATTTATAAAGCACTTTCAGCTGCGAGCGGTTGCAAGGTAATAGATGAGAGAAAAGACGGTGGATATATAACTCCTTTTGAAGCTCAAGATAAATTTGAAACCTATATTTCGAGAATAAGAATAGATAATACAGAAAAAAATTGTTTGAATCTTTGGATTGTTTCTGACAATTTGTTAAAAGGTGCAGCATTAAATGCGGTGCAAATTGCCGAGACATTAATAAATAAAAATCTTATTTAACATAATGAGTGATTTAGAAAAAAACAGACCCCTATCCCCGCATTTGCAAGTGTACAAGTGGCAACTGTCCTCACTTTTGTCTATTACTCACAGATTAACCTCTATTATAAATATAGCTGCGATTTCTTTGATTTGTTTTTGGATTATATCTTTGTACTTAGGAGAAAATTATTACAAATATTTTCAAATATTTTCATCAAGTATGGTAGGAAAATTTATATTGATCGGCTTCACTTGGTCTTTTTGTTATCACTTGTTGAATGGATTGAGGCATTTGTCATGGGATTTTGGATACGGTTATGAAATAAAAATAGCTAATTATTCTGGAGTACTAGTTGTGGTAGTTTCTTTCTTTTTAACAACAGCATTATGGTTTTTTATATGATGAATATTGCAGTCACAAAATGGATTATGCAAAGGGCTACAGCGATAACACTTGTTCCTTTGCTTGTATGGTTTTTGTCAATTTTTATTGATTTAATTCAAAAAGATTATCAAACAACATTAGTCTTTTTTGAAAACGATATTAATTTTTTTCTTTCGATTATTTTTTTAATTGTTGTTTTTTTACATATGAAAATTGGTACAAGTGAAATATTTGAGGATTATATACAAAATAGACAGTACAAAATTGTCGCTAATTTAATCATTTCTTTATTTGCGATTATTTTGCCTCTATTAACTATTGTGTCTTTAGTATTAATTAAATTTTATTAAATAATGGAAAAATACAAAATTATTGATCATGAATATGATGCTATCGTAGTCGGAGCAGGAGGTTCTGGCTTGCGAGCTGCAGTTGGATTGTCAGAGGCAGGATTGAAGACAGCCTGTATATCAAAAGTATTTCCAACCAGAAGTCACACAGCTGCAGCACAAGGTGGAATATCAGCAGCACTTGGAAATATGGGCGAAGATGATTGGCGTTGGCATATGTATGACACTGTTAAAGGAGCTGATTGGTTAGGCGATCAAGATGCAATTGAATTTTTATGTAAAGAAGCACCGCAAGCAGTAGTAGAGTTAGAAAAGTATGGAGTGCCATTTAGCAGAACAGAAGACGGTAAAATTTATCAAAGACCATTTGGTGGAATGACTAAAAATTATGGCAATGGTGTTGTTCAAAGAACTTGTGCAGCAGCAGACAGAACTGGTCACGCAATTCTACATACTCTGTATGGACAGGCTTTAAAAAAAGATACAGAATTTTTTATTGAATATTTTGCTTTAGATCTATTAATGCACAATGGAAAATGTCATGGAATTTTAGCATGGTGCTTGGAAGATGGCAGCATACATAGGTTTAGAGCTAACATGACTATTCTTGCAACTGGCGGATATGGAAGAGCATATTTCTCAGCAACCTCAGCACACACTTGCACAGGAGATGGAGGCGGAATGGTATTAAGAGCGGGATTGCCATTACAAGATATGGAATTTGTGCAATTTCATCCTACAGGAATATACGGAGCTGGTTGTTTAATTACAGAAGGCAGTAGAGGAGAAGGCGGATTTTTAGTTAATTCAGAAGGCGAGCGATTTATGGAAAGATACGCTCCATCAGCTAAAGATTTAGCTTCAAGAGATGTTGTTTCAAGATCTATGACTATCGAGATTAATGAAGGTAGGGGTGTTGGAAAAAATAAAGATCATATTTTTCTGCATTTAAATCACTTAGATCCAAAAATTTTACATGAGAGACTTCCTGGAATTTCAGAATCTGCAAAAGTTTTTGCTGGCGTGGATGTCACCAAGGAACCAATTCCAGTGCTACCTACGGTACATTACAATATGGGTGGTATTCCTACAAATTATCACGGAGAGGTTTTAACAAAGGACCAAGATGGATCTGAAGTGGTAGTTGAGGGTTTAATGTCTGTAGGAGAAGCGGCTTGCGTATCAGTTCATGGGGCAAATAGACTTGGATCTAATTCTTTAATTGACTTAGTAGTTTTTGGAAAAGCAGCAGCAGTAAGAGCAGCTCAAATAGTAAAACCAAATTCAAAACATGAAAAAATACCAGAGACAGAAACGCAAAAATCTCTAGATCGTTTTGACAAAATGCGAAATGCTAACGGTGGAACACCTACTTCCGTTCTGAGAGACAAAATGCAAAGAACGATGCAAAGCAAATGCGCAGTTTTTAGAACAGATAAAACACTTAAAGAGGGTTTACATGAAATTCAACAGCCATGGGAAGGTATGAGTGATATAAAAGTTAAAGATAAATCTTTGATATTTAATACAGATTTGGTTGAGGCTTTGGAGTTTGATAATTTAATTAGGCAATCCATGGTCACAGTATCGTCTGCTGAAAATAGAAAAGAAAGTAGAGGCGCGCATTCAAGAGAAGATCATAAAGACAGAAATGACCAAGAATGGATGAAACACACCTTGGCTTGGCATACCAATGGTAAAGTAAATATTGAATATAGAGACGTTCACTCTTTTACATTAACCAATGATGTGCAATACTTTCCTCCAAAAGTACGGGTTTATTAATTATTATGGTTCAATTTGCTTTACCTCAAAATTCAAAAGTTGAAAAAGGAAATTATTTTTCCTCCAAAAATGATTCAAAGAATATAAAAAAAATAAATATTTACCGTTGGGATCCAGAGAACAATAAAAATCCAAGACTAGATACATACGAGGTAGACATGGAAAATTGTGGCCCAATGGTTTTAGATGTTTTAATTAAAATTAAAAATGAAATTGATTCAACACTGACATTTAGAAGATCTTGCCGTGAAGGAATTTGTGGAAGTTGTGCTATGAATATTGATGGATCAAATACCTTAGCTTGTACAAAGTCAGCAAAGGAAGTAGCAGGTGAAATAAACATTTATCCATTACCACACATGCCAGTTATCAAAGATTTGGTTCCAGATCTGAAGCAATTATATAAGCAGTACCAATCAATAGAGCCCTGGATGCAGTCAAAGACAACCGGAGATAATGGAATTGAAAAATTACAAACAGTAGAAGATAGATCTAAATTAGATGGTTTATATGAATGTATCTTATGTGCATGTTGTTCTACTTCCTGCCCTAGTTATTGGTGGAATGGTGATAAGTATCTTGGACCTGCTGTGTTACTCCAGGCTTATAGATGGATTATTGATAGTAGAGATGATGAGAGAAAAAAAAGACTAAAAAAAGTTGCAGATGAGCTTAAATTATTTAGATGTCATACCATTATGAATTGCACCAATGCTTGTCCAAAAGGATTAAATCCTGCAAAAGCAATTGGTTCAATAAAAAAAATGTTGGTTACTTCTGATAATAGTTAAATATTAGTAAAAAATAAGAATTTCTCCTTATAAAATTGACAGCCTAAACACCAATCTATAATTTCAAAGTTCTTATGAAAAATATTCATCATTTTGTTAATGGAAAAATATTTGAAGGTGAGTCCAAAAAAACTTCCGATGTTTACAATCCAGCAACAGGAGAAGTGAGCGCCAAAGTAACTTTAGCTACAAAAAAAGACGTAGATGCTGTAGTTGATATTGCGCAACAAGCATTTCATTCATGGTCAAACACACCACCTTTGCAAAGAGCTAGAGTTTTATTTAAGTTTAAAGAGTTAATTGAAAAAAATTCTGATGAATTAACTAAAATTATAGTTTCTGAACACGGAAAAGTTTATGATGATGCTAAAGGATCATTAACCAGAGGTCTGGAAGTTGTAGAATTTGCTTGTGGTATTCCTCATCTATTAAAAGGAGAATTTACAGAAAATGTTGGCCGAGATGTAGATAGTTGGTCTATAAGACAATCTTTAGGAGTTTGCGCTGGTATAACTCCATTTAATTTTCCAGCAATGGTTCCAATGTGGATGTTTCCAATCGCTATTGCTTGTGGAAATACTTTTATTCTAAAGCCTTCTGAAAAAGATCCTTCATGCCCACTTATGCTGGCCCAATTATTAAAAGAAGCAGGCCTTCCAGATGGAGTATTTAATGTTGTAAATGGTGATAAAGAAGCGGTTGATGCACTATTAGTAAATAAAAAAGTAAGTGCTATTAGTTTTGTAGGGTCAACCCTAATAGCAAAATATATTTATGAAAATGCTGCAAAAAACGAAAAGAGAGTTCAGGCTCTGGGAGGAGCAAAAAATCATTGCGTAGTAATGCCAGATGCTGACTTAGATGGAGCAGTTAACGGATTGATGGGAGCAGCCTATGGATCAGCAGGTGAACGTTGCATGGCTCAATCCGTAGCAGTTGCGGTGGGTGGTATTGGTGATGAATTAGTTAAAAGACTTAGCGAAAAAGTAGAAGCATTAAAAGTTGGACCAGGAATGGATAAAGAGTCAGAAATGGGTCCGCTTATTACTAAAGATCATTTAGATAAAGTAAAAGGTTATGTAGACATTGGTGTCGAAGAGGGAGCAAATCTGGTTGTAGATGGAAGAAAATTAAAATTACAAGGATATGAAAAAGGTTTTTATATCGGCGGATGTTTATTTGATCATGTAACAAGTCAAATGAGAATTTATAAAGAAGAAATATTTGGACCAGTCTTATCTGTAGTAAGAGTGAAAGATTTTGATACTGCTGTAAAATTAATTAACGATCATGAGTATGGAAATGGAGTAAGTCTTTTTACTAGAGACGGTGACTCAGCAAGAACATTTGTCAATAAAATTCAAGTTGGAATGGTGGGAATTAATATTCCAATACCAGTGCCCATGGCTTTCCATAGTTTCGGAGGATGGAAAAGGTCTTTATTTGGTGATCAGCATATGCATGGCATGGAAGGAGTTAGGTTTTATACAAAATTAAAAACCGTAACCTCTCGTTGGCCAAATGGTATAAAAAGTAATGCTGAGTTTATTATGCCAACAATGAAATAATTATTTCAACAAAATCTAAAAAAAAAAGAATATTAGCTTGATTGAAATAGTATAATCAATTATTCCTTTGTTCTTCATGAAGAAAAAAATATCTTTAATTGGTGCAGGACAAATAGGTGGAACATTAGCTCATTTAATTGCAACCAAAGAATTGGCAGATGTTGTTTTGTTTGACGTTGCTGAAGGAATGGCAAAAGGAAAAGCTTTAGATATAGCTCAGTCTTTAGCAGTCGATGGATCAAGTACTAATCTTGTTGGTACAAATAACTATGAAGATACAAAAAATTCAGATGTTATTATTATAACAGCCGGTGTTCCAAGAAAACCAGGAATGACACGAGATGATCTTTTGGGAATTAATCTAAAAATTATAAAACAAGTTGCTGAAGGAATAAAAAATACTTCACCTAATGCTTTTGTAATATGCATAACAAATCCATTAGATGTTATAGTTATGGCACTGCAAAAATATTCAGGACTACCAAAAAATAAAGTAATTGGTATGGCCGGAGTATTAGATACTTCAAGATTTAAAAGATTTTTGTCTCAAGAATTAAAGGTTTCCATAAAAGAAATAGATTCATTTGTTTTAGGAGGTCACGGCGATACCATGGTTCCTATGCCAAATAGAACTTTTGTAGGAAAAGAAAAATTATCAGATATTGTTAAAAGTGGGAAGCTTTCTCAAGAAAAGTTAAATGAAATTGTAGACCGAACAAGAAATGGCGGAGCAGAAATAGTAAAATATTTAGAAAAAGGCTCAGCTTTTTATGCTCCGGCAGCAGCTGGGGTGCAAATGGCAGAAGCGTATTTACATGATCAGAAAAAAACACTTCCTTGTGCTGCATTTCTAGATGGAGAATATGGAATTAAAGATTTATATGTTGGCGTTCCAGTTGTCATTGGCTCAAAAGGTATAGAAAAAGTTATTGAACTAGAACTAGATAACGAAGAAAAAAAATATTTTGATATATCGATCGCTGCTGTTCAAAGTTTATTTGAAGCGGCAAAAAAAATAGATCCAAGTTTAGCTTAGATGAATATTCACGAGCATCAAGCCAAAGACATTTTAAAAAAATTTGGAGCTCCTGTGCCAATCGGGGTGCCCATTTTTGCACTTAATGAAATAGATGAAAAAGTAAAAATTATTAAAACAAATAAAATTGTTTTAAAAGCACAAATTCATGCTGGTGGAAGAGGAAAAGCTGGAGGTGTAAAAGTCGTTGATAACATTGAAAAATTAAAGGTAGAAGCAAAAATATTATTAGGAAAAGTATTAATTACTCATCAAACTGGCCCGCAAGGACGAGAAGTCAAGAGGCTTTATATCGAAGAAGCCTCAGAAATATCAAAAGAGTTTTACCTTTCATGTCTAGTTGATAGAGCAAGTTCTAAAATCGCATTTATTTCTAGTGCAGAAGGAGGAATGGACATTGAAGAAGTAGCAAATAAAACTCCTGAAAAAATTATAACTACCAGAATTAGTCTTGGTAAAGGACTTTCTAAGGATGATGTTGCGCAAATTTTAAAACCTTACAAACTTCCAGAACAATCCATAGAACAGGCCGAAAAACTTATAGAATCTGTGTTTCAAGCATTGGTTAATACAGACGCTAATCTTATTGAAGTTAATCCATTGATTTTAACCAAAGAAAATCAAGTGTTATGCTTGGATGCAAAAATTAATTTTGATGATAACGCATTATATCGCCATCCAGATATAGTCAGTTTAAGAGATTTAAACGAAGAAGATCCTGCTGAAATAGAGGCAAGTAAATATGATTTAGCTTACATAAAACTTGATGGTGCCATTGGTTGCATGGTGAACGGAGCAGGCTTAGCAATGGCAACTATGGATATTATTAAACTGTATGGCTCTGAGCCAGCAAATTTTTTAGACGTTGGTGGTGGAGCTACAAAAGAAAAAGTTTCAGCAGCTTTTAAAATAATTTTATCAGATAAGAATGTTAAAGGAATTTTAATTAATATTTTCGGTGGGATTATGCGATGTGATGTTATTGCAGAAGGAGTTATTGCAGCCGCAAAAGAAACAAATTTAACAGTACCTTTAGTAGTTAGATTGGCAGGGACTAAATTTGAAGAAGGAAAAAAAATACTGGCACAATCAGGTTTAAAAATTATTCCAGCAGATGATCTTTCAGATGCCGCAAAAAAAATAGTTGAGGCTATCAAATAATTTATGTCAGTTTTGGTTAATAAAAATACAAAAGTTATTTGCCAAGGTTTCACAGGAAAACACGGGACATTTCATTCTGAGCAGGCCATTGCTTACGGAACAAACTTAGTTGGAGGAGTTACACCTGGAAAAGGTGGCCAGACTCATCTTGGAAAACCTATTTTTAATTCAGTTGAAGAAGCAGTTAAGTCTACCGAAGCAGATGCTACTATGATTTATGTGCCCGCAAAGTTTGCGGCAGCAGCTATTATAGAAGCTATTGATTGTAGAATTCCCTTGGTTGTTTGTATTACCGAAGGGATACCAATTTTAGACATGATTAGAGTTAAGGAAAAATTAAATCTATCTAAATCAAGACTGATAGGACCAAACTGTCCTGGAATCATTACTCCAGGCGAGTGCAAAATAGGTATTATGCCAGGACACATCCATCAAAAAGGTTCTGTTGGAATTGTTTCTCGCTCTGGAACGCTAACTTACGAAGCAGTGGCACAAACATCTGCGATTGGACTTGGCCAATCAACTTGTATCGGTATTGGAGGTGACCCAGTAAATGGAACAAATTTTATAGATTGTTTAGAGCTATTTTTAAAAGATGACAAAACAGAATCTATAATTATGATAGGAGAAATTGGTGGTACGGCAGAAGAGGAGGCCGCTCAGTTTATTAAAGATTCTAAAACTAAAAAACCTATTGTAGGTTTTATTGCCGGATTAACAGCACCACCAGGAAGAAGAATGGGGCACGCAGGTGCAATCATTGCAGGTGGAAAAGGTGGAGCACAGGATAAAATAGAAAAAATGAAATCTTGCGGAATTACAGTTACAGACTCACCAGCAGAAATTGGAAAAACATTAAAGACTAAACTTCAAGGTTGAGATATATCTAGACAGAAAAATGTCATCGTCCAAAAATAAAATATTCGAAACTACTTCGTTTTTATCAGGTACTAACTCATCATATATTGATGAGCTGTATGATAAGTTTGTAAAAGATCCAAATTCTATACAAGAGAGTTGGAGAGAATTTTTTTTAGGACTAGCAGAAAATAAAGAATTAATTAAAAAAAATACCCAAGGCGCTTCCTGGTCTCCAGAGCAGGTAAAAAATATCCAGAATAATAATTTAGATCGTTATGAAAATTTATTGCCTAAAATTAATGTTTTAGAAATTCAAGAAAAAATTATTAAATCAAATTCAAAAGAAATAGCAGATAACTTAAATATAGAAACGGCAACAAAAGATTCTGTTAGAGCAATTATGATGATTCGAGCTTACAGAATTCGAGGTCACTTAATTGCAGATTTAGATCCTCTAGGATTGACTTCTAATGCAGAACATCCAGAATTAAATCCAGAAACATACGGATTCACAAAACAAGATAGAGAAAGAAAGATTTTTTTGGATGATGTTCTTGGTCTTAAATATGCAACTATTAATGAAATTTTGGAAATTTTACTAAAAACATATTGTTCAAAAGTAGGTGTTGAATTCATGCACATGACAGACCCTGATGAAAAAAGTTGGATTCAAAATAGAATAGAAGGAAAAGACAAGGAAATTTCTTTCACACAAGACGGAAAAAAAGCAATATTAAATAGAGTTTTGGAAGCAGAAGGTTTTGAAAAATATTTACATGCTAAATTTGTTGGTACAAAAAGATTTGGGCTTGATGGCTGCGAATCCCTAGTTCCGGCTATGGAACAAATTATTAAAGTTGGAAGCTCATCAGGAGCTGTTGAGGTAAAAATAGGAATGCCTCACAGAGGACGACTAAATGTACTAACTAATGTTATTCAAAAACCTTTAAAAAAAATATTTAAAGAGTTCGCTGGAGAACCAGGACCTGCAATGGGTGGAGTATCGGGTGATGTTAAATATCATTTGGGAGCATCTGCAAACAGAGAATTTGATGGCAATAAAGTTCACGTAAGCTTAACAGCAAATCCCTCACATTTAGAAGCTGTAAATCCGGTTGTTCTTGGACAAACTAGGGCAAAGCAATTTTTTCATAAAGATAAAACAAGAGAAAAAGTTATACCGATATTATTGCATGGGGATGCGGCTTTTGCAGGACAGGGAATAGTTGCAGAATGTTTTGCAATGTCAGGTGTGCCAGGACATAATATAGGCGGTACAATACATATTATTGTAAATAATCAAATTGGTTTTACTACAACTCCTTTCTTTGCAAGATCATCTCCTTATCCATCTGAGGTGGCAAAAATGGTTCAAGCACCAATTTTTCATGTTAACGGAGACGATGTTGAAGCCGTAGTTTATGTGGCTAAAGTTGCAACAGAATATAGACAGAAATTTAAAAGAGACGTCGTAATTGATATATTTTGCTATCGAAGATTTGGTCACAATGAAGGAGATGAGCCTTCATTTACACAACCAATTATGTATAAGAAAATAAAAAATCATCCCTCGATATTAACTATGTATTCTAATCAATTAGTTAAGGAAGGATTGTTTACAAAAGAACAAATAGAAAAACAAAAATCCGACTATAAGAAAAAATTAGATGTAGAATTTGAGTCTTCTAAAAATTATTTATCAAATGAACAAGATTGGTTTACTGGAATCTGGTCAAAATTTACAACAGAGTTTGGTTCTGATCGAAGAGGAATTACGGGAGTTGATCTTAAAATTATTAAAAATCTTGGAAAGAAGTTATGCTATATCCCAGAAAGTTTTGATGCCCACCCAACTATCAGAAGAATACTTGAAACTAAGCAAAAAATGTTTGAAACTGGAAAGGGATTTGATTGGGCAACAGCAGAAAGCCTTGCATTTGCAACCTTATTAGAAGAAGGTTACCCGGTTCGGTTGGTTGGACAAGATTCTGTCAGAGGCACTTTTAGCCAAAGACATGCTGGGCTGACAGATCAAACTACGGGTGAAAAATATTTTCCATTAAATAACCTAAGTAAGAAACAAGCTAAGGCAGAAATAATTGATAGTTTGTTATCTGAAATGGGCGTTTTGGGATTTGAATATGGATATTCTTTAGTAGAACCTGACACTTTAGTAATGTGGGAAGCTCAATTTGGTGATTTTGCTAATGGAGCACAAGTTATTTTTGATCAATTTATTAGCTCTGGAGAAAAAAAATGGACAAGAGCAAGTGGGTTGGTAATGTTATTGCCACATGGCTATGAGGGTCAAGGCCCAGAGCATTCTTCTGCAAGAATTGAAAGATACCTACAAGCGTGTGCACAAGAAAATTTACAAGTAGTAAACTGTACAACGCCAGCAAATTATTTCCACGCTTTGCGAAGACAAATTCACAGACAATTTAGAAAACCATTAATTATTTTTACACCAAAGTCTTTATTGAGACATAAAAAATGTGTTTCTGAATTAGAAGACTTTTCAAGAGAAAATACTTTTCACAGAGTATTGCGTGATCATGCAGAATACCCAGAATATAAGCTAATTAAATTAGCTGCAGATAAGGATATCAAGAGAGTTATTTTATGTTCTGGAAAAGTATATTTCGATCTTTTGGAAAAAAGAGAGCAAATTAAAGACAACAGAATTCAACTTATTAGAATAGAACAGCTATATCCTTTTCCGGCAAAAGCTTTGGCAAAACATATTAAAAGATTTGTTAATGCGAGCGAATATATATGGTGTCAAGAAGAGCCACAAAATATGGGATGCTGGAATAGTGTCGAACGATATATCAATTGGACTTTAAATTTTATAAAAGCAAAAACTAAGACTGTTCAATATATAGGCAGAGGCCCTTCGGCATCAACTGCTACAGGCTATTTGAAAAAACATGTTGCTCAGCAAGAGGAAATTGTTACAAAAGCATTAACTATATAAATGGCTGATAAAATCATTGTTCCAACTTTAGGCGAATCTATCAAGGAAGCGACGGTAGCTAAGTGGTTAAAAAAATTGGGAGATTCTGTTGGTGCAGATGAGGCTATTGTTTCTTTAGAAACAGATAAAGTAAGCGTTGATGTAACGTCTCCAAAATCAGGAGTTTTAAAAGAAATTTTAGCTGAAGAAGGATCCACAGTTCAGGTTGGAGGATTGCTTGGATCAGTAGAAGTGGGAGCTTCCGTAGTTCCAATCAAAAAAGAAGAAAAAAAAATTTCAGAAATTAAACAAGATGCAAAACCTGCTTCTAAAATAGAAACAATTAATAAGAAGAATGAACTTTCTCCAGCAGTAAAACGCATAGTGGAAGAAAAACATATCGATCCAGCTACTGTTACCGGCACTGGAAGAGATGGAAGAATTTTAAAAGGTGACCTAGTTGGTCTTATGGGTTTTAGTCCTTCACCCAATAAAAGAAAAATTGAAGTAGGAGAAGAAGAAAGAGTCAAAATGACTCGACTTAGATCTACAATTGCAAAAAGATTAAAAGATGCACAAAACAATGCTGCAATTTTAACTACTTTCAATGAAATCGATATGTCGATGATTATTCAAATAAGAAAAGATAACAAAGACGAATTTGAGAAAAGATATGGGGTAAAACTTGGATTTATGTCTTTTTTTGTGAAGGCGTGTGTAAATGCATTGCAGACATACCCAGCAGTAAATGCAGAGATTCAGGGTGAGGATATCGTATATAAAAATTATTATAATATGGGTGTTGCAGTCGGCACTGATAAAGGTTTGGTAGTACCTGTTTTGAGAAATGCTGACGAACTTTCTTTTTCTGAGATTGAAAAAGAAATTATAGACTTGGGAGCAAAAGCAAAAAATAACCAACTTTCCATTGATGAATTGCAAGGCGGGACTTTCACTATTACAAATGGCGGAATATACGGCTCGATGCTTTCAACACCAATTATTAATCCTCCTCAATCAGGAGTATTAGGTATGCATAACATTGTTCAAAGAGCAGTAGTTATTGATGGAAAAATTGAAATAAGACCAATTATGTATCTTGCTTTATCTTATGATCATAGAATTATAGACGGAAAAGAAGCAGTTTCTTTTTTAGTTAGAGTAAAAGAGATATTAGAAGACCCTAGAAGATTATTTTTAAGTTTATAAATTTATTATGGAAGAGTTTGATGTACTAGTTATTGGAGGCGGGCCGGGAGGTTATGTTTGTGCGATTAGAGCAGCACAACTAGGAAATAAAACTGCATGCATAGAATCTAGAGGCACTCTTGGTGGAACTTGTTTAAATGTCGGGTGTATTCCGTCCAAGTCATTACTTCATGCCTCAGAAATGTACAGTAAAGCAAAAAATGAATTTAAAGATATAGGTATCAACACTGGAGATCTTTCGCTGGATTTAACAAAAATGATGGGTCACAAGGATAAATCTGTAGATGGTTTAACCAAAGGAATAGAATTTTTATTCAAAAAAAATAAAGTTACTTATGTAAAAGGTCATGGAAGCTTTAAAGATAAAAACACAATATTAGTAAAAGACTCCTCTGGCTCTACACAAGAAATTAGAGCAAAAAATATTGTTATAGCGACTGGGTCTTCGGTTGCTTCATTGCCAAATATTAATATAGATGAAGAAACGATTGTTTCGTCAACTGGAGCTCTTGCACTAAAAAAAGTACCAAAAAAATTAATAGTAATTGGTGGTGGCTATATAGGCTTAGAAATGGGATCTGTATGGTTACGACTTGGTTCTGAAGTAGAAGTGATTGAATACATGGATCATATTACACCTGGAATGGATAAAGAAATTAGCGATACTTTTTTAAAAATTTTAAAAAAACAAGGAATGAAATTTCATTTATCAACTAAGGTGATTGACGTAAAAAAAACATCAAATGGAACAATGGTCACAGCCGAAAGTAATGGACAAACACTTGAAATAGTAAGTGACATCGTTTTAATGTCAGTAGGAAGAAAACCAAACACGGATGGTCTTAATTTGGAAACAGCAGGAGTTAATAAAGATTCAAAAGGACGAATTTCTACAGATAAAAAGTTTAAAACAAATATAGAAAATATATATGCTATCGGAGACGTCATAGAAGGTCCGATGCTTGCACATAAAGCAGAAGACGAAGGAATGGCAGTTGCAGAAATAATTTCAGGAAAATATGGACATGTAAATTACGATACAATACCTGGAGTAGTTTATACATCACCCGAAGTTGCAGTTGTGGGAAAAACCGAAGAAGAATTAAAAAAAATAGGTATTGAGTACAATATTGGAAAATTTCCATTCGTAGCAAATTCAAGAGCAAAAATTAATAACGATTCAGATGGTTTTATAAAAATTTTAGTGGATAAGAATACCGATAAAATTCTAGGTGTTCACATGATTGGCCCAGACGTAGGAACTATGATAGCTGAGGTTGTGTTAGCTATGGAATTTGGAGGAAGCGCAGAAGATATAGCCAGAACTTGTCATGCCCATCCTACATTGTCCGAAGCAGTTCGAGAAGCTGCTTTAGCAGTCGATAAAAGAGCTATCCACTTTTAATTTATTTGTTTTCCACTTTTTTTCCAATCGGATAAAAAAATTTCAAGTCCTTTGTCTGTAAGCTCATGCTTATAAAGTTCGTGAAAAATTTTCGGTGGAATAGTTGCAATATCTGCGCCAATTTTTAAAACTTCTTGTATATGAGCAACGGTCCGAATAGAAGCTGCCAAAATTTTAGTTTTAAAATTAAAGTTATCGTAAACGGTTCTAATGTCTTTTATTAATAATAGACCATTTTCACCAATATCATCCAATCTTCCAATAAAGGGAGAAATGAATGTTGCACCAGCTTTAGCCGCCAATAATGCTTGAGATACAGAAAAACAAAGAGTTACATTCACCATAAATTTTTTTTTCGTTAGGTAGTTGCATGCAATTAAACCATCTAAAGTTAGGGGAATTTTAATTACGATATTTTTTGCAATTTTTTGAAGTATTTTTGCTTCATCAATCATTCCATCCGCTTTAATGGAGGTAACTTCTGCACTAATCGGACCTTTAACTTCATTTGCGATAGATTTTAAAATTTTTTTAAAACTTCCTTGCTGTTTTGCTAGCAATGAGGGATTAGTTGTGATGCCATCAATTAAGCCGGTTTTGTTTAGTGGCTTTATTTCATTAATATCGGAAGAGTCTAAAAATATTTTCATAATGGTATAACTTATTATCTAAAAATATATAAATCAATTTTTATATGAATATAAATGTTTTGTTGCCAATAAAGTTTGACCATCCATTTACATATTCATCAGATCCATCAACAAAACTAGAAAAAGGAGATTATGTTCTAGTACCATTTCGAAACAAAGAAATTTTAGGCATAGTATGGGAAATGGGGGTAAGTAGTCCCAAAAATATAAAAATAAAAAAAATTATTAGCAAAATAAATTTTCCAAAACTATCTGAAAATAATATTAATTTTATTGAAAAGTTTTCATTATATAATTTATCCAGTCTAGGAATGACCCTAAAACTTTTTATGTATGAAAAAGGTTTGTCATCTTTAAATAAAATAAATAATAAAAATAATTTTAGCGAGTACAAAATTACCAAATTTAAAAAAAATAATTTAAATAATTCACAAAAAAAAGCACTTAATGAAATTTGTAAAAATTTAAAATTTTCAAGATATTCTACCACTTTAGTGCATGGAGTAACCGGATCTGGTAAAACATTAGTTTATTTTGATGTTATTAAAAAAGCACTGAAAGAAAATTTTCAAGTTTTAGTTTTATTGCCCGAAATAGCACTTACGAAACAAATAGCGCAAAGATTTAAAGATTATTTTGGATGTGAAATATCTTTATGGCATTCGAGCATAGGAGAGAGAAGAAAAAAAATAATTTGGAAAGGAGTTTCTGAAAATAAAATAAAGTTAGTATTAGGAGCCCGTTCTGCAATTTTTTTACCATTTCAAAATCTAAAACTTATTGTGATCGATGAAGAGCACGACTCTTCTTACAAGCAGGATGAGGGGGTGATTTATAACGCCAGAGATATGTCAATTTTGAAGGGGTCAATTGATAAATTTCCAGTCCTACTTATTTCTGCAACACCATCTCTTGAAAGTTATTTTAATAGTAAAAATAAAAAATATTTCTACGTTAGTTTGCAAGAAAGATATAAAAATATCTCTCTACCAAAAATTGAAATTATTGATTTAGTTAAATTTCCCGCAGATAAGGGAAAGTTTATTTCAAACAATTTAATTTTAAAGTTAAAAAAATTAATCAATGAAAAAAAACAAGTTCTATTTTTTTTGAATAGACGGGGACACTCAACATACGTAATGTGTTATCAATGTAAAAAAAGGTTAGTGTGTCCAAATTGCTCAATAGGATTAGTTTTTCATCAAACATCGCAAGATGCAATGTGTCATTACTGTGATTACAAAACAAAATTAAATCAAAGATGCATCAATGACAAAAATTGTGATTATACTTTTTATGGTTTGGGTGTTGAAAAAATATTTGAAGAAGTCCAAGCGATATTTCCTGATAAAAAAATACAAATTTTTTCCTCCGATACAGTAAATAATAATGATTCAGAAACTATTATTAAAGACATAGAAACAAATAAAATTCCAATTTTAGTAGGTACTCAATTAATTTCTAAAGGATTTCATTTTCCAAAATTAAATCACATTGTTGTTGTTAATTCAGATACCAATTTTTTAGGAAGTGATATTCGAGCTTCAGAGAAAAATTTTCAATTATTGCAGCAACTTTCAGGTAGAGCTGGAAGAGAAAAAAACGACTCCATTGTATTTTTACAAACGAATGACCCTAATAATAAAATCCTTCATTCTCTTTCAAGTACGAATCCTGAAGTTTTTTACAAAGAAGAGCTTGAGTTTAGAAAAAAAGCACATCTTCCTCCATACTCAAAATTAATTAGTATAATAGTTTCTGGAAAAAATAAGTTTGATGTTGAGAAAATATCAAACAAATTGAGAGCATCTTTTTCAAATCACTTAAAAATAAAAATTTATGGTCCAGTTACTGCACCAATATTTCGAATTCGCGACAAATATAGAATGCGTCTATTAATTAAATATGAAGTATCTCTTTTCCCCCAGCAATTTTTGAAAAATTGGTTAAATTTAACCTTGATTACTAAAGATTTAAAACTTGAGGTTGATGTTGACCCAATAAACTTTCTTTAATCACAAGTAAACGTGCTAAATATCGCTCTTGATCGCCAGTTTTCATTGTGCTACGTACGGCCACGGAAATTAAAAAGCAAAAAGGATTATCTTGGAAAGCAATTCAAACTCTTTTTCTGATGCTACAGGCAGATATGCAAAATCCATATTTCAGATAGCTACAGAAAAAAAAATATTACCAGAAGTAGAAAAAAACTTTGCACAAGTAGAAAGTTTATTAACTGAATCTAAGGATTTCAGAAAATTTGTCACTAACCCAACCATTCAAAAGAAAACAAGATTTAAAATAATAGAAATACTATCTGAAAAGTTAAAATTGAATAAGTATTTTGCAAATTTTCTTTTATTAATTAACGATAAAGGACGATTTTTTTATTTGGAGAAAATAGTAAAAGATTTTTTTTCTCTTGTATCTGAAAGCAAAGGCGAAATATTTGCAAATTTAACAATTGCAAATAGCATCTCTGAGAGTAAAAAAGAAGAAATTAGAAAAGAACTTTCTTTCCTTTATAAAAAAGATATTAAGTTAAATTTTCTAGTTGATGAAAGTTTAATTTCAGGTTCAATTTTGAAAGTTGGAAGTACAATGGTAGATAATTCTGCCAAAAGTAAATTTAATAGAATTTTAAACAATATTTAGGAGCAAAATAATGGACATAAACCCCTCAGAAGTCACAAAAATAATTAAAGACCAAATAGAAAATTTTGGTACGGAAACCGAGGTTTCAGAAGTGGGACAAGTTCTTTCTGTGGGAGACGGAATTTCTAGAATTCATGGTTTAGATAATGTTCAAGCTGGAGAAATGGTTGAGTTTTCTGAAGGAACCAAAGGTATGGCGCTTAACTTAGAAAATGACAACGTAGGAGTAGTTATATTTGGTGAGGACTCTAAAATAAAAGAAGGAGACATTGTTAAGAGAACAGGAAAAATTGTTGATGTTGCTGTAGGAAAGTCTTTATTAGGAAGAGTGCTTGATGGTCTTGGCAATCCCATAGACGGTAAGGGTCCATTAGATCCTAAATCCGAACGAAAAAGAGTTGATGTTAAAGCACCTGGAATTATTTCAAGAAAATCAGTTAACGAGCCTATGCAAACTGGTCTTAAGGCGATTGATAGTTTAATTCCTATTGGAAGAGGGCAAAGAGAACTAATTATTGGTGATAGACAAACAGGGAAAACAGCAATTGCGATTGACACAATAATTAATCAAAAAGAAATTAATAAATCCACAGATGAGTCTAAAAAACTTTATTGTATTTATGTTGCGATAGGGCAAAAAAGATCAACTGTAGCTCAGATTGTTAAAACTTTAGAAGATTCAGGGGCTTTGGAATATACCATTGTAGTAGCTGCAACAGCTTCAGATCCAGCACCACTTCAATTTTTAGCTCCATTTACAGGGTGCACAATGGGTGAATATTTTAGAGATAACGGTATGCATGCATTAATAGTATATGACGATCTATCTAAGCAAGCCGTAGCTTACAGACAAATGTCATTATTGTTAAGAAGACCCCCAGGAAGAGAAGCTTTTCCAGGAGATGTATTTTATTTGCACAGCAGATTATTAGAAAGAGCTGCTAAACTAAGCGATGCTCATGGAGGCGGATCACTTACAGCATTACCTATTATTGAAACACAAGCCAGCGACGTATCAGCTTACATACCAACCAATGTTATTTCTATTACTGACGGACAGATATTTTTAGAAACAGAGTTATTTTTTAAAGGTATTAGACCAGCAGTTAACGTCGGTATTTCAGTTTCGCGAGTTGGATCTGCCGCACAAATTAAAGCAATGAAGCAAGTTGCTGGATCAATAAAATTAGAATTAGCTCAATATAGAGAAATGGCAGCATTTGCACAATTTGGATCAGATTTAGATGCTTCAACACAGCAACTACTAAATAGAGGATCTAAATTGACCGAACTCTTAAAGCAAGGTCAATATTCTCCTTTAAAAGTTGAAGAACAAGTGGTGTCTATTTTTTGTGGTGTAAAAGGATATTTGGATAATATTGAATTATCAAAAATTAAAAACTTTGAGAGTCAACTGCTAAGTCAAATTAAATCTGACTCCCCAGAAATACTAAGCAATATAAGTTCGACTGGCAAATTAGATGAAGCTAATGAAACAAAACTTAGAACGTTTATTGAAAAATTTAAAAGTAAATTTGAAAATTAATGGCAACTTTAAAAGATCTACGTAATAGAATTAAAAGCGTAAAATCTACACAAAAAATTACTAAAGCAATGAAAATGGTTGCTGCTGCGAAATTAAGAAAAGCGCAAGAACGAGCAGAAAAAGGAAGAGCCTATTCTGACAAGATGAATAGCATTATTAGTAATTTAAAAAACTCAATAGTGGATAAAACTGCAGCACCTAAACTCTTGGTTGGAAACGGCAAAGACCACAAGTATTTGTGTGTGGTTATGACAGCTGATAGAGGTTTATGTGGAGCTTTCAATACCAGCATAGCAAGAAAAGCCAAGTCTTTTATAAATGAAAAATTAAAATTAGGAAAAGAAATATCTATTATTACAGTTGGAAGCAAAGGTCATGATCAGCTTAAACGAGTTTTTGGAAAGTATATAGTTGATAAGATTAGTTTTAAAGAACTAAAACAAATTACTATTAGAGAAGCAGATCAAATTACTTCACAAATTGTAGAAAAGTTCAGCAAAGATGAGTTTGATGTTTGTACTATTTTTTATAACAAATTTAAAAGTGTCATATCTCAGGAGCCCCAAGCGCAACAAATTATACCTACACCTTCCTTAGATAGTGAAACGAAAATAGAGGAAAACTCAACTAATGTTATGCAATATGAATACGAGCCAGAAGAAGAGGAGATTTTAGAAAATTTATTGCCAAAAAATATTTCAACTCAAATATTTAAAGCATTTTTAGAAAATGCTGCAAGCGAACAAGGATCAAGAATGTCGGCTATGGACAACGCGACAAGAAATGCAGGAGATTTAATTAATAAGTTAACTATAAATTACAATAGAAGCAGGCAAGCAGTGATTACAAAAGAGTTGATCGAAATCATTTCAGGCGCTGAGTCTTTGTAGAAAATTGAGGAGAGAATAACTAATGGCAAATAAATTTGGAACAATTACACAGGTAATCGGTGCAGTAGTGGACGTAAAATTTGAAGAAAATATACCAGAAATTTTAATGGCACTAGAATGTAATAATTCTGGAATAAGGCTAGTTTTAGAAGTTGCCCAACATTTAGGAGAAAATACAGTTCGTACTATTGCAATGGACACAACAGAAGGTCTTAAAAGAGGAGATCAGGTTACAAATACTGGAAAATCAATCACAGTGCCAGTAGGTCCTGAAACATTAGGAAGAATTATTAACGTCATTGGTGAGCCAATTGATGAGAGAGGGCCTCTTAGTACAAAAGAAAAATGGCCAATTCATCGTTCAGCACCCAATTTTGTTGATCAATCTACTGAAACAGAAGTTTTAGTGACTGGTATTAAGGTTGTTGATTTATTAGCTCCATACTCAAGAGGTGGTAAAATTGGATTATTCGGTGGAGCAGGAGTTGGAAAAACAGTTTTAATTATGGAGTTAATTAATAACGTAGCAAAAGCTCACGGAGGGTACTCTGTATTTGCAGGTGTAGGTGAGAGAACTAGAGAGGGAAACGATTTGTACCATGAAATGATGGAGTCCGGAGTTATTAAAATTGACGGCCCAGGTTCTAAGGCTGCCTTGGTTTACGGTCAAATGAACGAACCACCAGGAGCAAGAGCAAGGGTTGCTTTATCAGGTCTTACAATTGCTGAGTATTTTAGAGATAAAGAAGGACAAGACGTTTTATTTTTCGTAGATAATATTTTTAGATTTACTCAAGC
>VTPP01000003.1 GCA_008638225.1 Pelagibacteraceae bacterium
ATCATTTTTTTCGTGAATAATTCCATCAAGAAGTTCTAGATAGTTTTTTTCATTAATATTTAAAACTCTACCTTTTTTTGAAATTATTGTTTTATTTTTTTCAAATATATATATTTTTTCAAGATTGCCTTGATTGTCGTTTTTATTTACAAAAATAGTTAGATCTTTGAGAGGTGAATTAAAGTTATTTTTTTTTACAAGAGCATTAACGAGCGAAAACTCTGCATTTGCAATAATATTTCTAGACTTATTGCCACTTGCAGGAGCAATGAAGATATAAAATACAAAAGCCAAGAATGTAAAAAATAATGAAATTGTAAAAATTAAACTGATAATTTCATTTTTACTTATTCCTGCTAACCAATAAATTTCCAATTCTTTGTTATTTTGTAGTTTAATTATATTTATGAAAAGACTTATCAAAAAACTTATGATCATGACTTGTGAAATTGTTTTTGGTATTAGTAAAAAAATATATTCTGCAAAAGTAACTATAGATAGACCAGTATCAGTTATTAAATATAGCAATCTTGCTGCCTGAGTAACCCATATAAGCAAAGTCAGTGTTGCAAGAACAAACAAATAGGATTTTACAATTTCTAGTGTTAAATAATTCTTCAGCTTGTTTTTAAACATAAATTGTGTATTTAGTGATCACGTTTACTATTACATATGTTTAATATTTCACACAATTTAAATAAAAAAGCTGAAATTTCAGTTATTTTTGTAGATAATAATTTTAAATTTGAAAACCAACTAAATTTTTTTTCAAAAAATCAATTAAAACAGATTAATTTGTTTAAAAATGATTTTGCTGAATTAGATCTTTTAAAATTAGATTTGCTTGATAACGATAAAAAGCAAAAAATTGTTATTTATAAAATTAAAGATGATTTAAATGAATACGATTTCCAAAAAGCAGGAGGTTTAGTGTATGCTGAAATCTCTAAATTTAAAAATGCAAATATATTTTTTGATACCAATTTAAGTATTGATAATAATAAATATAAATTTTTCTCTAATTTTTTACTTGGTCTAATGTCTAGGAGTTATAATTTTAAAAATTATAAATTTAAAAAAGATAATTTAAAAAATACTTTACAATCTTTATCAATACTATCATCTGATAAAGTAACCCTTCAAAAATCAATAAGGTATGCAAAAAATATTTATTCTGGAATAGAGGAAACAAGAAATTTAGTTACTTTACCTGCTAATATTTTAAATCCTAAAAAATTTGTGGATGAGATTCTTAAATTAAAAAAAATTGGCATCTCAGTAGAAATTTTAAATGAAAAAAAAATGAAATCTCTTGGTATGAACGCAATATTAGGAGTAGGGCAGGGTAGTTCAAATGAATCTTACATTGCCATCATGAAATGGAATGGAAACAAGTCTTCAAAAGAAAAACCTTTGGCATTTGTTGGCAAGGGTGTTTGCTTTGATACAGGTGGAATTTCATTAAAACCAGCAAGTCATATGGAAGATATGAAGTATGACATGGGAGGAGCCGGCACAGTAACTGGATTAATGAAAGTTTTGGCTCTCAGAAAAGCAAAAGTAAACGTTGTAGGAGTTGTGGGATTAGTTGAAAATATGGCTGATGGTAATGCACAAAGACCAGGAGATGTTGTAATTAGTTATTCAGGACAATCAATTGAAGTGTTAAACACGGATGCTGAAGGTAGATTAGTTTTGGCTGATGCGATTGCTTATACAGAAGATAGATTTAAACCAAAATTTATTATTAATTTGGCCACATTAACTGGAGCAATTGTGGTTTCTTTAGGAAATGAATATGCAGGTTTATTTTCTAATGATGACAAGCTTGCTAAACAAATTCATGAAACAAGTCTTAAAGATAATGAAAAAGCTTGGAGATTTCCTTTGCACAAAAATTACGATAAGTTAATGGACTCTAAAATAGCAGATTTGCAAAATATCAATTACTCAGGCGGCGCAGGATCAATAACCGCTGCGCAATTCTTGCAACGATTTATTAGAAACAAAACTCCATGGGCTCATCTTGATATAGCGGGTATGGCATGGACAAAAAAAGATACTGAAGTGGTCCCAGAAGGTGCAACAGGTTATGGTGTTAAATTATTAAACAGACTAGTAGAGGAGCATTACGAGAAATAAATATGGAACAAACTTTATCATTAATAAAACCAGATGCTGTTGAAAGAAATTTGATAGGTAAAATAGTTAATATTTTTGAAGAAAATAATTTAGTTGTAAAAAAAATAAAAAAAATTCATATAGATATTAAATTTGCAGAAAAATTTTACGAAATGCATTCTGCAAGACCATTTTTCAAGGATCTATGTACTTTTATAAGCTCCGGACCATTGGTTGCTATAGTTTTAGAGGGTAAGGACGCAATTGCAAAAAATAGAGAATTAATGGGTGCCACAAATCCAGCTGAAGCTAAAGAGGGCACAATAAGAAAACTATATGCGATTTCGATCGATAAAAATTCTGTGCACGGATCAGATTCGCCAGAAAGTGCAAAAAGAGAAATAGAACTTTTTTTTAATAAAGATTAACAAATCTTATTCAGAGCTAATGGGTAGATTCGATGCTCAGCTTGTAAAACTTTTCTTGCTAAACTTTTTGGAGTTTCATTTTTAGTAATTTTTACTTTTTTTTGTAAAATAATTTTTCCACTATCTAATTTTGGTGTTACAAAATGTACTGTACAACCAGAAAACTTTTCTTTTTTGTTTATAGCTCTTTCATGAGTATTTAACCCTTTAAATTTAGGTAGCAGAGAAGGGTGTATATTAATTACAGGAATATTTATATTTTTAATAAATTCTTTGCTTAGAATCTTCATGAAGCCAGCAAGACATAAAATATCAATTTTGTGCCTTGAAATTTCAATTAGAGCTTTTTTTTCAAAAGTACTTATTTTTTTTTCAATACAAATAGTTTTAATTTTTTTTGTTTTTGAAAACAAAACGCCCTTTGCATTTTTTTTGTTTGAAATGACTAAATTAATAATAAACTTAGATTTAGAGGTAGTTGAAAATTTATAGAGATTTCTTAAATTAGAACCTCTTCCAGAAATGAATACTGCTACTTTTTTTTTAAAAGTTAGCATTTCCCATAAATTCAATTTTGGATGAACTTTTATTTACAACCTCACCAATAATATATGGTTTAAATTTAGAAGAAAAAATTTTAGAAATTTTTGTAATATTCTCTTTTTTTGCAAAAAGAACAAATCCTACACCGCAATTAAACGTTCTTAACATTTCGTAGTCAGCAACACCATTTTTGCTGATCCATTTAAAGATATTTAATATTTTTATTTTATTTAGATCAATTTTTGCAGTTACTTGATTTGGCAATACCCTTGGAATATTTTCTATAAGACCTCCCCCTGTAATATTGCAACAACCATTGATGAGATTTCTGTCGATAAGTTTATTTATTTCTTGTACATATATTTTAGTAGGAGTCATAAGAGTGTTGTAAATTTTTTTATTTTTATTATAGGTAATTTTCTTTTCTTTAAGAATTTTTCTAACTAAAGAAAACCCGTTTGAGTGAACTCCAGAGGAAGGAATAGAAATAATAACATCTCCTTTTTTTATTTTCTGTCCACTTAAAATTTTATTTTTATCAACTACACCAACAGAGAAACCTGCGAGATCAAATCCTTGTTTTGTATAGACACCTGGCATTTCAGCGGTCTCGCCACCCGCTAAATAACATTTTGCTATCTCACAACCTTTTGCGATGCCTTTTAGTATGTCTTTGTATTTTGAAGGAATTACTTTGCCAATTGCTATGTAATCTAAAAAAAACAATGGTTTTGCCCCCTGAACTACCAGGTCATTTACACACATAGCGACCAAATCAATTCCTATTGTTTTGTATTTGTTCATTGTATTAGCCAATTCAAGTTTAGTGCCCACACCATCCGTTGAAGATACGAGTACTGGATTTTTGATCTTGTATTGCGACAAATCGAATAAAGACCCAAAACCTCCGATATTTCTAAAAGATTTGACTTTGCTACCTTTTATTTTCGTTTTATTTGATAAATTAGAAATATATTTTACAAGATTATTTGTGGTAGTTATGTCTACGCCACTTTGTTTATAAGTAAATTTTTTTTTTGGCACTTAAAAATATGATTACAAAATTTTATTTAAATCAATACAGTAAAAAAATAAAAAAAGTTATTTTTTTTTTACTATTTTTTAATGTATCAACGTACTCTTATAGCGATGTTTTCAGAGTTGAAAATGTAATTATTCAACAAAAATTTAGTAGTTCTAAAGATTTTAGAGAAGATTTAATAAATAAAGCAATCGTTACTTCCTTTGAGAAGTTAAGCAAAAGAATAATGGTTGAACAAGAGTTTTGGAAGATCAAAAACATCGAATCAAGCAAGGTTGCAGATATGGTTAGTAACGTAAGCATTGTAGATGAAAGAATGATTTCAAGTAGTTATCAAATGACTTTTTCAATTTTTTTTGATGAGAGAAAAGTTAAAAGTTTTTTTAATCAAAGAGGTATAATTTATACAGACTCTATTAGTCGTCCTATTTTAACTTTTCCAGTGATAAGATCACAAAATTCAGTGAATCTTTGGAATAATAATTTTTTTATTGATAATTGGAATAATTCCTCAGTTCAAAATTATTTAGTTGAGTTTATGTTACCTGAAGGAGACTTGACTGATCAAAAAAATGTTACACTGATGACAGAAATAAATTCAATTGATATATCAAGAGTTTTGAAAAAATATGGTTTGAATAATTCTTTAGTTGTTTTAATAAATTTAGATTCTGAAAATGAAAATATAGCTTATAAATTAAATTTGGAAAATACTCATTATTTTAAAAAATTTAGTAAAAAAATACCCAGTGATAATTCAGAGAAAATTTTGGTAGAAATTATTGATGAAATAAAAAATTCTGTAGAAAATACTTGGAAAAATAAAAATACTATATTTTCAGGAACCTCCCTGTCATTAGAATTTGTTTTTGCAAATAAAAATTTAAAAAATTTAAACAAACTAAGAAATACACTAGTGAAAACAAATTCGATTAAAGAAATTAAAAATTTAGAAATTTCTTCTAATATATACAAAGGAAAAATATATTTTAATGGAACAATCGATAGCCTCCAAAGAAATTTAAAAGAACAAAATATTACCTTAAAAGAAAGTTTTAATACTTGGGTTATTACTATAGATGAATGAACAACAAATTTTTGACTTAAGTATTGAAGAGCATTATTTTGAAGATGATTTTTGCATCTCTCAAAGTAATCAGCAAGTTTATGAGTATTTATTTAAATGGCCCTTATGGGAGAGTAGCATTGTTAATGTAACTGGGCCAAAAAAATCTGGAAAAACCTTTGTGTTAAATATTTTTGCAAAGAAAAATTCATTTCTTAGAATTGTATCGAAAGATATATCAAAAGATAAAATCGAGACCATTCTTTCTCAAAAAAAATTAATAATTGAAGATATTGACCAGCATGTTAATGAGGAGTTAATTTTTCTAATATATAATGATTTTAAAATAAATAATAAATATTTAGTATTTTCTTCCATTGAAGACACTTCCAATATAAAATTTGATATTAAAGATTTATCCTCAAGATTTAAATCAATTTTAAATATAAAAATTTCTAACCCTTCTGATAATTTGCTTTATTCAATATTATTAAAAGAACTCTCATCAAGACAAATTGTTATAAAAAAGGAATTATTAAATTATATTATTAATAGAATAGAAAGGAGTTATGAATCTATAAATAAATTTGTTATTAAAATTGATAAAGAAAGCTTAGTAAATAAAAAAAAAATTGATATGAAATTAATTAATAAAGTTTTGTCAAATTAGTTAATTATTAAATTATTTTTACATATAGATATTGATATTTTATTATTAATTAATTTGTCAGTAATTTTATAAAATATTTTTTCTCTCCAAAGACTTTTCTTTTTGATATTATTCTCTAAGTACATTTTAATATCATTTTTATTTGAAATTAGCTGTTCAGAAATAGATCTTTTTATAGATATTTCAGACCTAATTACATTGATCAATCTAATAATATTTTCATTTATGATATTTTTTTTTTCTTTTTTTATTTTAATTTGTTGAAAATTTTTTATTAAAACCTTTTTTTCTAAATCAGTTAAGTTTTTATTATTTTTAATATTATTGTACTCTTTTTTTTTTATAATATTAGATATTAGTTCGTCTTTAAAAATCCAATTTTTGGGAAGATTTTTTTTCCGTGCAATATTATCTCTTAAAGTAAGTAATTTTTGAAATTTTTTATTGTGTATAGTTTCGTTATTCATTTTTTTTCTTATTCCACTACTGCTAATAATTTTATTTGATGAATTAAGTGATTTCATCTCTTCATTAAAAAATGGCAAATTTTGATTTATTTTTAAAATTTTATTAAAATGACTATAGATTCCTGGCAAATATCTCACATCATTTGTTAAATAATCTATAACTTTTTTTGTTACAGGTCTTTTAAGCCAATTACTATTTTGTAAATTTTTATCTATGTTGATTTTAAAAATTTTAAGAACTGCATTTGCATATGAAATAGGTTGCTCATAACCACAAAATTGAGCTGCTATTTGCGTATCAAATAATGGGTATACATCCATTTCAAGATTCTTAAATATTTCTAAATCTTGTTGTGAGCCGTGAATTACTTTTAATATTTTTTTGTTAGTAATTGTTTTTGTTAAAATTTTTATGTCAATATTCGATAAAGCATCAATTATCCAAAATTTACTTCCATCATGTATTGTTACATAAGATAATTTTGAATAGTAAGTATTTCTTCTGTCAAATTCCGTATCGATAAATAAGATTTTCTTTTTTGCCCATAATTTGCAAAAATGTTCAAGATTTTCGTTTGTTTGAATGATCACTATTTTTAATTTATTGTTATTTTTATTTATTAAATGTATTTAATTTTTGAAAGTACATAATGAATATCTACAGAACACACAATTGTAATGAGCTCTCAGTTAAAAATAATGGTGAAAAAGTAGTTTTATCTGGCTGGATTCATAAAAAAAGAGATCACGGCAATTTATTATTTATTGATTTAAGGGATAATTACGGCATTACACAATGCATCGTTCAAAAGGATAATACATCTTTTGAGGTATTAGAAAAACTTAGATTAGAAACGGTTATAAGAATTAATGGAGATTGTGTTAAACGCTCTTCAGATGCAATAAACTTGGAACTAACTACAGGAGAAATTGAAGTTGTAATTAACCATGTGGATATACTAGGAGCATGTAACGAGCTACCAATGCCTGTATTTAGTGATCAGGAATATTCTGAAGATATTAGATTAAAATATAGGTTTTTAGATTTAAGAAGAAAAAAAATTCACCAAAATATTATTCTAAGATCCAAAGTAATTTCTTTTATACGTGACTTAATGAGAGAGCTGGGATTTCTTGAATTTCAAACTCCAATTTTAACGGCTTCTAGCCCAGAAGGTGCCAGAGATTTTTTAGTACCAAGTAGATTAAATCCTGGGAAATTTTATGCACTACCTCAAGCACCACAGCAATTTAAACAATTAATTATGGTAGCTGGTTTTGATAAATATTTTCAAATAGCTCCTTGTTTTAGAGACGAGGATGCTAGAGCTGACAGAAGTCCAGGAGAGTTTTATCAACTTGATATTGAAATGTCTTTTGTAGAACAAAATGATATTTTTATAATTTTAGAGAAATTAATGGTAGATGTTTTTTCTAAGTTTTCCAATAAAAAAATCCTAAAGAAAACTTTTCCAAGAATTTCTTACGATGATGCATTACTTAAATATGGTAGTGATAAGCCAGACCTTAGAAATCCTTTGTTAATTTTTGATGCAACTGATTTATTTTTAAGTGATGAAGTTAAATTTGATATTTTTAAAAAATTAATCAAATCAGGATCCATTGTTAGAGCTATTAAAACGAAAAACACAATTGATAAACCTAGAAGTTTTTTTGATAATATTGATAAATGGGCTAAAGAGCAGGGTGCTTCTGGTTTGGCATATTTAACTATAGAAAAAAATAATAACGTTATTTCAGCTAGAGGACCAGTTGGAAAACTATTCTCAGAAGTTGCTTTAAAACAATTAATGATTAGTTGCGAGGCTGAGGTTGGTGATAGTATCTTTTTTGCTTGTGGTATCAAATCTGAAGTTGAAAAGCTCGCTGCTCTAGCTAGAGATAAAATTGGAAAAGAACTTAATCTTATTGATGAAAATATTTTTGCATTCTGTTGGGTAGTTGATTATCCCATGTTTGAAATCGACCCACTTACTAAAAAAATTGAGTTTAGTCACAATCCATTCTCAATGCCCCAAGGAAAATTAGAAGATATTGATTTTAATAACCCGTTAAATATTAAAGCTTATCAGTATGACATCGTTTGTAATGGAATTGAGTTATCCTCTGGAGCAATAAGAAACCATATACCCGAATTAATGTATAAATTATTCTCAATAGCTGGTTATTCAAAAGACCATGTAGATGATAAATTTAGTGGAATGATTAATGCATTATCTTATGGAGCCCCCCCTCATGGAGGAATAGCTCCAGGAATCGATAGAATAGTAATGTTGTTAGCAGATGAAAAAAATATTAGAGAAGTAACAATGTTTCCATTGAATCAAAGTGCTCAGGATTTAATGATGAATGCACCCAGTGAGGTTTCCGACAAACAGTTAAAAGAATTAAATTTAAAATTAGTTAAATAAAGTATTAAACAGCATTTTTGCTTTTAATATTTAATCGAACATTTGTTAGATCAATAAGTTTTTCTTTATATTGATTTCTTACAAATCCCTTGCTTGTTATATTTTTTAAAACGTCTAAAAATTGACTTTGTTCTAGATTTTCTGCGACAGACTCTTGTCCAGCCCTCTTAATTGAAGGGGTATGTGCCAAATCTTCTCTATTTAGGTAAGAAATAGCCAACTCTCTAAAAATATAATCTAATATAGAAGAAGCACTGAGGATTCTGTCATTTCCAGAAATTTTTCCTGAAGGTTCAAATTTTGTTTCGATAAAAGCATCCACGAATTCTTCAAGAGGAACCCCATATTGCAACCCTAGTGATATGGCGATTGCAAAATTATTCATAAGAGCTTTAACTAATTCACCTTCTTTATTTGTATCAATAAAAATTTCACCAACTTTACCATCATCGTACTCTCCAATGTGAAGATATACTTTGTGATCACCAATTGTGGCTTTTTGAATATAGCCTTTTCTTCTATCAGGCATTTTTTTTCGACCAGAATAAAATTTCGAATCTCTTAAAGAGGTGTTTTCTTTAACATTATTTTGCTCAGCAACTTTTGTAGAAGACTGAATTAACTCTTGTAATATTTCTTCTTTTTCTGAAGTATTTTGTTTTTTACTTCCGACCTCATTTTTTAAATCAGATATGGCTTTAGTTTTTCGTTTATTAAACTTTATATCTATAAGATCAAACTTCCCATCTTTTCTTGTTTCCAGGTCTTTAAGACTCTGGTTTGTAACCTCTTCTAGTTGGTGAGTAATCTTGAATAAACAGGTGTAAAAACTTTCAGCTAAGTATTTGCTCATAATAATCTTAAATAAGAATCAAATTGAATTTTTAATGTTTTAATTTACATTCAAAGATAAGTCTAATAAATAAAAGACAACTCAAGCTTGAATATGTTTATAAATTTTTTGAAGTCAATTTTTACTTGGTGGAATACTCAAACCTTAGGTACTTTTTTATTTACTAGTTTTTTTGGTAAAATGGTTGGAATCGATCAGTTTGGAAATAAGTATTATAAAAATTCAAATGACTCTAAAAGATGGGTTATTTACAATGGAGAAGTTGAGTCATCTCGCATCCCTCCAGAATGGCACCTCTGGATACACAAAACATCAATTACGACACCAGACAAAATAAAATTCCCTGATCATGAGTGGATTAAAAACCATCACGAAAATTATACAGGATCTAAATTAGCCCACAATCCATCAAAAAATTTAAAATCTAAAAATAAGGGCTATGAAAAATGGAATCCAGAGTCTTAGTTTTTTTTCTTTTTTTTCTTTTGCCTTCAAAGCTTTTAGCAGTGCAAGAAAATATATTGATTTTCAATACTACTAAAAACTCTGCTACTGTTGTGATTTTAGATAAAATTACTTCAAAAAAAACTATTCACCCAATAAAAATTGAAACACCATACAAAATAAATTCTTTAGAAATTTTAGTTAAAAGGTGTGTTCTTGATAATAACAAAGGTTCTCTTGAAATTATGACTTATTTGCAAGTTCAAGATTCTTCAAGACAAATACAAAACAAAGACAAAGTATTTATTTTCAATGGGTGGATATTTTCAAAGCATCCTTACGTAAATGCATTTGAGCATCCAAATTATGATATATGGGTTGAAAGCTGTTCCTAATTTAAAATATCAGATTTAGATAGCCAATTTGTATCATAATTAGAATGTAAAAAATCATCATGCCTAAGAATTTTTTTATGAAGTCCGATTGTAGTATCAACTCCGGTAATAACAAACTCATCTAAGGCTCGCTTTAATCTTGTTACAGCCGAATTTCTGTCTTTACCATAACAAATCAATTTCGCTATTAAACTATCATAATAGGGCTGAACTTTAGAACCTTGAAAAATACAGCCATCTACTCTCGTACCGGGACCTGATGGTTGGTGATAAATATTAACTGTTCCTGAACTTGGTTGAAAATTTTTTAGGTAGTTTTCAGCATTAATTCTACATTCTATTGCATGTCCAGTAAATTTAATATCTTCTTGCCTTAAATCTAACTTTCCAGTCGAAGCAATTTCAATTTGTCTTTTAACTATATCTATTCCTGTAATAGCTTCAGTAACCGGATGCTCAACTTGCAATCTTGTATTCATTTCCAAAAAGAAAAATTCTCCATCTTGATAAATAAACTCTAGAGTTCCGGCTCCTTCATAACCAAGTTTTGAAATACTATTGACGCAAGTTGTAAGCAAATTTTGTCTTTGCTCTTCATTTAAAACTGGACTAGGAGACTCTTCTATTACTTTTTGATGCCTTCTTTGTATTGTGCAATCTCTTTCACCTAAATGGACCGTATTATTTTTTCCATCCGAAAGTATCTGAACTTCAATGTGTCTTGGATTTTTGAAATATTTTTCAATAAATACTTCATCGTTCCCAAAAAATTTTTTTGCTTCATTTTTAGCTATCTGAAGGTTTTCTAAAAGATCTTCCTCTTTATCTACAATTTTCATGCCTTTTCCACCACCACCTCCTGCTGCTTTAATTAAAATAGGATAACCAATCTCTCTTGCTATTTTTTTTGCATCTTCAATTTCAGAAACTCCTTTTTCAGATCCCTGAATAGTAGGTAAGCCTAATTCTTTTGCTATTTTTTTTGCTTCAATTTTGTCTCCCATCTTTTTTATCAGTTCAGAATTTGGTCCAATAAATTTTATTTTATGATCTTCTAAAATTTTAACAAACATAGAGTTTTCTGATAAAAATCCATAACCAGGGTGAATTGCATCGGAGCCAGATATTTCAAAAGCTGAAATTAGCGAAGGGATATTTAAATAACTATCCTGAGCTTTATGTGGTCCTATGCAAATACTCTCGTCGGCTAGCTGAACATGCATAGCTTCCTGATCAACATTAGAATGTACTGCAACAGTTTTTATATCTAATTCTTTGCAAGCTCTAATTATTCTTACTGCCACCTCACCTCTATTGGCAATTAATATCTTTTTAATCATTAATTATTTTATTTTTGCGAGTATTTGATCGTACTCAATAGCTTCTCCGTCAGAAACCAAAAGTTCTATAATTTCGCCATCAACAGAAGCTTGAATGTGGTTCATAGTCTTCATTGCTTCAATAATTAAAATTGTTTCACCTTTTTTTACTTTTTTACCAATAGAAGCGAATGGTTTTGCACCTGGTTCTGGAGACAGGTAAGCGGTTCCAACCATAGGACTTTTTATAAGTTGTACCGAAGGATCTATTTCAACTTTTTTTTCATTAGCTATGGCTGGAGAAGAATTGACCACAGAAACTTGGCCGGATGCTTTGCCAACTTTAATAGTCGTAATTCCATTTGAATAACTAATTTCTGTTAAATTAAACTCATCGAGATTTTCCGAAAGTTCTTTAATTAATTTTTTATCTATTTTCATTTTTAATAATATTTTCTATTGCATCAACTGCTAAAATATAACTATTTAGTCCAAACCCGCAAATAATTCCATGCACAGATTTGCTAATCATTGATTTATGGCGAAATTCTTCTCTGGCAAAAATATTTGAAATATGAATTTCAATTTTTGGAATATTCAGGGTATTTAAGGCATCAAGTATTGCTACGGAAGTGTGTGTAAATGCAGCAGCATTTATAATAAGACCTTGAACATTATCTGCAATTTCTTGAATTTTATTAACTATTTCTCCTTCAATATTTGATTGATAGAAATCAACAGAAATATTTTTTTTTTCAGAGTGTTTTTCAACCTCTTTTTGAATTTGCTCAAGAGTAATATGTCCATATATGTTAGGCTCTCTTTTACCTAACAGATTTAAATTTGGACCATTGATAATTTGTATTTTTAAGGCCATATAACTTCTGACAGTAATTATAGCAAAAATGATAGAAATACAATTAAATGGTCAAATCCACAAATTAGAAACAAGCTTGAGCATTGAGCAATTGCTAAACAAACTTTCGATCAATAAAAAAAAAGTTGCTGTGGAATTAAATAAAAGCGTTGTTCCAAAACAGAAATATTCTAGTATTAAAATTGCCAATCAGGATGTGGTTGAAATTGTAACTTTTATTGGAGGCGGTTAATTAATGGATGTTTTTAAAATTGGAAATAGAATTTTTAAATCTAGATTAATAGTCGGAACTGGAAAGTATAAAGATCTTCAAGAAACGGCTGACGCAGTAAAAGCTTCTGGAGCAGATTTGGTTACTGTTGCAGTCAGAAGGGTAAATATTATTGATACTAAAGAACCATTGTTGATGGATTATATTGATCCAGCAAAAATTACTTACCTGCCAAATACAGCTGGATGTTTTACTTCTGAAGATGCATTAAGAACTTTGCGATTAGCAAAGGAGAGTGGAGGCTGGAATTTAGTAAAGTTAGAAGTTTTAGGTGATGAAAAAACTTTATATCCTAATATGCAAGAAACAATAAAGGCAGCCAAAATTTTAGTAGAGGAGGGTTTTGAAGTTATGGTGTATTGTTCCGACGATCCCATAGCTTGTAAAATTTTAGAAAAAATAGGAGTAGTTGCTGTAATGCCGCTCGGCTCTTTAATCGGATCGGGGCAGGGAATACCCAATAAGCTAAATATAGAAATTATAAAAAAACAATCCAACATTCCTGTTATTGTAGATGCAGGAATTGGAACTGCATCTGATGCAGTTATTGCTATGGAATTGGGCTGCGATGCAGTGCTTGTTAATTCAGCAATTGCAAAAGCCAAAAAACCATTAATGATGGCAGAGTCTATGAAGAATGCAGTTATTGCAGGTAGGCAATCCTACTTATCTGGCCGAATGGATAAAATAAATATTGCCTCGGCATCTTCACCAATTAATGGCAAGATAAGTAATTAAGCAACTTCTTTACTTCCGTTACCTTCTTTATTAAATTTTTTTTTGAAAAATTTTCTTTTTTTGTGAAAAAATTTCTTTTTGTGTAATGTTTTATTTTCAGTTTCTGCTTCTAAAGCCTCTTCGTTTTTATCAATTATTTTTGAGTATTTATTATTATCCTCCAAAATAGTTTCTTGTTCATTTAGTATTTTTTCAATTTCTTCTTTTTTTTGATTTTTAAATACAATTAGATAATCTTCAGATAGAAAATCAGGATTAATTTGAAAGTTAATTTTAAATTTAAATTTTTTTTCAAAAAAATTAACCTCATCTTGCATGTTAGATTTTATATAATCTATAATTTTCTTGGGCAGTTCTGCATTAACAGTTTTAATCTTAGGTAAAGAAAATACTTTTTCTTCAATTAATTTTAGTATTTTTTGTGAGAAAGACTCTACACTTAGTATAGTTTTCCACTGAACAGAGCTCTCTCTTAACCTTTGTCTCGTCATTTCTAAAAGGCCAAAATTACTTATTTTTCCAACCTGAACTCTAGCTTTATCGTTACGCAAAGCTTCTTTTAATTTTTTCTCTACCAATCTTCGGTTGGAATAATTTTCCATATCAATAAAATCAACAACAATAAGGCCCGCAAGGTCTCTTAACTTAGCTTGTCTCGCTATTTCCATTGCCGCTTCAACATTTGTTGTTAAAGCAGTTTTTTCAATATTTCTTTCTTTTGTAGATTTTCCTGAATTTATATCGATAGCAACCAAGGCTTCTGTAGGATGAATGATAAGATAGCCTCCTGATTTTAAAGTAATTCTTGGCTCAAATATTTCATTCAAATATTTTTCTATTCCCTTAGAGTGAAATAATGGAACTTTTCCTTTATGTTTTTTAATTTTTTTTACTTGTTCTTTTGCAATAATTTCTGCATATTTTTTTGCTTTATCATATCCAGTATCTCCATCTACAATTACTTCAGTAATTTCACTGCTAAAAAAATCTCTAATAGTTCTGTATATTACATCTCCCTCCTCATGTATTAGAGCTGGTGCATTCGAACTTATTGTTTTTTGTTTTATCTCTTCCCATATTTGAACTAATATATCTAAATCATTTTTAATTTCATTCTGAGTTTTTTTTGCACCTGCTGTTCTCACAATCAAGCCCATAGTTTCAGGTATTTCTAATTCATTAATAATTTCCCTAATATTTTTTCTGTCTTGCGAGTTAAATATTTTTTTAGAAATTCCGCCTCCTTTGGCAGTATTGGGCATTAGAACTATATATTTGCCAGCTAATGACAAGAATGTTGTCAATGCAGCTCCTTTTTTTCCCCTTTCTTCTTTTACAATTTGAATGAGTATAACTTGACCTGGTTTTATAACTTCTTGGATTCTATAGCGCTTAAATTTACGTCTAGATCTAATATCGTTTATTTTCTTTTCGTATTCTGACTCAGAATTTAAAAATTCATCAGCAACCAGCGATTCATTTTGCTCTTCATTTACTAAAGAATCTTCATTAGATAAATTATCCTGATTTTCATCTTCATTTATTTCATTATCAGTATCTTCATTTTTTGTTTCCTGCTCTCCGTTTTCATTTTCTGTAATTTCTTCTTGATTTTTCGGTGGGGTTAGATCTTTAGTTTCTTCTATTAATTGTTTTCTGACCTCTTCCTCCTCTTTTAAAATAGCTTCTTTGTCAGAGATGGGGATCTGGTAATATTGAGTCTGAATATCGTTAAAGGCTAAAAAACCATGACGATCATTTCCAAAATCTACGAACGCGGCTTGGAGTGATGGCTCTATTCTGCTTACTCTTCCTAAATATATATTGCCTTTAAGTTGTTTTTTTTCTTCGTTTTCGTATTCATACTCTTCAACTCCATTAACGGATTTGATAGCAACACGCGTTTGCTTCTGTTGAGAAGCATCGATAAGAATCTCTTTTTCCATGTTTGTAATTTCCAGTTTGTGTTATTTAAATTTATATTCATAAAAACTTTTTAAGCTTCAATGTTATTATAATATTGCATTAGATGTGTTTTTCAAAGAAATAAGATCTGATAGTCTAAATACATCAAAAAAAAGACAATTTTTAATGATTTAAAGCATTATGGGAAATTTACTAAAATCAATAGCTCTTGGGATTTTACTTTTTTCTTTTACTGTTTTTTTAATAATTTTTTTAGCGTTATGGTATTTTTCGAGCGATCTTCCAAATTATCGTTTTTTAGAAAATTATAAACCACCTGTATCTACTAAAGTTTATAATAATGATGGGGAAATTTCTGCAGATTTTGCAATTCAAAAAAGAACCTTTATCAGTATCAATGCCATACCCCCCTTTGTCATAAATGCTTTTTTGTCCGCAGAAGACAAAAATTTTTTTGAACACGCAGGAATTGATGCTCGAGGAATTATTAGAGCTATTATTAAAAATATTAAAAATGTTGCGACAGGCCAAAGATTAGAAGGTGCATCTACTATTACACAGCAGGTAGCTAAAAATTTTTTACTTACATCTGAAGTTTCTTTCTCTCGTAAAATTAAAGAGGCAATTTTGGCCTTTAGAATTGAAAAATATTTGAGCAAAAATAGAATTTTAGAACTTTATTTAAACGAAATTTTTTTAGGGGAGCGATCATACGGAATTGCTTCTGCTAGCATGACATATTTTGACAAGTCATTAAAAGAATTAAGCGTTTCTGAGGCTGCATTATTAGCAACTCTGCCTAAAGCGCCAAGCTTATACAATCCATACAGAAGTTTAAGCGCGGCTATTAAAAGGAAAGACTGGGTCTTAGAACGAATGTTTGAAAATAATTTTTTAAATAAAAATGAGTATGCACTTGCGGTAAAAGAAGAAATCGTTTTAAAAAAAAGAAAATTAGACTTTTACAAAGAATCTCTTTTTTTTACAGAAGAAGTTAGAAGATTTCTTTTTGATAAATATGGAGAAGACACTCTTTACAAGCGTGGTTTGTATGTAAAAACTTCTTTAGATAATGAACTTCAAAGAATTGCAACCAATGCTCTTAGAAAAAATTTAGAACTATACGATAAGAGACACGGATGGAGAGGTCCTATAAAAAATATTAAAAATACCGAAGAATGGAAATTGCATCTTAACACTATTAAATTCGATGAAATCAATAATTGGAAATTAGCAATAGTTAAGAATGTACAATCTAATTATGCTGAAATAGAAACTTCAGATAACAACAAAACTGTTAAGCTTCAGCTAGAAGATATAAAATGGGCTAGAAAATTTATAAATTCTGACACTCTCGGACCTATAATCAGCGATGTAAATCAAGTTTTGCAAATTAATGATTTAATATGGGTTGAACAGAGTGAGGATAATAAAAAATGGTATCTAAGACAAATCCCAGATGTTAATGGATCTGTAGTAATTCTAAATCCATGGAATGGAAGAATTTATTCAATGGTTGGGGGGTATAGTTTTGATTTGAGCCAGTTCAATAGATCTAGCCAAGCTATGAGACAACCAGGTTCAGCATTAAAACCATTTGTATACGCATCAGCATTAGACAATGGTTATCAGCCAAACACAATTTTATTAGATGCCCCTTATGTAAATGAGCAGCCAAAAGAACTAGGAAAATGGAAACCAGACAATTATGGTAATAAATTTTATGGCAAAAAAACATTGCGTTCAGGAGTTGAGCAGTCACGAAATTTAATGACCGTTAGACTTGCAGAAGCAATCGGAAATGAGAAAATTCTAGATCTTACCAAAAAAACAAAAATTTACCAAAATCCTCAAAACCTTCTTTCATTCACTTTAGGAGCAGGAGAAACAACGTTGCTTAACTTATCTAGCGCTTATAGTATATTTGTTAATGGTGGTAAAACTATCGAACCTTCTTTGGTTGATTTAATCCAAGACCAAAATGGAAAAATTATTTATCAAAAAAAGAATTATCAGTGTGAAGGTTGCAATGAAATTTCTCAAGAATTGAAAAATTATCCAAAAGTTACAACTACTGAAAAAGCAGTATTAACAGAAGCAACATCATACCAAATGGTTTCGATTCTCGAAGGAGTTATTGACAGAGGTACAGGCAAGCAAATGAATAATATAAAAATTCCACTAGCAGGAAAAACTGGAACAACTAACAATAATTTAGATGCATGGTTTATTGGATTTACACCTGACCTTGTCATTGGTGTATATGTTGGATTTGACGAGCCCAGAACTTTAGGGAAATCTGAAACTGGTGCAAAAGCAGCGTTGCCAATTTTCCAAGATATTGTTCAAAATTTACCAAAAAAAGGAATGTCTTCTTTTTTTAAAATACCCCCAAGCATTAACCTTGTTAATGTTAATATAGCGGACGGCTTATCTTCAAAAACCTCAAATACAAATGTAATTTTAGAAAGTTTTAAGATAAATGAGTTTCCTCAAGATAAATATATAGATTTAGAAAAAAAATTAAGTACAGTTTATTAGTAATGTTTGAGCAAAAAAAATTAATTACTAACTTAGAAAAAATAATATCAAAGATATGGAGTTATCTTTGACAAAATCCAGTGTTTAAAAAAACTAGAAGATATTGAAAAACAAATTAATCTTCCAAATTTTTGGAGTGATAGCAACAAAGCTCAGATTATTATAAAAGAAAAAAATCATCTAGAAAAAATTTTAAATGATTACAAGTCTTATAAAGATGAATTAAATAATATCAAAGAATTGCTTGATTTTAATTCAAAAGAAAATGACGAAAGTTTAAACTCAGATATTCAATCTAGTCTTTCAATACTTGAATCAAATATAAAAAAAATTGAGTTATTTTGTTTTTTGTCTAAAAAAAATGATGAGTTAGATGTATACATTGAATTTCATGCCGGTGCTGGAGGAACAGAAAGTCAAGATTGGGCCGAGATGTTAAGAAACATGTACATAAAGTGGGCTGAAAAAAAATCTTTTCAATGCCAGTTGATTAGTGAGACAAAAGGAGAAGAAGCCGGATTTAAATCATCAACCATTAAAATTGAGGGCAAATATGCCTATGGCTTCTTACGACATGAGTCCGGAGTGCATCGTTTAGTTAGAATATCTCCATTCGATTCGAATAAAAGACGTCACACAAGTTTTTCTAGTGTTTGGGTATATCCTGTTATTAATGAAAATATTGATATTGTTATTAATGAAAAAGATTTAAGAATAGACACTTATAGATCAAGTGGAGCTGGAGGCCAGCATGTCAACACAACAGATAGCGCAGTGAGAATTACGCACCAACCTACCAATATAGTTGTACAGTGCCAAAATGAGAGATCACAACACAAAAATAAAGAAACGGCAATGAATATGCTAAAAGCAAGATTGTATGAGCTTGAAATGCAAAAAAAAGAAGATGAAAACAAATCTTTAGAATCTGGCAAAAGTGAAATAGGCTGGGGGCACCAAATAAGATCATATGTTTTGCAACCTTATCAAATGGTAAAAGACAACAGAACAGGACTGGAAAGAAGTGATCCAGAAAAAGTGCTCAGTGGAGAACTGGATCCATTTTTAGAAGAAGCATTGCACAAATTATGAAATTAGTAAAATTTTTTTCGTTTATTATTGTTTTATTATTCATTACTTTTTTATTTTTAATTAATGGATTTGAAACCACATCATTAAATAAAATTATCAAAGATCAAGTCGAGAATAAAATTCAGAATAGTCAAATAAATTTTAAAAATACAACAATTTCTCTAGGAGTAGAAACTTTTGGGGTAACGGTAAAATTAAATAGTCCAGAATTTTTATATAAAAAAAATAAAATTGATATCAAAAGTATTAAAGCCAATATTGATTTATGGTCGGCTCTGAAAAGGGAAAATAAAATAAATAATGTTTATTTAGAATTAGATAAAACAAAAATATCTACAATTAATCTTATGGCAAAAGATTTTGACACAAAATCTTATGCAGTTATTTTAAATAAATTTTTAGATGGAACTCTGGAAGGTTTTGTTAATATAGATTTTAAAAATATTAAAAATAGTAGATTTGAGGGAGTTGTAAAAAATTCTACTATTCAAATTTACGAAAACTTTCCTCACGCAACAATTAATAATGCAGAGTTAAAATATAAAAACAATATTTTAGAAATTCAGCTTAATTCAGGAAAATTAGCCGACCTAGACATAAAACAATCCAAAATAACCGTCGCAGCTAATGATTTAGAAGAGTTGTCTATCAATACTAGAATTTTAATAAGTGGAAAAATTGACTATTTAACCAAACTTAAGGAATTTAAAAATATTTCTAGCAATCTTATACCATCCGGCATTAACAATCTAAAAGGAGATCTAGACATCAATATTTTGTCAGACATACTTATTGATAAAGAATTAAATATAAAAACATTAAAAAGTGATAGCAAGATTAATACTAGTAACGGTAGTTTTGATTATTCGTTATCACCTAATGAAGATAAAAATAAAATCATAATTTCAAATGTTACTACTAATTCAAATCTTATAGACAAGGATCTCAGTACCACGGGTGATTTTTTATTAAATGGAAAATTAGTTAAATTTTCTTTTAATAAAAAAATAGATTCAAAACTTTACCAAAGTAACTTTTCAGGCTCAATTGATACTGTAGATTTTAATACGTTCTTAAAAAATGATGTAATTAATGGACAGATTGATTTCAATATTAGCTCAAACAACAAGCAGGGTCGAAATATTATTAATGCTAAGTTGAATTTAGATAATGCCCTAGTTAAATTCGATGATATTAATTATAAAAAAGAGCCCAAATCAAACGCGAGTTTAGATTTTACCCTCGATAAAAAATCTGAAAATATAAATATCTTTAGCCAGCTGTCTTATGTGGCAAAAGACTCTAAGATAAATTTAGTTAATTTAATTTTAAATAAAAATAATGAAATTGAAAATTTTAAATCAATAAATATACAAACACCAAAAAACTCAGTCTCTATTAACAAAAATAAGGATAATGTTTCTATAGTCGGAGATTCTTTAGATTTAACTAAGTTTATTCAATCCTTAACAGATTTTAGTGATGACTCTAAGACAATTTCTTCAAATTTTAACTCTAAACTAACTGCTAAAATTAAAAAAGTTTATATTGGTAAAGATGTAATTAATGAATTAGTTTTTTCTGCAAATTTAAAAAATGGTGAATATGAAAGTTTAAATGGATTTGGCTCATTTTCAAATACAGAAACAGCTTCAATAACGATAATTAAAAATAAAAAAAATAATATTGTAACTACTCTTGTATCCGATAGATCAGTCCCTTTTTTATCTGGACTTAATTTTGCAAAAGGGTTTGGTAATGGAAAATTAAATTATATATCTGAGGAAGATGTGTCAGTTGATAAAACAAACACTAAAATTACATTAAGTAATTATTATGTAAAAGAAATGCCCATTCTCGCAAATTTACTTTCACTAACTTCTTTTACAGGAATAATTGATACACTTTCGGGTAAAGGAGTTTTTTTTAACAAGTCCTACCTGGAATACGAAATTAAAAACAAAACTCTTACAATCATAGATGCTTACGGTACCGGAGATTCTCTTGGTTATACTCTGGAAGGAAAAATAAATCCTGATGGCTTTGTAAGTTTAGATGGAAACTTAGTCCCAGCTTATTTGGTTAATGACATTATTAGGCAGGTTCCAGTTGTTGGTAAAGTAATTACTGGTAAACAAGGAGATGGAATATTTGGCGCTAGTTTTAAAATTAAAGGTCAACCAGATTCTTTGGTAACGACAGTAAATCCCATCCGAACTCTAACACCAAGATTCATTCAGCGTTTTTTTGATTTATTTAGAAGTAGTTCTAAATAACTTTAATAACAAAGTGTTTTTTTTTACCAAAAGATATTTTGATTTGGCTATTAATGGCGTCTGCTAATGTAAGTAACCTAGTATCGCTGGTTTCGATAACGTTGTTAATTCGATAAGCGTTGTTAGATAGATTTCTTCTAAAATCCCCACCAGAAGATGCGAATTCTATATTAAGTAACAAATCTTTAAACAATACTCCTTTTTCAATATCACTTTTTTTAATTTTTTTACTTGGTAATTCATCACCAGTGGATCGAGATTCAAAAGTAGATTTAGAGGTAAGTTCTGCTTTTTTTGCTGCCTTATTACCGTGCAGTAATTTGGTTGCTTCATTAGCTAGCAATATTTTCAGCTCATTTAATTTTGAGCCTGAATAATTTTCATACTGTCTGATGTTTTCAGTAGTTAGCTCTGTAAACAAATATAAATATTTAATCACATCACGGTCATCAGTATTTCTCCAAAATTGCCAATAATCATAACTGCTTAATAATTCTTCATCTAACCAAACTGCACCTTTTTCTGTCTTGCCCATTTTTGTGCCTTGAGATGTTGTTATTAGTGGCGTGGTTAGCCCAACTACTTCTTCTTGGGCTTCCTTTCTAACTAGTTCAACTCCATTTATAATATTTCCCCATTGGTCAGAGCCACCAATTTGCAATAAACATTTATTTTTTTTAAACAATTCTAAGTAATCGTATGCTTGCAGAATCATATAATTAAATTCTAAAAAACTTAATGATTGTTCACGATCCAATCTAAGTTTCACACTATCAAAAGTTAACATTTTGTTAATTGTAAAATATTTTCCAAAATCTCTTAAAAAATTAATATAATTTAATTTGGATAACCAATTTTTATTATCAACATAAACAGGCTTGTTTTTTACTTTAGAGTCTAAAAATTTTCCAAAAACATTTTTAATTTTTTTTATATTTTTTTGAATTTCTTTTTCTGAGAGTATTTTCCTTGATTCTTCTTTACCAGAAGGGTCACCAACCATAGTTGTGCCACCACCAAGCAATACGATAGGGGTGTGTCCATATTTTTGAAATAAACGAAGACACATTATTTGTATTAAGCTACCAACATGCAGGCTTGAAGCAGTACAATCAAAACCAATGTAGAAAGATATTTTTTTATTATTTAATAATTTTTCTAAGTATTTTTCATTTGTGCATTGAAAAAAGAAACCACGATTTTTAAATTCTGTTAAAAGATTTTTATTCATTTATAAGGCTGTAATTATTAGATTATTATACAATATTAAACTATTTTGAAATATTATTTATGAGTCAAATTTACTCAAGTATAGGAATGATGAGTGGTACATCATTTGATGGCGTAGATATTTCCATTATAGAAACTGATGGAAAAGATCGCATACTATTAAAAAAAGATCTTTATTACCCTTATGACAAACAAACAAAATTAAATATAAAGAATTTTAAAAACAGCTTATTAAACAAAAATATTGTTAATATATCAAAATCAAAATCATTTCTTGAATTAAGTAGAATTATTACTTTAATTCACGCACGTTCTGCAAAAAAAATTATAGAAAAATATAAAAAAAAAATAGACATAGTTGGTTTTCATGGAGTTACGGTTTTGCATAAACCAGAAATAAAACAATCACTTCAGTTAGGAAATCCAAAATTATTGGCTAGTCTACTAAAAACAAATGTCGTTTTTAACTTCAGACAAAAGGATTTGGATCTTGGTGGTCAGGGTGCGCCACTAATACCTGTTTACCATAAGTGCTTGGCAAACAAACTTAAAAATAAAAAGCCGTGTATGTTTATAAATATTGGAGGTATTTCAAATTTTACATTTATTAGTAAAAACAAAATATATGCGTCTGACATTGGTCCTGGTAACTGCCTACTAGATCAATGGATTTATTTAAATACAGGAAAACACTTTGATGAAAATGGAAAAATATCAGAAAAAGGAAAGGTAGACTCTAATTTTATAAATAATTTTATAGATAGACATAATTATTATCTAAAAAAAAATATATCCTACGACACTTCCGATTTTAATATTTCTGAACTTAGAGGAATGTCTCTAGAAAATGGAGCAGCAACGCTTTCTTATTTATCAGGTATTTTAATTGCAAATGTAATTAATCAATACAAAAATATAAATAATATTTATTTTGGAGGAGGAGGCAGAAAAAATTTGTTTATTATGAAAACAATACAAAATAATATTATTGCTAATATAGTAGTTTTGGATGAAAAAAAAATTAACGGTGATTTTTTAGAATCACAAGCATTTGCTTATATAGCTGTTCGATCACTGCTTAAGTTGCCAATTACTTTCAAACAAACCACAGGGGTTAAAAAGAATGTTTCTGGTGGTGAAATTTACAAATATTAAAAAAACCTAGATTCTTTTTTTATGTAAGCATCCAGTACTTTTATAAATTCTTTATCTTTATTGAGAAAAAAATGATCAGCACCCTTGATTTCAGAAAAATCTACCGCAATCTTTTTTTGATTGGTTAGTTTGGCTTTTAAACTCTTAATAGATTCATCCGTTACTAATTGATCTTGATTACCATGAATAACAAGTCCTGATGTTGGGCAGGGTGCAAGAAAATTAAAATCAAAAATGTTAGGTTGTGGTGAAATAGATACAAATCTAAAAATCTCAGGTCTGCGCATTAATAACTGCATACATATCAATGCACCAAAAGAAAATCCAACAACCCAACTTTCATTAGAATTTGGATTATTTCTTTGAATAAAATCTAGAGCTGCTGCGGCATCAGATAATTCTCCAAGACCATTATCAAATTTTCCTTCACTCTTGCCCACACCTCTAAAATTAAATCTACAAACAGAAAACTCATTCTGCAAAAATGTATGAAATGCATTATAGGTAACACGGTTATTCATTGTTCCACCGTATTCTGGATGTGGATGCAATATTAATGCAATAGGAGCATTATCTTTTTTGCTTTGGATATATTTTGCCTCCAGCTTACCATCTGGACCATTTATAAAAATTTCTGCGTTGTTGTATCTCATTAGATGTAATTGAATAAATTTGAAAAAAGCTTATAACACAAGTTAACTATTATAAGGGTATAAAATATCTCCTTAAATGTTAACATTTACCTTTTAGTTTAAAAAATAAGACAATTTTATGAGTAATGGACAGGAGTTTATAAAAAATTACAAACAAGGTTCCGATTATGCACACGGATTTGTTACTGATATTGAAACCATAGATGTTCCGAAGGGATTGTCGAAGGAAGTGGTTCATTTTATTTCGAAACAAAAAAAAGAGCCTAAATGGATGCTAGATTGGAGATTAAAAGCATTCGACAGGTTGCAGTCCATGAAAGAGCCTGATTGGCAAAAACCAAAATATCCAAAAATAAATTATCAAGATCTTTATTATTATTCAGCGCCCAAGAGTTTAGCAGATCAGCCAAAATCTTTGGATGACATAGATCCAGAAATTAGAAAAACTTATGAAAAGTTAGGTATACCACTTTTAGAACAAAAAAAATTAGCAGGTATTGCGGTGGATGCTGTGTTTGATTCTGTTTCCGTAGCAACCACATTTAAAGATAAATTAAATGAAATTGGTGTAATTTTTTGTTCAATTTCCGAAGCGACAAGAGAACATCCTGAGCTTGTGAAAAAATATTTGGGTTCAGTAATTCCGATGTCGGATCATTTTTTTGCAACTTTAAATTCTGCTGTATTTACTGATGGCTCATTTGTTTATATCCCTCCAGGAGTAAGATGTCCTATGGAGCTTTCAACTTACTTTAGAATAAATGCTTCTAATACAGGTCAATTTGAAAGAACATTAATTATTGCAGATAAGGGTAGCTACGTAAGTTATTTAGAAGGCTGCACTGCACCAATGAGAGATGAAAATCAGTTACATGCCGCCAATGTTGAGCTTGTGGCATTAGACGATGCTGAAATTAAATACTCAACCGTACAAAATTGGTATCCAGGTGACAAAGAAGGTAATGGAGGTATTTACAACTTCGTAACTAAACGAGGTGCTTGCAGAGGAAAAAATTCAAAAATTTCATGGACACAGGTTGAAACAGGTTCAGCCATTACATGGAAATATCCAAGTTGCATTTTACAAGGTGATAACTCCCAAGGAGAATTTTATTCTGTTGCGATTACAAATAATTATCAAAAAGCAGATACAGGAACAAAAATGATTCATTTAGGGAAAAATACTAGAAGTAAAATTATTTCAAAAGGAATATCAGCTGGTCATGCTGACAATACTTATAGAGGTTTAGTTAGTATTCATCCGAAAGCAACGGGCGCAAAAAATTATACTCAATGCGATTCATTACTAGTTGGAAATAAGTGTGGAGCACATACTATTCCTTACATAGAAAATAAAAATTCAACATCAGAGATTGAGCATGAAGCAACAACATCAAAAATTAGTGATGATCAATTATTTTATTGTAGACAAAGAGGCTTAAATCAAGAGGAGGCTGTTAGTTTAATTGTTAACGGTTTTTGCAAAGAAGTTTTGCAACAATTGCCTATGGAATTTGCTGTTGAAGCTCAAAAATTAGTTGGAATAAGTTTAGAGGGTAGTGTTGGTTAATGATTGATATAAAAAATTTAAGAGCGAGTGTTGACGATAAAGAAATTTTGAAAGGGCTAAATTTAAAAATAGGCAAAGGAGAAGTGCATGCGATAATGGGTCCAAACGGATCTGGAAAGAGCACTCTTTCTTACGTTTTGTCAGGAAAAGAAGGCTATAATGTTGAAGGGGAAATTAAGTTTAATAAGAAAAATCTTCTCGAGCTTAATGCTGAAGAAAGAGCTAGAGAAGGAATATTTTTGGCTTTTCAATACCCGATTGAAATTCCAGGAGTTTTTACTAACAACTTTTTAAGAACATCACTAAATTCAGTTAGAAAAGCAAATGGTAAAGCGGAACTTAATGCTATTGATTTTTTAAAAATTGTTAAAGAAAAAGCTAAAGAACTTAATATTGGAGAAGAAATGTTATCAAGACCATTAAACGTTGGTTTCTCTGGAGGTGAGAAAAAAAGAAATGAAATTTTACAAATGTCGTTGTTAGAACCTAGCTTTGTTGTGATGGACGAAACAGACTCTGGACTTGATATTGATGCTTTAAAAATAGTTTCTAATGGAGTGAATAGCCTTCGTGATCCTGAAAGGTCATTTTTGATAATAACACATTATCAAAGACTTTTGAATTATATTAAGCCTGATTTTGTTCATGTGCTTTCGGATGGAAAAATTGTAAAAACAGGAGATTGGAAATTGGCATTAGATCTTGAAGATGAAGGTTATGGTCAGTTTATCAATTAAATGGAAAATTATAACGAAATTAAAATAAATTTTGAAAAGTTTATAAATACTTTCAAAACAGATGATAACGATCTTGAATTTAGAAAAAAATCTTTTGCAAATTTTATTAGCAAAGGTTTTCCTGTATCTAGGGATGAAAATTGGAAATATTCTCCATTAGTTCAAGATTTAAAAAAATTTTCACATCTTAACAATCAAAAAACAGGGATCAATGCACTACCAAACGAACTGAAGGAAAATTTTGATCATTATTCTATTATTTTTGTTGATGGTGTTTTAATACTTACAGATATTAATGATACTGGCCTTGTTATAAAAAAAAATAATTCATTTCTAAAATCAGTTAAAAAAGCTGGGGAAAACCCAATTTTAAATTTAAATAATGCCTTTGCAGATCAGGGTTATTTAATAGAAGTTAATAGCAATACTATCTTAACCAGGCCTATTGTAATTTATAATTATTTCTCAAAAAATTTTTTATCAAATTTTTGTAGTTCAAAAAATTTTATTTTGTTAAATGAAAAATCGAATGTGGTTGTATATGAAAAAACTATTTACGATTCTAGTATAGAGTACTTAATTACATCCAATACTGAAATTTTTTTAGCAAAAGGGTCAAAGTTAAAGAAATACGATTTAAACTGTAATAATAAACATTCTACTATTTTTAATTTTGTAAAAGCTAATTTAGATGAAAATTCTGAATTAGAATATTTTACATTTTCTGAAAATATCAATTCTTGCAGAGATGAAAGCATTATTAACTTAAATGGAAAAAATTGTTTTGCAAATGTTAATGCAATTCAATTGCTTAGAAACAATTGTAACCATGAAATTAAATTACAAATTAATCATAATGAAGAAAACACTAAAAGTAGTCAGTTTGTTAAATCAGCTTTGTATGATTCAGCGAATGCAATATTTCAAGGTAAAATATTTGTAGATTCAAAAGCTCAAAAAACAGATGGATATCAATTATCGAGGGCTTTACTCTTATCTGATAATGTTAAGTTTTTTTCCAAACCTGAACTTGAAATTTATGCCGACGATGTTAAATGCTCACATGGCTCATCATCTGGAAGTGTCGATGAAGAGTCTATCTTTTATCTAAGATCAAGAGGTATAAGTAAAGAAGATGCTAAAATGATGATGATTAATGGTTTTTTAGGAGAAGTCATTGAGAAAATTACGGAAGATAAATTTAAAAATATTTTTTTTAACAAATTAGATCATAATTCTAATCATGATTAAAAATATAAAGGAAGAATTTCCCATATTTAAAAATAAAATAAATGGAAAAGATCTAGTATATTTAGATAGTGCCAATTCTTCACAGAAGCCACAAAGTGTAATTGATGCAGTTAGTTTTTTTTACAGCAATGAATTTGCCAATGTGGGTAGAGGAATTTATACTTTAGCTGTTAATGCTTCAGACAAATACGAAAAAACTAGATCTAATTTAAAAAAATTTATAGGTGCAAGTTCCGATTGTGAAATAATTTTTACAAAAAATGCAACTGAGTCTTTAAATCTAGTGGCTAGTTGTTTTGGTGAAAAATTTATTGAGAAAAATGATGAGATTATTTTAACTGAAACTGAGCATCATGCTAATTATGTTCCATGGGATTTTCTTCGAAAAAGAAAAGGTGCTATTATTAAATTTTTACCAATAGACGAGGATGGAAATTTAAAAGTCGATGAATTAGAAAAGTTAATATCCAATAAAACTAAAATAATAAGCATTACTCACATGTCCAATGTCACTGGAGCTATCACACCTTTAGAAAAAATAATAGAAATTGCAAAAAAAAATAATATTCCTGTTTGTGTTGATGGAACTCAGGGTGCTGCTCATTTAGATATAGATATAAAAAAAATGAACTGTGATTTTTATGCATTTTCCGGACACAAAATGTACGGTCCAACTGGTGTAGGATTATTAGCGATTAAATATAAGTGGCTTGAGGCTTTTGACCCATTTATGGGTGGTGGTGGAATGATAGATTATGTCACAAAAAAAAATATTGCGTATGCAAGAGGTGTTTGGAAAATGGAAGCTGGTACAATGCCAACAGCAGAGGTTGTTGCTTTAAATGAGTCCATTAACTTTATTAATAAAATCGGTAAAAAAAATATAATAGAACATGAAAAAAAGTTGACGCAAATAGCTTTGGAAAAACTGAGAAGTAATAATTCAGTTAGAATTATTGCAAAACCCAAAAATCAAGGAGGTGTCTTCTCTTTTAATATCAACAATATTCATTCTCATGATGTTTCAACTATATTAGACCAAGAAGGAATTGCAGTTCGCGGCGGACATCATTGTTGCCAAGTCCTGCACGAAGTGCTTAAAATCAATTCTTCCGTAAGAGTATCCTTTGGTGTTTATAATAATGAAAGCGATATTGATGCTCTCTGCGATGGAATTAAAAAATGCCAAAAAATATTTAAGAAATAAATGAATATAAAAGAATTATACAAGAACATAATTCTTGATCATGGAACTAGCCCAAGAAATAGATTCCGTCTGCAAAATTTTAATCATGAGACAATCGGCTCCAATCCATTATGCGGTGATAAAGTTCATATTTTTTTTAATGTAATCGATGATTTAATAGACCAGATTAGTTTTGTAGGAGAAGGTTGTGCTATTTGCATTGCTTCAAGCTCTGTAATGACAGAAGTTTTGCAAAATAAATCTAAAAAGGAAGTCGTTGCTATAAGTAAATATTTTATCAATGTTATAATTAATAAAAACCACACATTTCCGAACTTTTTAGAACAAGATAATAAAACTAAATTAGATTCTTTTATGTCAATAGGAGAATTTCCAACGCGTATTAAATGTGCTACATTGCCATGGATTGCTATAGAGTCTGAATTAGAAAAAAAAAGTAAATAAATTGTTAAAGATAAATTAAATTAATGAACCCTAATCATTCTGAATTAATGGATAAAATTGTAGAGAAACTTAAATCAGTTTATGATCCAGAAATACCAGTGGATATTTATGAATTAGGCTTGATTTATGATGTTCGCATTGAAGGAAAAAAAGTTTCAATAGATATGACTTTAACTAGTCCGCATTGCCCAGTAGCAGAATCTTTGCCCATGGAAGTGAGAAGGTCTGTTGAATCTATTCCAGAAATAGAAGAGGTCGAGGTAAAGATTGTTTGGGAGCCAACCTGGGATAAGACAAAAATGTCCGAGGCCGCAAAGTTGCAGTTAAATTTATAGTTAATGAATACAAAATTAATTACTATTACAGATAGTGCCGCAGATAGAATTAAGGAAATTATTGCATCAGCAAAAGATAATAAAGTTCATGGTGTGCGGGTAAGTGTTGTGACAGGAGGATGCGCAGGTATGTCTTATGAAATGAATTATGTAAAAGAAAGCAGTGTTGGCGATGAAGTTGTCGAAGATAAAGGTGTTAAAGTATATATAGATCCAGCAGCTGTTATGTATTTGCTTGGAACAAGCATGGATTTTAAAAAAGATAAATTTTCATCGTCTTTTGTATTTAATAATCCAAATGAGACAGAACGATGCGGTTGTGGAGAGTCATTTAAAATTTAAATTGCTCAGCAAGATTTCTTTCCTGAAGACCAAATTTTTTATTATATAACAATTTAAAACCTATCTCCTGGTTGACTGAAATTTTTATAAGAATCGCATTTCTGATTTCTGTATTATCAGCTACAGCGCTAACAGGTCTTTTTTTTGGATCTAAATTTCTGATAACAATTTTTGATTTGTTTGAAACTATGGCGCCTCTCCATCCTCTAGGACGAAATGGACTAATTGGAGTAATAGCTAGATGATGACTATCAAGGTTGAGGATTGGACCACGTACAGACAGGTTGTAAGCAGTACTTCCTGCTGGCGTTGCAACTAATGCGCCATCTCCAGTTAATTCTTTAATCCTAGTTTTATTGTCTACCTTTATTTCTAATTTGGAAGCTTGCTTGCTTTGTCTAAAAATAGAAATTTCATTAATTGCTATTTTTTTTTTTAAAATTCTTCCCTTTACCTGCACGGTCATTTCAAGAGGATGCAGAGTAATCTTGTTACTTTTTTGTATATTCTTTACTAAGTTATTTACTGAAAATGGATTTAATAAAAATCCATGATTTCCTTTGTTCATTCCGTAGAAAGGTTTGTTGTATTTATAATATTTTTTTAATGAGTGAAGCATAAATCCGTCACCACCTATAATAACAATGGAGCTGCACTTACTTACTGGATAGTTTCTGTATAATTTTAATATTTGTTTTTTTGCCAAAAGAGCCTTAGTTGTATTGTCTGCTATTAAGCAAATTTTTAAATTATTCATAAGAATGTAAATATTAGCATAAAATAACAAAAAAAATGTACATAAAAAATTTAAAAGAAGCTTTTTTAGATCACTGTTCTAAGTTCAGGTTAAAAAAAGATCATGAACAAATAGTAGTTATCGAAAAACTTGTTCAATTTTACGAAAATAACTTTAGCAAAAGTTCTTTTTTAGTAAGAATTTTTGAAAAACAACATAACAAGCTTGGCTTCTATTTGCAGGGAGATGTTGGAGTGGGAAAAACTATGATCTTAAATTTTTTTTATGATTATTTAGATATACCTAAGCAGCGAACGCACTTTAATGAATTTATGATTAGTGTTCATGATTTTCTACATAAAAACAAAAACAATAGTAAAAATGAAAATTTATTAGACTTATTTGTTAAAAAAATAAAACAAAGTACAGAGCTAATTTATTTCGATGAATTTCAAGTAACAAATATCGTAGATGCTATGATTTTGGGAAAATTATTTAAAACAATATTTAACAATAATATTAAAGTAATATTTAGCTCAAATACTAAAATTCAAGATCTGTATAAAGACGGCCTACAACGAGAACAATTTTTACCATTTATAAGAATAATTAAAGATTATTGCATTGAGCATGAATTGATAATTAATGAAGATTATAGAAAGTCTGGAATTAAAACTTTAGATCGTTTTTTTTATCCGAATAATGAAAAAATAGCATTTCAAATAAATCAATTATTTAGAGAAATCACTAAAGGTAAGGAATTGTCTATTAAAACTATTACCGTCAAAGGACGAAATTTTTTGATAAATAAATATTATCAAGGTATTGCCAGATTTGATTTTAAAGAACTGTGCGCAGAAAATCTTTGGGCAGAAGATTATATGTCTATTGTGAAGCAGTGTTCACTAATTGTTATCGATAATATTCCTAATTTTAATGATGAAAATGTTAATGAACAGCAAAGATTTATTACTTTAATTGATATCATTTATGAAAAAAAAATTCCAATGATGGTAACTTCCGCTGTATCGTTAGATAGTTTTGGAAGTTCTATAAAATTATCAGAGATTTTTAAAAGAACACTAAGCCGGTTATATGAGTTAACATCACCAAATGTCAGGATTGTCTAATATTTTTTTTTGCAATAGTGACTAGGGTGTCAATTAAGTTGGAAAGACCGCTTTGTCTCTGAGCGGTGAGCAGTTCTAAAATGCCCAGTCCCTTAAAATCATTTCTTGATAGTTTAGATATTTCTTCAGCTTGTTCATTATTTAAAAGATCTACAACAAGTTTTGCAGTGCCTTTTGTAATAAAAGAGTCTGCATCGTAATGATAAACCATACTATTATCGTTTTGTTTATTTCCAATAACCCACAAATTAGAGGCACATCCAATAATTTTATTTTCTTCAGTTTTATATTTTTGTTCCAGAGTATTAATGTTAGAAGCCAAATCTATTAAGTATTGCAAACGATCAGTGCCTTCTAATACAGAAATTTCTTTACCTTTATTCTTAATTTTTTCAATAATCATCCATACCTACTGTATTAAGTATAGCATTTATGGGTAATCCTATGCACTCTTTTCTTGAAACATTTTCTTTCTTTAATAATTGTTTGAAATCAAAAATAGCTAATGTTTGATTTTTTTTATTATTACCAAAAAAATCATAAATTTGTTTTTGCAATTTGTGTAAATTTTCTAAATTAAGCTTGTTTAAATTTTTTGAAAGTAAAGATGCCGAGGCAAGACAATAAATGCAAGCTTCACCTTCATACCTAAAATTAATTATTTTTTTCTTTTCTAGGTCAAATTCAATTTTAATTTCATCACCACAGTTTTTATTTTTTAAAACATTTTTAAATTTCGATCTACCTTTTAGGCCATAACAATTATTTTGAGCAGCAATTTTAATAATTTTATCCATAAAGGATTATTGTTGTAAGATCGTTATAATATTCAAGATTATTTTTTCTTTCGCTATGTAGTAATCTTGAAATATCGGAACAGCAGTTATTAGCTTGTCTTTAATTAGATCTAAAAAGCCAATTATGGCAGTAACGTAAATAAAAAAAAATATTATTTTGTGAGTTAATGGTGTCTTGTATTCTTGAGTTAACTTGGTTATTTTTTTTACATTTGAGCTTGAAATAGAGCCACCATGAAACCATTTTTCATTACAAATTCCACATTGTACTTCTCTACCAGAAGTTCCAATATCAGATTTTTTTACATCGAATTGATACTTACCACATTTACAATTTATTATCATTTATTAACTCCAGGTGCTTTCATTGTGATAATTTTTAAATTTGAATTGTATAATTTTTTTAAAAATAAAACTTTAGAATTAGTAGATTCATATTTGATAATATTTGTAAGCAAAAGAGGTTTTGTAAAATATTGAGTTGGTTTTTTATTTTTTAAAGTATGCCTTGGTTTTGTTACGTTAATATTAATGTCGTTAGAAGTTTTGTTAAAATCTGTTTTTATTATTTTCGTTTCATTGCTTGGAGTATTAATTTGATTTATTGCGTCTAAAATTTCTTCTTTCGCAAACTTTTTTTCACTAGGTCTCTTAGGATTTATACTATCGACTGCCTTTAAAATATCGTCCAAGTTATATTTTTGACTCATACAAAGCTTTTATACCACTTTTTTGTATAAATATAATTTTAGTTTATTTTAATCAATTTTCTTTTAGCAAATTAATAGAAAATACCTTCTTATTTTTTTAAATTGATTATGAAATTTTATATACTGATAAGAGGATCTTTTTTTAATTCAAACTGAAAAGTAAAACCTATCAATAATTTACGGACCTCTTTTATATTGTTTTCATTACATTAATTATGTAGAAACTCAGGTCTACTGCCCCCTTAGCTCATTTGGTAGAGCAACTGATTTGTAATCAGTAGGTGGCCTGTTCGAATCAGGCAGGGGGCACCATTTTTTAAAGTTTAATTAAGTTTAAAATTTTAATTTTTTATAATCAGAGATATAAATCTCTTAGGAAATTTCGATTATGAACAATATTTTAGTACTTGGCTTTGGTGTTGCTAGTTCATCTTATATATCGCTGCTAGATCATAATAAAAAAAAGGTATCAGTAATTGGAACACCATATGATTTAAAAAAAATCAGGTTATTACAAAGACCTTACAAAAAAAAATACCGCTCAGAATTATTCTTTTCTAAAAATATTTCATTTTTTGAACAACTAAATATTAATGATATTCCAAAGTACTCATTAATAATTATTGGTGTAAATTCTAATGGCATTTCCTGGGCTGCAGAACAACTTCGAAAATTAAAAAAAATTTGCACTATCTTAATTCTAACAAAAGGTTTGTATAAAGAAAAAAATAAAGTCATCACGATCAGTGATTATTTTTTATTGAATACTAATTTTAAAAATATTGTATCAGCTGCTGGTCCATGTCTTGCTAAAGAACTTATTAAAAAAACACACACTAGAACTGTGTTAGCAAGTTCAAAAATTGAAAATGCAAAATTTGTTAAAAAAATTTTAGAAAATGATTATTATCATCCAGATATAACTACTGATATTAAAGGAGCAGAAATTTGTGCAGCCACTAAAAATATTTATGCTACCATAATCGGAGCAGCTGTTGGCCAATCTAACAATTATTTGAGTGCAATTGAAAAAAATAAATACCATTTTAATGCAGCTTCCGCTTTATTTGAACAATCTCTTCGGGAAATGCTTATTATCATAAAAAAATACAATGGTTTAGCTTCAACCGTTATGGGTCCAGCAGGAGCAGGAGACCTTTATGTAAGTGCTTTAGGTGGTAGAAATAGTAAAATGGGATCGTTTCTTGGACAGGGATATCTTTATAAAAAAATAATTACTTCACAAATGAAAGGTATTACAATTGAGGGGGCTGAATTATTGCTTGATGTAGGGTCTGAATTATTAAGAATCGTGGGACAAAAAAAACTTCCTCTAGCAGCTCTTTTGTTAAAGGTCGTTACTAAAAACAAAAAATTAGTCATTGATTGGAAAAAATTTATAAATTAATTAAGTTTTTCTTGATATTTTGTGTGGGTAGTTACTAAATGCTCATTTATCAGGTAATAATTTAGGTGTATAGACTTGCCCTATGGAAATTGACTTTTTAAGAGATTACGCAACAATTTTAATTTTTTTATTTATCTCCATAGCTCTTGGATTTGGATTTATTTTTGTTAATTTTTTATTTTCCCCAAGCAATCCTGATACTGAAAAATTGTCAGCATACGAATGTGGCTTTGAGGCATTTTCAGACTCTAGAATGAAATTTGACGTTAGATTTTACCTTGTAGCAATTCTTTTTATTATTTTTGATTTAGAAGTGGCTTTTTTATTTCCTTGGGCTGTATCGCTTGGAAAAATTGGAGCGCTAGGCTTTTGGAGCATGATGATGTTTTTAACTGTATTAACAGTTGGGTTTATATATGAATGGAAAAAAGGAGCTTTAGATTGGGAATAGTAGCCAGCGATAAATTAACAAAAATTCCTCAAGAATTTAAAGAGGTTGCTGCAGAGTTCACAGAAAAAGGTTTTGTAACTATAGCAAGTGATCGCTTAATAAATTGGGCACGAACAGGTTCTCTACACTGGATGACTTTTGGTCTTGCATGTTGTGCTGTTGAAATGATGCAAACTTCAATGCCAAGATATGATCTTGAACGTTTTGGCGCTGCCCCAAGGGCCTCACCTAGACAATCAGATGTAATGATTGTTGCAGGAACATTGACTAATAAAATGGCTCCAGCTTTAAGAAAAGTTTATGACCAAATGCCAGAGCCTCGATACGTAATTTCAATGGGTAGCTGTGCGAATGGAGGTGGTTATTATCATTATTCTTATTCAGTAGTTAGAGGTTGTGATCGAATAGTGCCAGTAGATATTTATGTACCTGGTTGCCCACCATCAGCCGAAGCATTATTGTACGGTATCTTACAGCTTCAAAAAAAAATTAGAAGAGAAGGAAGTCTTCAAAGATAATGTCCACTGATTATAATAACTTAAAATCTTTAATTGAAAATAATAAAGAATTAAAGATAGATAAAATTGAATTAATGCATGATAATTTAATTTTATTTTCTAGCACAGACAATCTAATTTATAATATTAATATTTTAAAAAGAGACAATAATTTTAAATTTAGACAACTTATAGACATTCTTGGAATTGACTATCCCCAAAAAGAAAAAAGGTTTGAGGTTGTTTATTTATTTTTAAGTCACGAAAAAAATTTTAGAATTTCATTAAAAATAAATATCGATGAGCATGAAATTGTTCCAACATTAACTAATATTTTTCCCTCAGCTAATTGGCAAGAAAGAGAGGTTTTTGATATGTTTGGCATTAAGTTTGCAGATCATCCTGATTTAAGAAGAATTCTTACTGACTACGAATTTGAAGGTTATCCACTAAGAAAAGATTTTCCATTAACCGGCTATAAAGAAGTTAGATATAGCGCTGAATATCAAAAAGTTATTTATGAGCCTGTAAAACTAGCTCAAGACTATAGAGACTTTGATTTCGAAAGTCCTTGGAAAGGATCTGAGTATATCAAAAAAGCTCAAGACAAGGCAAACGAAAGTTAAAATGAGCAAACAAAAAAAAACAATGAATTTAAATTTTGGTCCTCAGCATCCAGCTGCTCATGGAGTTTTAAGATTAATTTTAGAACTCGACGGAGAAATGGTTGAAAGAGCTGATCCGCACATCGGGCTTTTGCATCGTGGTACTGAGAAATTAATTGAACACAAAACATACACCCAGGCAATACCTTATTTTGACAGATTAGATTATGTAGCCCCAATGAATCAGGAGCATGCATTTGCTTTGGCAGTTGAAAAACTGGTATCTATCGAAGTTCCTTTGCGAGCTCAATATATCAGGGTAATTTTTTGTGAAATTGGAAGAATTTTGAGTCACATATTAAACATTACTACTCAAGCTTTAGATGTTGGTGCGTTAACACCAGCTCTTTGGGGATTCGAAGAGCGTGAAAAGTTAATGGTATTTTACGAAAGAGTTTCAGGATCAAGATTGCATGCTAATTATTTCCGACCAGGAGGTGTACATATTGATTTGCCAGTAGGATTAGCAGAAGATATTTATAAATTCTGTGAAGATTTTCCAAAAGTCATAGATGATTTAGAAACTTTGCTTACTGACAATAGAATATTTAAACAAAGAAACGTTGATATTGGCATTATTTCAAAACAAGAGGCTCTTGATCATGGTTTTTCAGGAGTGATGTTAAGAGGCTCTGGAGTGCCATGGGATTTAAGAAAGTCCAACCCTTACGAATGTTACAATGAGTTTAATTTTAGAATTCCGGTAGGTAAGAATGGAGATTGTTACGATAGATATCTTTGTAGAATTGAAGAAATGAGAGAAAGTATCTTGATCATGACTCAGGCTTTAAAAAAAATTCCAAAAGGGCCAGTAATGACACAAGATACAAAAATAGGGCCTCCAAAACGAAATGATATGAAAATGAGCATGGAAGCATTAATTAATCATTTTAAATTATACACTGAAGGTTATCACGTAACACAAGGGGAGATATATTCTGCTGTCGAGGCGCCAAAGGGAGAATTTGGAGTATATTTAGTTGCGGATGGTTCAAACAAACCTTATCGTTGCAAAATTAAAGCACCAGGTTTTGCTCATCTACAAGCAATGAATTACATGATTAAAGGACATATGTTAGCGGACGTCCCAGCTATATTGGGATCAATGGATATTGTTTTTGGTGAGGTTGATCGATGAGCGGCAAACATGTAGCTAAAAATCAACCCAAAACTTTTACTTTTTCATCAGAAAACATTAAAAAAATGAAAGAGATTTTGAGCAAATATCCTGAAACTAGAAAAAAAAGCGCTGTAATGCCATTACTGTATTTGGCTCAAAAACAAAATGAAGGATGGATTCCTTTGGTTGCTATTCAATATATAGCAGATCAATTAGATGTTCCTTATATCAAGGTTTACGAAGTCGCTACATTTTACACTATGTATAATTTGGCACCAGTTGGAAAATATTTTGTTCAAGTTTGCACAACAACTCCTTGCGCAATAAGAGGGTCAGGAAAAATTATTGAAATGTGTAAAAAACATATATCAGAAAAAGAAGGTCATTTAAGCAGCGATAAAAAAAGCTCTTGGATAGAAGTAGAATGTCTCGGTGCATGCGTAAATGCCCCGATGATTCAAATTAATGACGATTACTACGAGGATTTAGATGCAGATTCTGCTGAAAAAATTTTTAAGAGTTTTAAAGATGATAATTTACCAAAATTTGGATCACAAAAAGGAAGAAAAGGATCTGAACCAATTAAACAACGATTAACTTTGTTAAAAAATTAAATGTTACAAGATAAGGACAGAATTTTTAAAAATTTATATGGAGATGATAGTTTTGATCTTGCATCTGCCATTAAACGTGGTGATTGGGATGGAACAAAAACAATTATTTCTAAAGGTAAAGATTGGATTATTGATGAAATAAAAAAATCTGAATTACGAGGTAGAGGAGGGGCTGGGTTTCCCACTGGCGTTAAATGGTCATTTGCTCCTAAAGAACCAAAAGAGGGAAGACCACATTATTTGGTTATTAATGCTGACGAATCTGAACCAGGAACTTGTAAAGATAGAGATATCATAAGATATGAGCCACAAAAATTAATAGAGGGATGTCTTATCGCATCATACGCTGTGAGTGCACATGTTTGTTACATTTACATTCGTGGTGAATATGTAAATGAAGGAAAAGTTTTGCAACAAGCAATTAATCAAGCATATGAAAATGGTTATTTAGGAAAAAATGCTGCTGGCTCTGGTTGGGATCTTGATATTTATATTCATTTTGGCGCAGGTGCCTATATTTGTGGAGAAGAAACTGCTTTATTAGAAAGTCTTGAGGGTAACAAAGGGCAGCCTAGATTAAAGCCACCATTTCCAGCATTAATTGGTCTTTATGGTTGTCCTACAATTGTAAATAATGTTGAAACTATTGCTGTTGTGCCTACTATTTTAAGAAGAGGATCTGAGTGGTTCGCTTCTTTTGGAAAACCAAAAAATAGAGGAACTAAAATATTTTGTATTTCCGGAAATGTAAACAATCCATGCAATGTTGAGGAGGAAATGAGTGTTCCACTTAAATATTTAATTGAAAAGCATGCCGGCGGTGTTGTAGGAGGCTGGGAAAATTTACAAGCTGTAATTCCAGGAGGATCCTCTATGCCATTACTTCCTAAAAGCACTTGTGAAACTATTCTTATGGACTTTGATTCATTAATTGAAGCCAAAAGTGGATTGGGCACTGCAGGAATAGTTGTTATCGATAAGTCCCAAGACATTGTCAAATGTATAGCAAGAATTGCAAGATTTTATAAACATGAGAGTTGTGGACAATGCACTCCTTGTAGAGAAGGATCCGGTTGGATGTGGAGAATGTTAGAGCGTATTGGTAGAGGAGAGGCCGACATAGCTGAAATAGACATGCTAATGGATGTGACTAAGCAGATTGAAGGTCATACAATTTGTGCCTTTGGCGAGGGATCTTCATGGCCAGTTCAGGGTTTGTTAAGACACTTTAGAAAAGAAATGGAAGATAAGTGTGATCCACAAAAATATTATTTAAGAGAAAATATTATTTAATGCCAAAAGTTAAAGTAGACGGAATAGAGATTGAAGTTGAAAATGGTATTAGCGTTTTGCAGGCCTGTGAAATAGCTGGTAAAGAAATACCTAGATTTTGTTACCATGAAAGATTGTCCATCGCAGGCAATTGCAGAATGTGTTTAGTTGAGATGGAAAAATCACCAAAGCCAGTTGCTTCTTGTGCAATGCCCGTTTCAGAAGGTCAGGTAATTTATACAAACACTGAAATGGTAAAAAAAGCAAGAGAAGGAGTCATGGAGTTTTTGCTTATCAACCATCCTTTAGATTGCCCGATATGTGATCAAGGTGGAGAATGTGATCTCCAAGATCAGTCAGTGAAGTATGGAGGAGGCACTTCAAGATACGAATTAAATAAAAGATCAGTTAAAGAAAAATACATGGGACCACTTATCAAAACACAAATGAATAGATGTATTCATTGCACTAGATGTATACGCTTTGCAGAGGAAGTGGCAGGTGTTCCTGAATTAGGCTCTATAAATCGAGGTGAAAATATGGAAATAACGACATATTTAGAAAAAACTTTAGATAGTGAATTATCAGCTAACGTTATAGATCTTTGTCCTGTTGGAGCCTTAACCTCCAAACCTTATGCTTTTGAAGCTAGACCTTGGGAATTAACAAAAACAGAAACAATCGATGTAATGGATGCAGTTGGTTCAAATATTAGAGTCGATACAAAAGGCTGGGAAGTAAAAAGAATTTTACCACGAGTAAATGAAGATATTAACGAAGAATGGATATCAGATAAAACTCGATATGCTTGCGATGGATTGTTAATTAATAGAATTGACCGTCCATACATAAAAAAGGATGGAAAATTAATTGAATGTTCATGGGATGAGGCTTTCTTAAAAATTAAGGAAGAAGTTTCCAAAACGGCCAATGTAGGCGGCTTGGTTGGCGGAATGGTTGATCTTGAAACTATTTTTGCTTTGAAAGATCTTCTAATTAAAATTTCAGGATCCGCTTCGATAGATTTTAGACAAAAAGATTTTTATATAGATCCTTCTCATCTTTCTAATAATTTGTTTAATACTAGCATTGCTGGAATCGATGAATCTGATTTAATACTTTTGGTTGGTGCAAATCCTCGTTTAGAAGCAACTATAATTAATTCACGTATTAGAAAAAATTTTATTAATAAGAACACGGAAATTTTCACAATTGGCGATCCAGGCGACCAAACCTACAAAATTATATCTCTCGGAGATAATTTGAAAGTTTTGAAAGATATAGAAAATAATAATTCAATTTTTTCTGAAAAAATTAAAACTTCCCAAAAACCAATTATTGTTATTGGTGAAAGTGTTTTAAATTCTAAGCAAGGACGTTTTGTTTTAGAAACCTCAAAATCTATATTAAAAAAAAATAATTCATTAAGTGGTTTAAATATATTGCATCAATCAGCATCTTCCGTTGGAGCTATTATGCTCCAAGCTTACACCAATACGAATGAAGTATTAAAAAATGAAATTCTTTATTTAATAGGAGCTGACGAAATTAATATAGATACCAAAAATAAATTTATTATTTATCAAGGAACTCATGGTAGTAAAAATGCAAAAATTGCTGATGTTATTTTGCCAGGAGCTGCTTACACAGAGAAAAATGGATTGTATGTAAATTTAGAAGGAAGGGTTCAGTCAGCATTTAAGGCTTCGTTTCCTCCAGGAAATGCAAAAGAAGATTGGAAAATTTTAAGAGCACTGTCTGATGTTCTAAATAAACCATTAAAATTCAATACAATTGAACAATTGAGATCTAAAATGTTTGAATTCAATCCTGCATTACAAAGAATAGACCAACTACCATCAATAGACGTTAATACTCTTGAAGTTGAAAATGTAGAAGTTATCGATTCAAAAGTAAACTATTTGCCTATTGATTATTATCACTCTAACGAAATAGCAAAATCATCAAAAACAATGCTTGAATGCAAAATAGCTAGACAATCGTTGCAAAAAACAGGTACTGAAAATTAATAATGATAAGTGAATATTTAAATATTATTTTTTTTGATAGTCTTAAAATACTAGCGCTGTTAGTTCCGGTGTTAATTGCTGTTGCACTAATTGTATGGGTAGATAGAAGAGTTTGGGGGCTAGTTCAGTTAAGAAAAGGACCTAATGTAGTTGGGCCGTTTGGTTTATTACAAACTGCTGCAGATGCTTTAAAATATATATTTAAAGAAATAATAATACCCGCAGGATCGAATAAAATTATTTTTATACTTGCCCCGGTAGTCACCATGTCTTTAGCTCTGCTTGCATGGGCAGTTATTCCGTTTGGAGACAATTTATATGTTACAAATATTAATGTAGGAATTTTATACCTATTCGCCGTTTCATCTTTGGGAGTTTACGGTATTATCATGGCGGGCTGGGCTTCTAATTCTAAATATCCTTTTTTAGGAGCGTTAAGATCAGCTGCTCAAATGGTATCTTATGAAGTATCGATTGGATTAATTATTGTAACTGTTTTACTCTGTGTAGGATCGTTAAATTTAGTTGATATTGTTTTAGCTCAAAAAAATATTTGGTTTGCAATTCCACTATTTCCAATGTTTGTAATTTTTTTTATCTCTGCTTTGGCAGAAACCAATAGGCCCCCATTTGATTTACCTGAAGCAGAAGCCGAACTTGTATCAGGTTATCAAACAGAATACTCAGGTATGATGTACGCACTTTTTTGGTTGGGGGAGTATGCCAATATATTATTGATGTGTGCCCTTGGATCTATCTTGTTTTTAGGTGGTTGGTTGCCGCTATTAGATATTGCACCATTCAATTTAATTCCTTCACCTTTGTGGTTAATCTTTAAAATTCTACTTCTATTTATTGTTTTCGCGTTAGTTAAAGCCATTGTGCCAAGATACAGATACGATCAGTTAATGAGATTGGGTTGGAAAGTATTTTTACCCCTCTCGCTATTCTGGGTAGTTTTGACAGCAAGTTTTTTATTTTATTTTAACTTATTACCGAACCAATCATGAAATTTAATAGAATTTTAAAAACAGTTTTTTTAAGCGAGTTTGTTGTTGGGCTGTTTTTGGCAATTAAATATATGTTTAAACCCAAAGCCACTATTAATTATCCATTTGAAAAAGGACCTTTGAGTCCAAGGTTTAGAGGTGAGCATGCTCTTCGTAGATATGCTAATGGGGAAGAAAGATGTATAGCCTGTAAATTGTGCGAAGCTATTTGTCCAGCTCAGGCAATTTCTATTGACGCTGAACTGAAAGAAGATGGATCTAGAAAGACAACTAGATACGATATTGACATGGTCAAGTGTATTTACTGCGGTTTGTGTCAAGAGGCTTGCCCAGTTGATGCAATTGTTCAAGGTCCTAATTTTGAATTCTCAACAGAAACAAGAGAAGAGTTGTATTACGATAAAGAAAAACTTTTAGATAACGGAGATCGTTGGGAAAAAGAAATCGCTTACAATATTAAAACAGATAAACCATATCGATAATGTTAGCTCACGCAATTATATTTTATTTTTTTTCCTTCGTTGCAATAGTTTCCTCTATTATGGTTATCTCAACAAAAAATACAGTTCACGCTGTTTTCTTTTTGATTTTAGATTTTGTTAGCGTTTCTTGTCTATTTATCATGCTTGGAGCTGAATTTTTAGGAATGATTACTTTAATTGTTTATGTTGGAGCGGTAGCTGTATTATTTTTATTTGTTGTAATGATGATTAATATTGATTTTGCAGAATTAAAGTCAGGTTTTTTAGATTATATGCCATTCGGACTATTAGTGGGGTTGGTTATACTGATAGAGCTTGGCATGATGGCCGTTTCATGGAAATATAAACCAGATTTTGTTGTAAAGAATCCTATAACTACTACTGCAGCTAGCAATACAGAAAGTATTGGTTTGCTTATTTATACTGATTATATTTTTTTCTTTCAATTAGCTGGTTTTATTTTGTTAGTAGCTATGATTGGAGCAATTGTTTTAACATTTAGAAGAAAAGACTCTTTGCGAAGACAAGATATCACAAAACAAGTTTCAAGAGAACGAGAAGATTCAGTCGAGCTAATTGAAGTTGCTAGCTCAAAAGGAGTTAGGATAAATGATTGAAATAGGTTTGACCCATTATCTTTTTCTTTCCGTAGCGATCTTCACTATAGGAGTTGTTGGAATTTTTTTAAATAGAAAAAACGTTATTGTAATTTTAATGTCAGTTGAATTAATTTTGATATCTGTAAATATTAATCTTGTTTCATTTTCAGTATATTTAAATGATATGGTCGGTCAAATTTTCACAATGTTTGTATTGACCGTTGCTGCTGCTGAGGCTGCTATTGGTCTAGCTATATTAGTTGTTTTTTTTAGAAACAAAGGAAGTATTCATGTGGACGATATTAATTCACTCAAAGGTTAAATGATGGCTTATTTCTTAGTTTTTTTACCGTTAATTGCTTCTTTCGTTGTTGGTTTCTTTGGAAGAAGTTTAGGTGACAAATTATCTCAAATTATAACATGTGTATGTGTAGTTATATCTGCTTTTTTATCTATTTACATTTTTTCTGATGTTGCGCTCCATTCTAAAATTTATAATTATAAAATCCTAAGTTGGATTTCCTCAGGAAACCTGGTGATTAATTGGTCTATATATATAGACACCTTAACTTCTGTAATGTTAGTTGTTGTTACTTCGGTATCGGCATTGGTTCATATTTACTCTATCGGTTACATGAGTCACGATCCAGACAAACCTCGTTTCATGTCCTACCTGTCATTATTTACTTTTATGATGTTAATGTTGGTTACTGCAGATAATTTTTTGCAATTATTTTTCGGATGGGAAGGGGTTGGTTTGGCATCTTACCTTTTGATAGGTTTTTGGTACAAAAAAAAATCTGCGAATGCTGCTGCAATAAAAGCTTTTGTTGTCAATAGAGTAGGAGATTTTGGCTTGGCTATAGGTATTTTTTTAATCTTTAAATATCTTGGAGACATAAATTTCATTGATGTATTTAAAAATATTTCAACTATCAAAGAGAAAAATATAATTATTTTTGGATTAGAAGCGCCACTAATTAATTTTATTTGCGTTTTTTTATTTATAGGAGCTATGGGTAAATCTGCTCAAATATTTTTACATACATGGCTACCAGATGCTATGGAAGGACCAACACCTGTATCTGCTTTAATACATGCTGCCACCATGGTTACAGCTGGAGTTTTTTTAGTAGTTAGATGTTCTCCTATATTTGAATATTCGCAGTTTGCTCTAAATATGATTGTGATTGTTGGTGCTACCACTGCCTTTTTTGCTGCAACTGTCGGTCTTGTTCAAAACGATATTAAAAGAGTTATTGCCTACTCAACTTGCAGTCAACTTGGTTATATGTTTTTCGCAGTTGGACTTGGCGCTTATCATATAGCTATTTTTCATTTATTTACTCATGCTTTTTTCAAAGCGTTATTATTTCTTGGTGCCGGTTCGGTAATTCATGCATTTCATGAAGAGCAGGATATGAGGCATATGGGAGGAGTGTGGAAAAAAATTCCTTATACTTATTCTTTAATGATAATTGGCACTTTGGCGCTTACCGGATTTCCAATGCTTGCGGGCTTCTTTTCAAAAGACGCAATTATTGAGGCTGCTTACGGATCCCAGAATATATTCGCTGGCTACGCTGTTACAATAGGAGTTGTTACAGCTTTTATGACCTCTTTATATTCATGGAGATTGATTTTTTTAACGTTTCACGGAAATTTTAACAATAAACACACTGATATTTCGAAAGTTCATGACTCGCCATTGGTAATGATAATACCACTTATTCTCTTATCGTTTGGGGCAATTTTTTCCGGTTATTTATTTAAAGAATATTTTATAGGAATTCATTATGTTCAATTTTGGAATAATTCAATCTTTTTTGTTAAAGAATTTGTTTTGCATCATCCACCATTATGGTTCATTTTATTAACACCAGTATTAGTTATTTCCGCAATACCTCTGGCTTATCTATTTTTTGTTAAAGATAAAAAATATTTGGATCAATTTATTTCTGTCAATCAACCTCTGTACAATTTTTTAGTTAATAAATGGTATTTTGATGAGCTTTATGATTTTTTATTCGTAAGACCAGCAAAAAAAATAGGACAGTTTTTTTGGAAAACTGGAGACGGAATGATTATAGATGGTTTTGGTCCTGATGGCCTAACTAAAATTGTAAAAATGGTCTCCGATAAAGCAGTGCAGTTTCAAACTGGATTTTTGTATCATTATGCCTTTGTTATTTTAATCGGATTATCTCTCTTATTAACTTACTTCATGATTTTTTAAACGATGAACTTACCAATTTTAACAATTATTATATTCCTTCCTTTGATTGGAGTTCTTTTTATCCTGTTAACAAAAGGTGATGAAAAAAAAGTTAATCAAATTTGTTTTAACGTTTCTTTACTAACCTCCTTCTTAGTATTTATTTTATCATTACTTTTATGGAGTAACTTTGATCCTAATTCAGCTGAATTTCAATTTATTGAAGAGCAACCATGGATAGGAAACATCATTAAATATAAAGTTGGTGTTGACGGTATTAGTATTTTGTTTGTTGTTTTGACTTCTCTAATTATTCCACTCTGTATTATTGCCACTTCCAATAGCGTTAAATTTAGACAAAAAGATTTCTTAATTGCCCTTTTGTTAATGCAAACTATGATGCTTGGTGTTTTTTGTTCACTCGATATTTTTATTTTTTATTTATTTTTTGAAGCAGGATTGATTCCTATGTTTTTAATCATTGGTATTTGGGGAGGAATAAGAAGAGTATACTCAGCATTTAAATTTTTTTTATACACGTTATTTGGTTCTGTTTTCATGCTAATAGCTATTATTTTTATATATTTAAAAGCAGGAACCACAGACATTCAAGAATTATTGAAATTTGATATTGATGCTAAATATCAATATTGGTTATGGCTTGGTTTTTTTACCTCGTTTGCAGTCAAAACACCCATGTGGCCTGTACACACTTGGTTGCCAGATGCTCACGTTGAAGCTCCAACATCAGGTTCAGTTATTCTAGCTGCGATTTTGCTTAAAATGGCAGGGTATGGTTTTATTAGATTTTCCTTAGGATTTTTTCCGGTAGCTTCATATTATTTTGCTCCATTGATTTTTACATTGAGTATTATTGGTATTATTTACACATCGCTAGTTGCTCTGATGCAAAAAGACATGAAAAAATTAATTGCTTACTCATCAGTCGCGCATATGGGGTTTGTGACTATCGGAATATTTGCTTTTAATTCCCAAGGTATTGAGGGAAGTATATTTCAAATGATTAGTCATGGAATAGTTTCAGCTGCATTATTTTTAAGCGTCGGAGTTATTTATGACCGAATGCATACTAGAGAAATTGCAGATTACGGTGGTGTTGTAAATACAATGCCTAAATACTCAATATTTTTTATGGTTTTTATATTAGCTAGCTTAGGCTTGCCAGGTACCAGTGGTTTTATTGGGGAGTTTTTAGTCTTAATCGGTGTTTTTAAGGTAAATTATTTAGTATCACTTTTAGCAGCCACAGGAGTTGTGCTCTCAGCTTGTTATAGCTTGTGGCTCTATAGAAGGGTTGTCTTTGGTGAAATGACTAATGATAACGTAAGAAGTCTTAAAGACATAAATAAATTTGAAGTTATGACTTTATTACCATTATTAATTTTAACAATTGTTCTTGGTATTTTTCCAAATATAATTTTAGATACTATATCAACTAGTGTTGAAAATGTTGTAACGATTTACAATTCAAAAATTTCATTATTAAATCAAACGAATATTAAATAAATATGGACAATCTTAACTTAATTTATCCTGAGCTTTTTATTGGAATTTTTCTAATGGTATTATTGATAGTTGGAGTTTTTAAAAAGAATAGTTTTAATTTAATTAGTAAATTTACAGCACTCTCTTTGCTAGTTGCGATACCTATGGTTTATATTAATGATAATGTGTCTGTTAAACTTTTTAGTAACAACTACATAATTGACGAGCTATCCTCTTTTTTAAAAATACTAATTTTAGCATCAAGCGCATTCGCTTTATTTTTTACAAATCAATACATTAAAGACAATAAAATAGACCAGTTTGAATATCCTATTTTAATTATGTCTGCTATTTTAGGAATGTTCGTAATGGTTAGTTCTAATAATTTAATTGGACTATATTTGGGTATTGAATTGCAATCTTTGTCTCTTTATGTTCTAGCTTCTTTAAGTAGAGATTCAGTCAAATCAACAGAGGCTGGTGTTAAATATTTTGTGTTAGGTGCTTTATCATCTGGACTTTTGCTTTATGGCTGTTCTTTAATTTATGGTTTTACTGGATCAACAAATTATTACATTATTGCTGAAAATTTTGACTCACGTAATTTAGGATTATTATTTGGACTCGTATTTATTCTTATTGGTTTAGCTTTTAAAATTTCAGCGGTTCCATTTCACATGTGGACACCAGATGTATACGAAGGAGCCCCAACATCTGTAACTGCTTTTTTTGCACTAGCCCCAAAAGTTGCAGGTTTTGGCGCTATTATTAGAATTTTATATGTAGCTTTTGGAAATGTTTTTGTAGAGTGGCAAATAATTCTTATTTTTATATCTGTGGCTTCAATGATTTTGGGAGCTGTTGCAGCGATAGGTCAAACTAATATTAAAAGACTTATGGCTTATAGTAGCATTAGTCATATGGGTTATGGATTGGCTGGCTTAGCTACTGGAATAGACGAGGGAGTATCTGCATCAATTCTTTATATTTTTCTTTATGTTGTGATGAATATAGGCAGCTTTGTATGTATTTTAATTATGAAAAGAAAAAATATCTATTTTGAAAACATAAGAGATTTGTCTGGTTTATCCAAAAACCATCCAGTCATTGCCTTTTCTTTCACAGTCTTCCTATTTTCTCTTGCTGGAATTCCACCATTAGCAGGTTTTTTTGCAAAATTTTATATTTTTATGGCTGTTATAAAAGCAGAACTTTTTGCTCTGGCAGTTATTGGATTGGTAACATCTGTTATTTCTGCTTTTTATTATCTTAAAATAATTAAAATTATATATTTTGATCCGGAACAGGAAAAATTTGATTCTATCACAAGCAAAGGTATTAAAGTTTCTTTAACTTTTTCAACTCTATTAATTTTATTTTATTTCCTTAACCCATCTATCTTGAATTACTTTGTTAATATTGCCTCGAAAGCAGTTCAGTAATTATCAATGTTAGGTTCAATTTATTATTACGATATTGTTAAAAACACTAATGACGAAGCTAAGAATTTAGTAGAAAATTTTAATGTAATTTCCGGATTAGTTGTTGCAGATAATCAGCAAGCTGGAAGAGGTCGGTTTGGAAAAAAATGGAATTCAATAAAAGGAAATTTTATGGGTTCTTTATTTTTTCCAGTGAAAAATTATGATGAAATTAATATTATGCAATATCATTCTTTGAATATTATTTTGAAGTGTTTAAAAAAAATTTTTAAAAAAAATATTTTTAAAATAAAAGAACCAAATGATATTTTGATTAATCACAAAAAAGTATCAGGAATTCTTATAGAAAGTTTTCTGTTTTACAATCAATTGTATGTTATCATTGGCATAGGCATAAATATGACAAAGCATCCAAAAATAATCGGTTACAAAACTACAAATCTGCATAAAGAATTTAAAATAAAAATTGGTATATTAGAATTTTCTAAAATTTTATTAAAGGAAATGGAAAGCAATTGTACATGTTCTTAATAGGAGATATCGGAAATACCCAATCAAAATTTGCTTTGTATGATAGTAAAAAAAATAAAATTAAAAATTTAATTACTCTAGATTCCAACTCCATAGAAAAAAATAATCAATTTTTAAAACTTACCTGCAACAAGAAAATACAATACATCGTCCTAACCTCTGTGGTACCTAAAGTTTTCTTTAAAATAAAAAAAATATTTTCTAAAAAGAAAATTAAATGTTTAGAACTTCTTGATAAAAAGCTACGTAATCCAATAAAAATAAACATAAATAAACCTAAGCAAGTTGGTTCAGATAGAATTTCAAATGTTATCGCTGCCCATAATTTTTATAATACAAATTGTATAGTTGTAGATTTTGGTACCGCTACGACTTTTGATATTTTGACCAAAAAAAAAACTTATGAGGGCGGACTGATTACACCAGGCGTTAGACTCTCCCTGTCTACTTTGAATTCTTTAACAGCTTTACTTCCTCTAGTTAAGCTTAAAAAAACATCAAAAATTATTGGTAAAGATACAATCTCAGCAATTAATTCAGGCATTTATTGGGGCTATGTTTCAATGATTAATGGCATATTGGAAAAAATTATATCTTCTACTAAAAAAAAATATAAGATTATTTTAACTGGTGGTTTGTCCTATATTTTTTCCAATTCCTTAAAATACAAGTCAACCGTTGCAAGAAACCTTACGCTTTGGGGCGTGGTTGGAATAATAAATTTTAATAAAAAATTATTTAAATATGAAGAATGAAATTAATGAATTAGTTTTTTGCCCATTAGGTGGTTCTGGAGAGATAGGGATGAATATGAATCTTTATGGTTATGGACAAAAAGATAATCATGACTGGATCATGATTGACATTGGAGTTGGGTTCACAGACGATTCAGTGCCTGGGGTTGATTTAATGGTTGCTGATCCTGATTTTATTGTTCAAAGAAAAGAAAATTTGTTAGGCATCTTATTAACACATGCTCATGAAGATCATATAGGAGCGATAGCTCATTTGTGGCCAATGCTTGAATGTCCAATTTACGCAACTCCATTTACAGCAATTTTAATCAAAGAAAAATGTAGAGAAAAAAAGATACAAATTGATGGAAAGTTAAAAATTATTCAGCTTGATGGAAATGTAAAAATAGGCCCATTTGATATTAATTATGTCACACTTACACATTCTATACTTGAGCCAAATGCTCTTTGTATAAAAACTCCTGTAGGTACTATTTTACACACAGGAGATTGGAAGTGCGATAACGATCCTTTGATGGGGAAAAAAATGGATGAGGTCAAATTGAAAGCTATTGGTAAAGAAGGAGTTCTAGCTATGGTATGCGACTCTACTAATATATTTACAGAGGGACGATCTGGATCAGAAAAAGATGTTAGAGACAGTTTGATGACTATTATGGAAAATATTAAAAATAGAATTGTTGTGACAACATTTGCTTCGAATGCTGCACGTATGGAAACCGTATTTAAATGTGCCGAAAAAGTTGGCAGACATCTCTCTTTAGTAGGAAGATCGATGCATCGTATTTATAATACTGCAAGAGAATGTGGTTATTTGCAAAATTTAAAACCACCATTAGACCCTAGGGACGCTAAAAAAATACCAAGAAATAAGATTGTGTATCTTTGCACAGGAAGTCAAGGCGAGCCTATGGGTGCAATGAATAGAATAGTTAATGAAGAGCATCCAGATGTTATGCTTGATGCTGACGATACTGTTATTTTTTCTTCTAGAATTATTCCTGGAAACGAAAAAAAATTATTTAAAATTCATAATAAGTTAGTTAAAAGACAAATTAACGTTATATCCGAAGATAACGCTTTTATTCATGTATCTGGACATCCAGGTAGGGAAGAAATGAAAGATATGTATAATTGGATAAAGCCTCAAATATCAATTCCAGTTCATGGGGAACATAGACATATGAAGGAACATTTTGAGTTTGCTAAATCTTTAGGAGTTCCTCAGCCAGCATTGATTGAAAATGGAGATATTATTAGAGTTTATCCTGGAGAACCAGAAATTATAGATAAAGTCCATACCGGTAAATTATTAGTAGATGGAAACAGATTGATAGACGAAGATTCAAAATTTTTAAATGATAGAAAAAATATTGCAAATAACGGATTGATGGACATCACTTTGCTTGTATCTAAAAAAGGAAACTTAGATAGAAATCCAATAATAAATTTGAGAGGAATTCCTGCTGATGATGAAGAATTAGATGAAATTTTATATGATCTTGAAGATGAAATTATTAATACGGCCAAAAGTTATTCTTTAAATAATAAAAAAGATGAAAAAAACTTAATTGATTCCTTAAAATCAAATTTAAAAAAAGTTATCTATACTAGAGTAAAAAAAAGACCTTATACCAATATTGTATTGATAAGATTGTAGAATGTCTCTAGGAGGTCAAATAGTAATATTTATCATCATCTGGATGATTGTTTTGTTTATTGTATTGCCATTAAATATTGTTTCCCAAGCTGAGAATAAAAAAATTTCGCTTGGCACTGATCCTGGAGCTCCAGCTCAGCCCCGCATATTGAGCAAATTCTTTAAAACAACTGTAGCTTCATTAATAATATTTGCGATTATTAATCTTTTGACGTACTTTGAAATACTAAATTTAAGAGAATTTTTTTCGCAATAATGAAATTATCTAAGTTTTTTTTACCTATATTAAAGGACATTCCTTCTGATGCTAAAATAAAGTCCCATCAGCTAATGCTCAGAGCGGGGATGATTAGACAATCTGCTTCAGGTATTTATTCCTGGCTGCCTTTAGGATTTAAAGTTTTAAAAAAAATAGAAATTATTATCCGGGAAGAACAAGATAGAGCGGGTGCTCAAGAGATGTTGATGCCAACCATCCAATCTGCTGACCTATGGAAAGAAAGTGGTCGTTATGATGGATACGGCTTAGAAATGCTAAGAATAAAAGATAGACAAGATAGAGAGCTTCTTTATGGACCAACTAATGAAGAGTTAGTTACGCAAATTTTTAGAGATAATGTTAAATCTTACAAGTCCCTACCTTTAATACTTTATCATATTCAGTGGAAATTTAGGGATGAGATTAGACCTAGATTTGGAATTATGCGTTGCAGAGAATTTTTAATGAAAGATAGTTATTCATTTGATGAAACAAAAGAAGGGGCAAGATTATCGTATAACAAAATGTTTTACGCTTATCTAAAAACATTCGAAAGATTGGGATTAAAAGCAATACCACTAGCCGCAGACACAGGTCCAATTGGCGGAGATCTTTCCCATGAATTTATTATTTTAGCAGATACTGGTGAAAGTCAAATTTATACCAGTAAAAAAATATTAGATCTCAAAATTGAAAATTTTACAAACGATGAAGGTAGCTTAAATAACATGGTTAAAGCTTTTACTGAAATTTATTCTGCTACGGATGAAAAATTTGATCAATCAGAATTTGATAAGTCTGTAAAAAAAGAAGATCAATTGATTACTAGAGGTATAGAAGTGGGGCATATTTTTTACTTTGGAGATAAGTATTCAAAGTCAATGAGAGCTCTAGTGAATTCATCATCAGGTCAAAATATTACAGTAGAAATGGGTTCTTATGGTATTGGTGTTTCTAGATTAGTAGGCGCAATTATTGAGGCCAATTACAATAATAATGTTATGAAATGGCCAACAACAGTCACTCCGTTTCATGTTGCGATTATTGATTTGGGAAAAAAAAGTGAAAATGAAACTAAAATTAAATCGCAAAACGTTTACGAAAAGTTAAAAGAAAATCATTTTGACGTTTTATTAGATGATACAGACGAAAGCCCAGCTAGTAAATTTAAAAATTTTGATCTTATAGGAATACCTTATCAGATTATCATTGGTTCCAAACAAAAAGCAGATGAGTATGAATTTAAAGAAGTCGGCTTTGACAAGCAAATTGTTTCATTAGATTTTATTATTAAAAAGCTAAAAGAAATTTATTTCAATTGATTACTGCAGCTGAATTACTAATTATTAAAAGATATCTTAAACCTAAAAAAAAAGAAGGTATTCTAAAAATTATTTCTATTTTTTCATTTCTCGGGATTGGACTTGGTGTTGCCACTCTCATTATTGTAATGTCTGTCATGAACGGATTTAGAACTGATTTGATTAGCAAGCTTTTGTTATTTCAGCCACATATACTAGTTTATCAATTTAATGATTTTGAGAAAAATAAGATCAATATTCAAAATATCTTTAAAGAAAAAAAAATAGAATACTCCAATATTAATCTATCTTATTCAATTCAAGCTTTAGTTATTAGCAAGGATATAAACAAAGGATCAATGATAAGAGCCTTGAAGAAAGAAAGTTTTTTATCTGATACTTTAATAAATCAAAACATTATAGATGGATCAATTAAAAATTTTGGAAATAATTACATTTCCATAGGATCAAATCTATCAGAAAGCTTAGGTGTCTGGGTTGGCGACACAATAACAGTTTTGTCTACAGTTAAAGAGAGCACTCCTTTTGGAAACGTTCCTCAGCAATATACTTTTAAAATTGGCTCGATTTTTAAAACGGGAATTTACGAATTCGATAATAATTATATTTTATTAGATATTAATACTTCTAATGACTTTTTATTAAACCAAAATGAAAATAAAAATATTGAAATACGATTAAAAGATCCATCCCAATCTAATTTTGTTAAAGAAGTTTTGCAAAAAAATAATATTAAATCATTTTCTTGGATTGATAATAACAAAACTTTTTATGATGCCTTGTTAGTTGAGAGAAATGTTATGTTTATTATTTTGACATTAATTATCATTGTTGCAGCATTTAATATTATTTCAGGTTTGACTATTCTTGTAAAAAACAAAACTAAAGAAATCGCAATTTTGAAAACAATTGGATTTACAAGATTCGGAATTATCAAAATATTTTTTATTACAGGTTCTGCCATTGGAGCTGCAGGAACAATGTTTGGTGTAATTTTAGGAATTGTATTTTCTTATAATATAGAAAGTATAAGAATTTTTTTAAGTACAATTATGCAAATAGAAATATTTCCAGCAGAGATTTATTTTTTAAGTAAAATGCCAAGTGAAATACATATGCCTACAATATTACTCATATCTGGTATTGCTTTGCTAATTACTTTTTTATCTTCGATTATTCCATCGCTTAAAGCTTCCAAAATAGATCCAATTCGATCCTTAAAATATGACTAAAAATTTTTTAGAAATTTCTAACTTGAGTAAATCCTATTTTGATAATGGAGAAGAAATCAGAATATTGCGCAATATGAATTTAACTTTAGCCGACAATCAAATAGTTTCGCTACTTGGCCCTTCTGGTTCAGGAAAGAGTACTTTACTCCATTTGTTATCTTTACTGGACAAACCAGACTCAGGCACAATTTTGTTTAATAATGAAAATATAAGCCAAATTAATGATGATCAACGAACAATTTATAGAAGAAATTCTATTTCAATTGTTTATCAAAATAACAATTTAATTTCAGATTTAAGTGCTTTAGAGAATGTCGCTATAGCCAATATTTGTAAAACTAATGATATTAAAAATGCTTATCGTTTAGCAGCCAACATCTTAAAAGATTTTGGATTAAAAAAAAGAATTAATCATTACCCATACCAATTGTCTGGAGGTGAGCAGCAAAGAGTTGCAATTGCACGAGCAGTCATCAATGATCCATTATTAATATTTGCAGATGAGCCTACAGGTAACCTGGATCAAAAAAATTCTGATTTAATTTTAAATTTTCTAATGAAGTTAAAAAAAACCAACAGACTAATATTGATTGCAACTCACAATAGAGTATTAGCTGATAAGACAGATTTAAGATTAACTTTATCCAATGGTAATGTTAATGTTGAATAGCAATGTCTTTAAATAAATTTCAATTTAATCATTTAAAAATTCATACACAGTATTCCATATGTGAAGGTGCATTGAAAATTGCAGATTTATCTAGTTATTGTAAATCACACAACATTAATAGCGTAGGTATATCTGACTCATTTAATATGTGTGGTGTGTTAGAATTTTCTGAGGAAATTTCTAAAGTCGGTACCCAGCCCATCATAGGTACACAAATTAATTTTTCTTTTTCTCATAATAACCTTGAAAAAATTGGAAAAATTTCTCTTATAGCCAAAAATATCACTGGCTACAAAAATTTGCTCAAGCTTTCCTCCAATTCCTACTTATCTATAGAAAAAAATCATGAACCTCACTGTGCAATTGAAGAATTGATAAATCATTCTGAAGGCCTAATTGTTTTATTAGGAGGCTCACATTCTTTGATTTCTTCTTTAATTTTGAATAGCAACATTTCAGAGTGTGAGTTTTTAATTAACAAAATTATAATGAGTTATAAAAATAATGCCTATATTGAGATTCAAAGACATGGTGAGGCTCATGAGCCAGAACTTGAAGCAAGACTCTTAAATCTTAGTACGAAATTAAACATTCCATTACTGGCAACACATGAGGTTTATTATTTAAACCAAGATATGCATGAAGCTCATGATGCATATATATGCGTTGGTCAAAAAACATATGTAAGTGATACTAAGCGACTACGTTATTCAGATCAGCATTACTTAAAAAACGATACTGAAATGAGCGAACTTTTTACAGATTTGCCTGAAGCATTAGAAAACAATAGAAATATTTCTTATAGATGCAGTTATAGGCCTCTTACAAATAAGCCTATGCTCCCAAATTTCAATACTGAATCCTCTAATGTAAATGATGAATTAAAATTACAAGCTAAGATTGGCCTAGAAAAAAAACTTAAAGATTTTATTTTAATAAATATCGAAGATCAAAACGAAGAAAAACTACTCACAAACAAATACGAGGAAAGACTAAATTACGAGGTTGAGATGATATCTAAAATGAAATTTTCCGGATATTTCCTTATAGTTTCTGATTATATAAAATGGGCAAAAACTAATAATATCCCCGTTGGACCAGGTCGAGGCTCAGGTGCGGGATCTTTAGTTGCATGGTGTTTGTCTATAACTGATTTGGATCCAATAAAATTCGGTTTAATTTTTGAAAGATTTTTGAATCCAGATAGAATTTCAATGCCAGATTTTGATATAGATTTTTGTCAAGAAGATAGAGATAAAGTTATTAATTACGTTAAGGATAAATACAAAAACAAAGTTGCTCAAATCATAACTTTCGGCAAACTCCAAGCCCGTATGGCTTTGCGTGATATTGGTAGAGTAATAGGTTTGCCTTATGGAAGAGTTGATCAGCTTTCAAAAATGATACCTTTTGATCCATCGCGCCCTTTGTCCTTAGCAGAATCTGTTGCAATCGAGCCAAGAATTCAGGAGGCTCAAAAGGAAGATCCAGCGATAGATAAGTTAGTTAAATTAGCTTTAAAATTAGAAGGTTTGTATAGAAATATTGCAACCCACGCTGCTGGAATTGTTATTGGAGATAAAGATTTAACTGAAATTATCCCTCTTTACAAAGACCATGACTCAACAATTCCGATACCCGTAACTCAATTTGATATGAAGTGGGCTGAAGAGGCTGGATTAGTTAAATTTGATTTTTTAGGATTAAAAACACTAACTGTTATTAAAAAAACTATTAAGTTAATCAAAGAAGAGGGGACATCATTAGATATTGAGAAAATTCCATTAGATGATCCAAAAACATTTGAACTACTTAGCTCTGGAGAAACAATGGGAATTTTTCAACTTGAGAGCTCAGGTATGAGAGATGTTCTTAAGCAAATGAGACCGAATAAATTTGAAGATATTATTGCATTAGTTGCTTTATACCGACCAGGACCAATGCAAAACATTTCCACATATAACAATAGAAAACATGGATCTGAAAAACCAGATTATTTGCACCCAAAAATTGAAAATATTCTAAAAGAAACTTATGGGGTTATCATTTATCAAGAGCAGGTTATGCAAATTGCTCAAGCTTTATCTGGTTTTTCTGCTGGTAAAGCCGACATTTTAAGAAAAGCAATGGGCAAAAAAAAATCAGCAGAAATGGAAAGACAAAAAAAAGATTTTATAGAAGGAGCTGTCAGTAACAATATACCAAAAGATCAGGCAATATATATATTTCAATTAGTTGAAAAATTTGCACAGTATGGTTTTAACAAAAGTCATGCTGCAGCGTATGCTTTAATAGCCTACCAAACTGCATATTTAAAAACACATTTCCCTTTAAGTTTTTTTTCTGCATCTATGAGTATGGATATGTCCAATACAGATAAACTAAATCAATTTTACGAAGAGCTTAAAAGACTTTCTATTAAAATACATAATCCATGTATTAATAATTGTTACGCAGACTTTATCCCAAAAAATAATACTATTTATTACGCTTTATCAGCAATCAAAGCGGTTGGATACGAGGCAATATCTAATGTTATTAAAGAAAGAGAAGAAAATGGAAAATTTAAATCAATAGAAGATTTTGTTAAAAGAGTTCATAGTAAAGATGTAAATAAACTACAGCTCGAGGGACTAATTAAAGCAGGTGCCTTTGATTGTTTAGATAATAACAGAAGTAAAATTTATAATAATGTTCCTGAATTGATAAAACAATCAAAGAATTACGATGAAAATTCCGAAGTAAATCAAATAAATTTATTTGATAGCCAAACAAATCAAGAATTTTTAATAAATTTTGAAGATTATCCAGCATGGAATGAGCAAGAAAAAATTAAAAGAGAGTTTGAGTCAATTGGTTTTTTCGTTAGTGATCACCCATTAAAAAATTACAAACAAGTATTGGAAAGTTACAATGTAATTAATTACCAAAATTTTGTTGAAAATGCAGGAGTAAGTGAATGCATGTTGTCAGGAACTGTAATGGCTATTCAAGAAAAGAAAACAGCAAAAGGAATGCCTTTTGCTATAGTTAAATTTAGTGATTTAAGCAGAATGTTTGAATTTTTTATATTTTCTGAAGTTTTGATTTCAAATAGAGAAAAATTAATACCAGGAAAATCTTTTTTAATTAGTGTTAAAAGAGAAATGTTAAAAACAGGTATTGAAAGAACTAACGTCTCTAGAATTTTCTTAATCGATGATATAAAAGAAAAAAATATTCGCAAACTTAATATACAAATTAAAGAAAGTGATAATCTAGAAATTCTTAAAAAAGAGATTATTAAAGAAGGAAAAACTTCAGTTTCTCTTAACTATATACAAAACGGTAGAAATTTTATTTTTAAATTTAAAAACGAAAAAAATTTAAACTCAGAATCGCTTAAAACCCTCGAGAATCATGGTTTTTTGACAAAAATTATCAATTAATACTCTTGATTTAAATTCTCATTCTTTTATAAGACTTAAAATTTCGCACGAAGAAAATGGCGTAAGCCCCCGGTCCTGAAAAGGTAGTTTCTTCGGTGGATTAACCGGAAATAAATTATGAACTTACCAAGCGTTACAATTAAAGATCTATTAGAAGCTGGAGTACACTTAGGACACAAAACTTTTAGATGGAACCCTAAAATGAAACCTTTCATTTTTGGTGAAAAAAACTCAGTACACATAATCGATTTATCTCAAACATTAGAACTCTTAAATAGAGCATTATTAGAAATACACAAATGCGCATCCAATAGAGGTAAAATACTTTTTGTATCAACAAAAAAACAAGCATCTGAGCTTGTTGCGAATGTTGCTAAAGAAACAAATAATTTTTATGTCAATCATAGATGGTTAGGAGGTATGTTAACTAATTGGAACACCATTAATCAGTCTATTAAAAGATTAAAAAAAATAGAAGAAGATCTCAAGCTAGAAGACACTGGCTTTACAAAAAAAGAACTCATTAAGATGAGCATGGAAAAAGACAAGCTCGAAAGGTCTTTAGGTGGGATAAGTAATATGAAAAAATTACCAGATATGATTTTTGTGATAGATACAAATATAGAATCTTTAGCTGTTCTTGAGGGTAAAAAACTGGGAATTCCTATTGTAGCAATAGTAGATAGTAATTCAAATCCTGAAAATATTAACTTTCCAATACCAGGAAATGATGATGCCAGAAGATCGATTAGTTTATATTGCGATTTAGTTCAAAAAACTATTTTAGATGCACAATCTAAAATGAACAACGATAAAGATGAAAAAGAAGAAGTTTCTGAAATTTCAGAAACTATTCCATTTGTAGAAGAAAAAGAATCTTCTGACACAAAAGAAAAAACTATCAATTAATTTTTTCTATGAGTATTTTTGAAAAAGTTAAAGAGTTAAGAGACATTACCGGTGCTGGAATGCAAGATTGTAAAGTTGCATTATCAGAAAACAGCGAAGATATAGATTTAGCAATCGAATATTTAAGAAAAAAAGGTATTGCGAAAGCTGCAAAAAAATCTGATCGAGGCGCTTCTGAAGGTTTGATAACTATATTCAATTCAGGATCAAAATCATCAATTGTTGAAATAAATTCAGAGACAGATTTTGTAGCCAAAAATCCAGAATTTAATTCTTTCTGTGAAAAAATTTCATCTTTATGCGCCACTTCAAAAGACATGATGGATTTAAAAGAAAAAAAATTCAATGAAAATGAAACTGTTTCATCTGCATTAATTAATCTAATTGCAAAAATAGGTGAAAATATTCAAATAAGAAGGTTTGAAAATATTGATCTTGGATGTGATATAGTTAGTTATATTCACAATAAACAAACAGATTGTTCTGGAAAGTTGGGTGTTTTATTGGCCTACGACTCAAAACACGAAAATGCCAAGGTTTTTGCAAATCAAATATGCATGCACATAGCTGCATCATCTCCACTTTCGTTAGACGAAACAGGTATCAGTCAATCTTTTTTAGAAAATGAAAAAAATATAATGAAAGATCAGTTATTAAATGAAGGAAAAAAAATTGAAATGATTGATAAAATTATCTTAGGAAAACTTTCTAAAATTATAAAAGACAATACATTACTTGGTCAAAAATGGGTTATGAATCCAGAATTATCAGTTAATATGGCAATAAAAAATTTTGAAGATGAAAATAAAGCTTCTTTTGTTATTAAACAATTTGTTAGATATAAAGTAGGTGAAGGTATTGAAAACAAAAAGTCGGATTTTGCTGAAGAAGTAAAAAATTTAACAAAGTAAAATTTTTTTATGACTACTAATTCAAAGCTAATTGCTTTTGAGCAAAAAATGAAAACTACTTTGCAAAGCCTTGTTCAGGATTTGTCATCAATAAGAACGGGGCGTGCACATGTGTCTATGCTTGATCTCATAAGAGCCGAAGTTTATGGTCAAAAAATGCCACTAAATCAATTGGCAAATATCTCAACACCAGAATCTCAAATGTTAACAGTCCAAGTCTGGGATGCAAATAACGTCAAATTTGTTGAAAAAGCTATCCGAGAATCGGATCTAAATGTTAACCCAGCAGTAGAGGGGCAGATTATTAGAGTTCCAGTCCCTAAATTATCTGAAGAGAGAAGAAAAGAACTTATCAAAATTGTTAAAAATCAATCCGAAAAAATAAAAATATCTATAAGAAATATTAGAAGAGATGGAATGGATGCTCTTAAAAGTTTTTTAAAAGATAAAAATATCACTGAAGATGAAAATAAAAAACTATCAGATGAATTACAAAAAATTACAGATAAATTTATTATTGAAATTGATAAAAAAATTACCGACAAAGAACAAGAAATTTTAAAAGTATGAATAAACTAAGCCATGTCGCCATTATTATGGACGGCAATGGTCGTTGGGCTTTAAAAAGAAAAAAACCAAGAACATTTGGCCACAAAGAAGGTATCAGAAACATAAAACCAATAATAAAATTTTGCCAAGCACGTAACGTCAAATTTTTAACCTTATTTGTTTTTTCATTAGATAATTGGAAAAGATCCAAAAAAGAAGTTTCTTATTTATTTGCAATGTTAGATAATTTTTTAAAAAAACAATTAAATTATTTAATTAAAAATAAAATAAAAATTAATTTTATTGGTGAGAAAAAAAAAATTGAGAAAAAATTATATTTAAATATTAAAAATGTAGAAAAAAAAACATCAAAAGACTTTAATATAACAGTTAATTTGGCGTTTAATTATAGTTCAAAAGTTGAAATCTTAAATAGTTTAAAAAAAACTGTTAAAAATAAAAAAATTACTAATGTAACATTAGAGACAATAAATAATAATTTGTATACGAAAGATGTGCCAGATCCAGATATTTTAATAAGATCTGGTGGTTACAGCAGATTAAGTGACTTTCTGTTATGGCAAATTGCTTATTCTGAAATTTTTTTTATTAAAAAATTATGGCCAGACTTTAATCCAAATGATCTAAATAAAATTTTTAAAAAATACACGTCTATAAAAAGAAATTTCGGAGCTGTTAATGTCTAATTTGTCATTGAGATTTATTACAGCGATAATTTTATTGCCACCTTTTTTATTTTTGCTTTATGCAAATAGTATATCTTTATATTTTTTAATATTTTCATTTTTTCTTATATCTTTATATGAGATAAATTTTTTATTAAAAAAAAACACTATTTATTTTTTTATATTATTAATCTTAATAATATTATTTTTATATTGTTTGTATAAACTTAGAGGAAATACAGACTCGGACTTTTATTATTTATTATGGGTTATGACTGTAGTTTGGCTATCAGACATAGGTGGTTTTTTGTTTGGTCGTCTTATAAAAGGTCCTAAATTGAGCAAATGGAGCCCAAATAAAACTATAGCTGGTTTTTTTGGATCAGTAATCCTAGGACAGTTTGCTTTTCTGGTTTTGTACTATCTTTTAAAAAATACAGTTATTTTTAATTTAAAATTTTTTATTCTACAATTATTGATGACAATATTTAGCGTAATGGGCGATCTTTTCTTTTCTTTTATAAAAAGAAAGAATGGCATCAAAGATTATTCTAATATTTTTCCAGGTCATGGAGGACTTTTAGATCGTGCTGACGGTTTGATTTTTGTCATTATTGTTGCTTATTCGCTCAAGATAGCAAATGTCTATTAAAAAATTAAAAATAGCAGTTATTGGATCTACTGGTAGCGTAGGTAAAAATACACTAGAAATTATTAAGGAAAATCCAGATTATTTCAAAATAGATTTGCTAGTATGCAATTCAAATACCAAACTTATCATTGAGCAATTAAAGCTCTTCTTACCAAAATATGTATTTATTAATAATCATCAAACTTATGAGTTTGTAAGGAAAATTAAATATAGAAAAAAAATAATATTTATTAAAAATTTTGAAGAATTAAAAAAACTTAAATTATCATTTGATAAAGCAGTACTAGCAGCTCCATCTTTAGAGGGTTTAAAGTACTCATTTTTATTTATAAAATTTTCTAAAGAATTGCTTATTGCGAATAAAGAAAGCATTGTTTGTGGAGGCAATATACTCATGAGCCAAGCAAAAAAGTTTAATTGTAAAATTATATCAATAGACTCAGAACATTATTGCATTGAAAGAACTATCGCTACAATTGACCCAAAAGAAATTGATACTGTTTATCTAACCGCTTCTGGCGGTCCCTTTCTTGGTAAAAATAAAAATTTTTATAATAAATCTTCCATAAAAGTTGTTACTAAACACCCAAAATGGAAAATGGGAAAAAAAATTTCTGTGGACTCAGCAACTATGGTGAATAAGTTATTTGAGTTAGTTGAGGCTCATATTTTATTTAAAATTCCAATGGAAAAAATTAAAATTAAAATTCATAAAGAATCGTTAGTTCATTCTGCTGTTATTTTAAAAGATGGTTTGGTTAAAATTATAATGCATGATACTTCGATGAAAATTCCAATTAGAAATTCATTATTTAGCAATAAGTTTTTTAGTCAAAAGAATAATTATTTTAAATCTAATAAAGATATAATTCTAACATTTGACGAAAAAAAATTGACAGAATTTGAAATTTTAAAAAACGGTTATAAGATTTTAAACTATGGTCATTCCGCGTGGATTATATTTAATGTAGTCAATGATTTTCTAGTAAATGAATTTATCAAGAATCGTATTTTTTTCTATCAAATAGTCAAAAATTTGAATAAAATATTACTTAATAAAAATATTATTTATTATGCAAAAAAAAAAATACGATCATTGTCTGACATAAATAAATGTATTTATTTTGCGCAAAATTTTATAGAAAATTATGAAGTTAAGTAGAATTTTTTTAATTTGTCTTTGTGTTTGGTTTTTAAATTTTAAAACTGGTTATTCTGAAATATTAAAAAATCCAAGTATAAAAATTATAGGTAATAAACTTATTAGTAAAGAAACTATTTTAAACACACTTGGACTTAATAATAATATAGAAATTGATACTGATCAGCTTAATTTATATCAACAAAAAATTTTAGGCACCGGATTTTTTTCTACCGTAAGTCTTGAACTCAATTTAAATGAATTAACAATTAAATTAAAAGAAAATCCAATTATTGATTATGTTTTTATTGAGGGGCTTAAAGATAACAAAAATATAGAAGAGCAAATTTTTAAAATAATTACGTTGAAAGAAAATACAGTTTTTTCTGAAAGTTCTTTGAATAGTAATACAAAAAAAATTAACTCTTTTTTGGCAAGTCTAGGTTATTTTAAAAACAGTATTTCCTACGAAATTAAACAAGTCAACAACGATAGAGTAAATATCTTTTTTAACGTAGATTTGAACAAAAAATTTACTATTAAAAATATTTTCTTTATAGGAGATAAAAAATTTAGTTCTTCAAGTTTAAAAGATGTCATAACCTCCACTCAAGATAGCTGGTTTTCTTTTTTTTCAAGCACGAATACACCTTCAAATGAAAGAGTTGATCTTGATATTTCTCTGCTAAAAAACTTTTACTTAAACCATGGATATTATGATGTCCAAATTTCCAGTGGCTCTATTGAAATTATAAATAATAATTCTGCAAATCTTATTTTTGTAATTAATGCTGGGCAGCTTTATAAATTTAATGAGGTTGTAGTTTTGAATGAATCTCCGTCATTAAATGATATCGATTTGAAATTTATTAAAAAAATTGTAAGTTCATTAAAAGGAAATGAGTATAGACTGGTTGATTTAAGTAATTTAAGAAATAAAATTATCGATTACTTATATAAAAATAATATAAATTCAGAAGTTCAGTACTCCCTAAGAAAAGAAGTTCCAAATATAATCGATGTTTCTTTTGAAATTAGAGAAATTCAAAACAAACAATTTGTAGGTAATATTGTAGTTGAAGGTAATGATATTACAGAAGAATCTGTTATCAGGAATAACTTATTCTTTGCTGAAGGTGATTTAGTTAGTAATTTAAATATTGAAAAATCCAGGGATAGGTTAAAATCATTAGGGTTTTTTAAAAATGTTAGTATTTTAAAAGAAGATTTAAAAAACTCTCAAAATTCCAATATAACAATTAAAGTAGAAGAAAATGCAACTGGGGAAATTAGTGCTGGAGCCGGAGTAAGTAATTCAGATGCCTCAATTAGTTTTTCATTAAGGGAAAAGAATTTTTTAGGTAAAGGTATTAATACGAATGTTAACGTAAGCTTTGGTACGGAAAAAGTTATTGGAAGTATAGGTTTTTCTAATCCAGATTTTAATGAAACAGGTAATACATTGAATAATACTGCTTTTGTTACTAGCACATACTACGATAACGCTGCTTATAAAAGTAAAAGTATCGGAGATAATCTTTCTTTATCATATGAGATATTTCAAAATATTAATTTAGAAACAGGTCTAGGGATAAGTTTTGATAGCATTGATACAGATACGACTGCATCAAATTTAATTAAAAGTAGAGACGGAAGTTATTTAACTAATAAAATATTTTATAATATTAATAATGATCAAAGAGATAGAAAATTTCAAACAAAAAATGGTTATACTTTTGGATTTGGTCAGTCCTTGGCTTCTTTTGGTTCAGATATCCCTTATTTATCAAATAATATTTCTGGTAGTTTTTATAATGAATTTTCACAAGATTTTGTTGGAACGATTAAATATAGGGTCAAATCTATAAATTCTATAAATAATAAGGACGTAATGTTAAGTGATCGTATCTTTTTATCTGATAGTGAACTGCGAGGTTTTAAGCACCGATCGGTTGGTCCTATGGTAGATAATGAGTTTATTGGTGGTAATTACTCATATTCAACAAATTTTTCCACATCATTTCCTAATGGCTTGCCAGATAAGTGGAATACCAAAAGTAGCTTATTTTTTGATGTTGCTAATGTATGGGGTGTAGATTTTGAAGGCCCCGACGATTCTAGTAAAATACGGTCATCAGTTGGAATTGGTGTTTCTTGGGTATCACCAGTTGGTCCAATATCTTTTACTTTAGCTGAAGCTATATCAAAAGATTCTAAAGATGAAGTGGAGACATTTAGTTTTCAGCTAGGCGGAACTTTTTAGTTTTCGCATTTTCTATATGAAAAAAAAAGATATTTTTAGTTTAGGTGACATACTAAAATCAATTAATTTTCAAATACAAAGCTCAAAATTTAATGAAATTAATATTAATGGCATAAGCGAATTGTCAAATGCAAAAAAACATCAGATTACTTTTTTTTCTAATATTAAGTATTTAGATAAATTAAAAAAATCTAAAGCTTCAGCTATTTTTATTTCTAATAAATACAAAAAGCATGTACCAAAAAAAATAATTATATTAAAATCTGCACAGCCTGAAATTGATTTTATAAAAGTTGCAAATATTTTTTTTCCTGATTCTTATTTTTCTAAAATTTCCTATTTGCACTTAACGGAAAAACAAATTATTAAAAAATATCCAAGTTTAAAATTTGGTAAAAACTTTTATATTGAAAATAATGTTAAAATTGGAAAAAATGTTTTTATTGGAAATAACGTTTCTATAAAGAATAATTGTAAGATTGGTAGTGATGTTGTAATAGGCTCTAATGTTGTTATAGAGCATGCTGAAATCTCTAATAATGTACATATATGCGATGGTGCAATAATTGGTAAAA
>VTPP01000040.1 GCA_008638225.1 Pelagibacteraceae bacterium
ATCGATCATTAGTTAGCCTTTATGTTAGTTTATATTTGTTCCTAAATAACCAACCAAAATATAAACCTATCCCGCCGAAGAGTAAAAATATCCAGCCTGACAAAGAAGCTGCCATAATACCTGATAACAAAGTTCCAACAGTGCAACCCAAAGCAAGCATAGAACCAAAACCCATTAAGATACCGCCAACAAAAGACCTGGTACTTTCTTTTATTTTTGGAATTTGAATTTTAAAATCACCTGAAAAGGTTGCGAGCGCAAAAGAGCCAAGCACTACTCCAAAAATAAACAAACCATTATTGGACCAAAATGTTTCTTTAATAATAGTAATGCAGCCCCTTAAAGTATCCAAACCCTCAAGCCGAACGGGTAATATATTAAAGTAACCCGCACTAGTTCGTGCAATACTTCCAATCTCAGCGGTTACCCCTAAGGGACTTACTCTAAGAAAGGCAATAATTGCAATCAAGGCAACTAAGATTCCGCCCACATAGGTATGCCACTTTACGTTCCACCACTGCTGAGTTATTTTTTTTTCTTTTTGCTGTTTATGTAGCCTTACAAGCACTAAAGATAACATCGTTAATAAAAGAATTTGCACTATTATAGAGCCTTGATAACCAAAATAATGAGGAAACCAAATGAGCGGTGCTTGCTGAATAGAGGAGAGATAAAGATAATTCCAACTTAGAAAAGCTAAGACAAAGCCAATGATGATTCCAAGGAACGCAAATATCGCTGACAAAAGTCCCTCACCTAACCGGTAAAGCTGAGCGCTGATGCAAGAGCCAGCAATTGCCATCCCAAATCCAAAACTTAATGAGCCTACTATCAATACCCAGCTAACCGGTGCAATGTGCGCATTTGGGGGAAGTCTTGGTGCAACAGGTTCTAGTAAAAATGCTCCAAATATTAAGTGATAGCCTATTGTTCCAACAATAAGAGCAGTAATGATACCAAGTAAACCTTTAGCATCTTTTAATTCAATAAAATCACGACTTACGCAATAAAAACAAAATCTACTTCTTTGCAAAACAGCCCCAAAAGCAAGGCCAAGCCACAAAGATAAAGAAAGGGCAGTGCCTCCTTGCACATCTTCAATACTTGCATTCACACTAAAGGAAAGTGCAAGAACTATAATTATTCCCCAACAATCTTTAAGAGAGGGAACAGTATTATAGATGATTTTTATTTTTGCCATGTACGTTCCTAAATTAACAATAGCGACACAAATTTGTGCCGCTATTATTATAAGAGAAAATTTACTAAATTAAAAAAAGATAACAAGAAGCAAATTAATTACTTACCTCTTATTATTTTCCGCCCCAAACAGTTCCTGCAGTATTGATCACTGGGTTACCAACCGAGTTTCCATACTCTGTCCAAGAACCATCGTAATTTTTAACATTGTAGCCTAAAATTTTACTGAGCGCGAACCAGGTGTGACTAGAACGTTCACCAATTCTGCAATAAGTGACGATTGGTTTGGTTCCATCAATACCAGCTGCCGCATATATTTTTCGAAGCTCATCTGCTGATTTAAAAGTTCCATCTTCAGCCACCGCTTTGCCCCAAGGCACATTTACTGCACCTGGAATATGACCAGCTCGAATTGCTGTCTCTTGGACACCGGCTGGTGCAAAAATCTTTCCCGTATATTCATCATTAGATCTAATATCTATTAATGCGGTGTTCGATTTTTTATTAGCGATCAAAACCACCTCAGCTAATTTTGCTCGTATAGCATTATTAGCATCAGCAATTTTTATAGTTCCAGGATTAACTTTTGTTGCAAGAGGAGTTAACGGTCTTTTTTCAGCCTCCCATTTTTTTCGACCACCATCAAGTAATTTAACATTTTTCACTCCGTACACATCAAATACCCAAGCACCCCAAGCAGCAAACCAGTTATTGTTATCGCCATAGAGTACAATGGTGCTGTCATTATTGATGCCGGCTTGGCGAAGTAATGTTTCAAACTTTTCTTTGCTAGCGATATCTCTTTGTACCGGGTCCACTAAATCAGTGTGCCATTTAAAATTTACCGCATTTTGAATATGACCTCGTTCATAAACTCCTGTATCAACGCTAACTTCAATTATTCGAAGTTTAGGATCATTAAGATTTTTTTCTAACCAATCAGTGCTGACTAAAAAATTATTTGGAGCTGCAATTGCTGGAGCGGTAATGAATAAGGCCCAGAATAAAACAACTTTTTTAATTAATTTCATTATGTATTTCCTTTTGTATTATTGTTTTGCGGCTTGATTTAGTATTTATTTCTATTTAATTCAATAATAGTAGAAAAATAAGTCAAAAATCAGCTTTTTAAAGATAAAAACTAGTATTTTATTTTGATTATAATAAATAAATTAGAACAAAATAGTATCCATGACATCAATAAAAAAATATTATAGCATTTTTAAAAGATGCCAAACCTAACTTCACATGAACTAGTCCAGCTTGTTGCTTTGATTGGTGTTTTACTATTGCTACTTTATAATTTTAAAGGAAGACCATGATAAGCCCACCAGCAATGGATGATTTGTTATCGTACCTTTTACTAGGCGGCGGTGCGCTGATTATTTTTGGTCTCTTATCTTTATTTAAAGACCAGGTCGAAAAAAGACAAAGGGAATTAACTAAGAAAACTGGGAAGAAAAAAACAAAGCGCTCAAAAAAAAAGACATAGAGCACTATTAATTTACACCTGTTTATTTGCCCATAACAAAAGTTGAGCAATCAGTTATATTGAAATATGAAACAAGAAGGAAAATATATAAAGACTTTTAAACTGTTACTTCCCTATTTGTGGCCAAATGGAAGAATAGATTTAAGAGTAAGAGTTAGTTTTTCAGTTATTGCTTTGTTGTTAGCCAAAATTGCACCAGCTGCCTTTGCTTTAGTCTTTTGTTTTTTGTAAGGTTAGGAAAAACCAAAATTTTAAGAGTAAATAGAGTTTTCTAAAATTATTGTTTTCTGTTCTTCTGCCATTCCGATGCATCTTTCCATCGTTGTTCTGTATTTCTATTGTCTTCCAGTTTAGGTGAGATTAATTCCTCCGGTGTATTTTTTGATACTCCGGTATTTTAAGTGATTCTAAATATTACCGCATATATAATGACGGCGCCCATTATCACTGCAATTACTGATTTCATTATTACTACTATTATCTAATTTTTTTTTAATATACTTTTCACTGAGTAGTCTAGCTAGTTATAAATTTTTGTAGTTGTTCTATTAAATATTTTTGCTCATCGATCATAAGACGCACCACATCACCAATGGATATAATTCCGATCGATGTACCATTATCCATCACTGGCAAATGTCTAACACGCTTATCTGTCATTAATTGCATACAAGCATCAATCTGCATATGGGAGGATATGGTTATTACCTCTTTACTCATGACTTCTGAAAGTTTTGTGTCCGCACTATTTTTTCCCTGTAACACTACTTTTCTAGCATAATCTCTTTCTGAAAAAATTCCTGTAAGCTTATCTTGATCCTTAATCACAATGGCGCCGATATTTTTATCTGCCATTAACTGCAAAGCTTGGCGCACCGTATTATTGGAACTGAGTGCCCAGGTTGGTCTTTTTGTCTGCTCTATAAACTGTCCCACAGTAAGCATCCATTTAATATATTCCCATATTACACTAAGGCAACTATTTTGAGATATAGGTTAAGCAAAAGC
>VTPP01000004.1 GCA_008638225.1 Pelagibacteraceae bacterium
TACTTAATTCTATTTATTTTAGAACCTTGAGTATCAAACCTATTAAATATGTCGAAATTATTAAAATCATGTAAGTCAAAATCATATAAAATATTTTTAAATACTGAATTTTTTTCTTCTTCTGACATTTTAAGATTTATTTTAAAACACCTTGAAAGAATTGTGCTACTAATAATTTCATTTGAGTTTCTAGTTAAGAAAAAATAAGTGTTAGCAGGAGGTTGTTCTAATATTTTCAATAAGGAATTTGAAGCATTAACATTCAAATCTTCCACATTAAAAATACATATAAACTTTGGTCTTTCCTCAAGAGCGCTGTATGAGCAATAATTTATTATATCTCTTATCTGATCAATGCTGATATTTTGTGATTTATCTAATTTTTTAATAATTCTAATATTTGATAGCTCATTATTAGCTATTTTGTTAATTAGCTCTATGCTTTCAAGTGTGTAAGAATTTAAGTAATTTTTTTGTTGTTGTGAATTAAGTTGTATAAAATTTAGAAAATGTAACAAAAAAGTTTTTTTACCAATCCCCTTTTCACCTGAAAACAAAATTGAATTTGGTAAATTTTTTGAAAAAAAAAGATCTTTTATAGAAACAAAATGTTTATTATGCGCATGTAAATTAAGGTTTATTTTATTCATTCTCAATATTTGACTTAATCCTTTTAATTAAATTTCCTCTTAAAATTTTTGCTGAAAGTTTTATTGAGTAGTAAAAAGCTAATGCATCTGCACCGCCATGACTTTTAATTACTGGACTATTTAGACCTATAAAAATTCCGCCATTATATTTTCTAGGATCTAAAGTTTTTTTAATTTTCTTAAATAAAAAATAACTAACTAGGTAGCAAAATCTTCCATATAAATTATTTGCAAAAATATTTTTTATTTCATTCGTAATATAATTTGCAGTCCCTTCAGCTGTTTTTAAAGCAATATTACCTGTAAAACCATCGGTTACTATAACATCCACATCGCCATTTTTAATTTCATTTCCTTCAATATAACCATTAAATGAAAAATTATTTTTTTGATTTGAAAGTTTGTTAAATGAGGTTTTTAACTCCTCATGGCCTTTTACTTCTTCGGATCCAACATTTAGTAAAGCTACAGTGGGATTAGATTTGTCAAAAATGACCTTATAGAGTTCTGCGCCAATTTTTGAGAACTGTAAGTAATTTTTTTCATTAAATTCTATATTTGCTCCTAAATCTAAAAAAATACTCGTACCCTTAAAATTTGGCCAAAGACCTGCTATAGCTGGTTTATCTACTCCATCTATCATTTTAATTAATAATTTTGATATAACCAATAGTGCCCCTGTGTTTCCTGAAGAAATTATAAGATCTGACTCATTGTTTTTTACACTTTCAATAGCTTTCCACATGCTACTATCCTTGCCAACCTTAATGGCATCTCTTACGGAGTTTTCATTTTCAATTTTTGTTTCACAATTAATGATTTTGTAATTATTTTCTGAAGTTATTCCAAATTTTGTTAAAGATTTGTTAACAGGATCAGCTTGTCCATAAATATTAAAAAAAATATTTTTATCTTCCTTTAGAAACAAAGATATTCCCTCAATTACTTTGTCTGGAGAATTGTCACCGCCCATTGCATCAATAGCAATGATGTGGTCAAAGCTGGACATAATTAGATATATTAAACTTTTGGCTTAAAGATTTGCTTTCCATTATACATGCCAGTCTTTGCATCAACATGGTGTGGAAGCCTAAATTCGCCACTTTTTTTATCTTCAATGATATTCTTAAATACAGCAGATCTATGAGATCTTCTCATTCCTTTTCTTGATTTTGATGTCTTACGCTTTGGAACGGCCATAATTAATTTTTATTAAATAATGATTTTAAATATCAATATCCCAGTTAAAATCAATATAATAGTTATATTTCTATCAATATCTAATAACATGAATATTAATTATAAATTTGCTATACAATTTTCAATGAATATCAAAAATTATACTATCATTATATTAGCCTCCTTTTTGTTATTCTCTTGTAGCTTGAAAGAAAATAGCAAAGTTCACGGGTTGCTTAACTTAGAAAAAAGACAGGAATTGTTAAAAATTGGATATACAAATCAAAACGACGTAATTGCTGAATTTGGAGAAACATTGATCAAAGAATACCCTAAAGAAAATTTATGGGCTTACATCGAGGTTGTTGAAAAAAGAAATATTTATGGAAAAAAAGAAATACTAAAAAATAACGTTCTAATTTTAGAGTTTAACTCTAAAGGTATTCTTGTAAATAAAGAATTTTTAGATAATAAAAATTTTCAAAAAATTAAATTTGATAATAACCAAACTCAAGGTCTGGCTATTGACGAAAGATTTAGTAAAAAGTTTTTAGGAAGCATCCGAAAGAGATTTGAAAATAAAGTCAAATCTCTTGAAGAATAAAAAAACTTTTATATACAAATTATCCAGCAATAATTGCCAATAGCAATAATGCAACAATATTTGTAATTTTAATCATTGGGTTTACAGCGGGACCTGCAGTATCTTTGTAAGGATCTCCTACAGTGTCGCCGGTAACAGCTGCTTTGTGAGCTTCTGAACCTTTTCCACCAAAATGACCATCTTCAATATATTTCTTTGCGTTATCCCACGCTCCTCCACCTGCGGTCATTGAGATTGCCAAGAACAATCCTGTAACAATAACACCAAGTAACATCGCTCCTAGTGCTGAAAGTGCAGCAACTTGTCCTGCAAAAGATAAAATTACGTAATACAATACAATTGGTGATAAGACCGGTAGCATAGAAGGAATAATCATTTCCTTGATTGCAGCCTTTGTCAATATATCTACACATTGTCTATAATCAGGTTTTTGCGTACCTTTCATAATTCCAGGCATTTTTTTAAATTGTCTTCTCACCTCATTCACAACTTCTCCGCCGGCTCTACCTACGGCCTGCATGCCCATTGAAGCAAATAGGTATGGCAACAATCCACCGATCAAAAGACCAACAACAACATATGGATTTGAAAGATCAAAAGTAACAACAACACCTTTTAGTGAAGAACCAGCTTGAGCTGAGAAATGCTTAATATCTTCAGTATATGCTGCAAATAAAACTAAAGCTCCTAAACCCGCAGAACCGATTGCATAACCTTTTGTAACGGCTTTAGTAGTATTTCCTACAGCATCAAGCGCATCAGTAGTTTTTCTAACACTTTGAGGTAATTTTGACATTTCTGCAATACCACCGGCATTGTCAGTAACTGGACCATAAGCATCTAAAGCAACAACCATTCCTGTTAATGCCAACATGGTTGTTACAGCAATTGCAATGCCGTAAAGACCGGCAATTAAATTAGTAGAAACAATCCCAACAACAATAATAAGAGCTGGAATTGCTGTGGCTTCCATAGAAACCGCAAGACCTTGAATTACGTTTGTACCATGTCCAGTAGTTGAAGCTTTTGCAACTGATTGAACAGGTCTATAATTTGTTCCAGTATAATATTCTGTTATCCAAATAAGTAGACCAGTAATAACTAATCCTATAACACCACAAATATACAAACTCATTCCTGTAAATTGCAATCCCTTTAATGAATAAACTTTAGTCAAACCTATGACGTAATCAGTAACGGGATAAAGCGCTATTAAAGACAAAATTGCAGATACTAGAAAACCTTTATAAAGAGCTCCCATAATATTTTTGCTTTTTCCTAATTTTACAAAAAAAGTTCCAATGATTGATGTTAATAAACAAGCACCACCGATGCTTAATGGATAAATCATCATACCCATATCATTTTGAAAAAATATAGAAGATAAAACCATTGTAGCAACAATTGTCACTGCATAAGTTTCAAATAAGTCTGCTGCCATACCAGCACAGTCACCAACGTTATCACCTACGTTATCTGCAATAACTGCAGGATTTCTAGGATCATCCTCAGGGATTCCTGCTTCAACTTTTCCAACAAGATCTGCTCCAACGTCAGCACCTTTTGTAAAAATTCCTCCACCCAATCTAGCAAAAATAGAAATTAAAGAAGCACCAAAACCTAAAGCAACGAGAGCATTTACAATTTCTCTCTCCTCAATTTTAAACTTTAGTAGAAAAAAATAATAAACAGCAATAGCCAGAAGAGCCAAACCTGCAACTAACATTCCGGTAACTGCTCCCGATTTGAATGCAATATTAAGTCCTTGTGCCAGCCCTTTTCTAGAAGCTTCGGCAGTACGTACGTTTGCCTGAACCGAAATTAACATTCCAACATAACCAGCAATACCTGACAAAGTTGCACCAATTAAATAACCAAGACTTACCCAGGTGCTAAATAAAAAATAAATTAAAATTAAAACAACAAAACCAACAATTGCTATAGTTTTATATTGTCTGTCCAAATATGCTTTTGCACCAATTTGAATTGCAGCAGCAATTTCTTGCATTTTTGCATTTCCTGAGCTTGCGCTTAAAATTTGCTTACTAGCTATAAAACCGTAAAGAACTGAAATGACACCGCAACCAATAACAAGATTTAGCACTAAACTTGGACTTAACATAAATTGTTCCTTTATATTTTGTTGATTTCAAAAAAAAGCATACATGCCAAAGATGACAAGCTAAATCAACAAAAATTTAACTATATAAAACTAGAATTAAAATAGATATTTTATCTAAAAATTACACTTTACTTTTGTAAACAGAGTCTAATACCCCATTTACAAGGGCTTTTTGACCTGAATCGTAATACATTTCAGTAACAGCCAGATATTCATCAATAACAACTTTGAAGGGAACTTTGGGTAAGTATTTAATTTCAAAAATAGCAGATTTTAAAATTATTTTAAGAATCATATCCAAATTTTTAAAACTTATTTTTTCAGATAAATTTTTGGATAGAATTTCATCCAGTTCTTTTTCTTTATCAAAAAAACCATTAAAAACTTTTTTTATAATCCTTATATATGAACTCTTAGGAAAAGTTATTTGATGTTGTGAGTCGCTAATTCTTTCATAAATTTTTTGGACCACGACTAATCTGGAACTTCCTTTCATTCAAATATATTTCAATAAGGAAATAATTGCTTCAGCAGCTTCAATACCTTTATTTTTATTTTTAAATTTTAAACTTCTTTCTACTGCCTGTTTATAATTTAATGAGTTAATTATTCCATTTGCAACTGGAATTTTGAAAGTTACAGAAAGATTTAGTAAAGAATTAACAATTGCAGAAGATATGAATTCAAAATGTGGTGTTTTACCTTTAATAATGCAACCTAAGGCAATAAAAAATTTATATTTTTTTTTATTAATTTGATGAGCAATTAAAGTTGGAATTTCCAAAGATCCTTTGACAGTTTTGATATCTGCTTCAAGGCCATTATTTTTTAAAGTCGCAATACAATTTGTTAATAAATTTTCTGATATTTCTTTATAATAATCAGATACGACAATAAGACCAATTTTTTTCATTTAAGAATTTCTTGCTTGATAATTTTAATGCCAAATCCATCTAAAGCAACTAGACGCTTTTGTTCACTAGAAACTAAAATCATTTTTTTAACTTTAAGGTTAATCAAAATTTGAGCTCCAATTCCATAATATCTTAAGGTAGCCCCTTTTATAGTATTTTTTTTTATATTTTTAGATGAGAAGAAATTGGGCATTTCTGAAAGGTTTCCTTCTCTAATTATTAACAGAACGCAATTTTTAGTTTTTTTGAAATAATTTAAAGTTTTTTTAACTTTAAAATTAATACTCTTGTTTAAAAATATATCTATTGAATTTGAAGATAAAACTCTAACTTTAGGTATATTTTTTTCTGATATTGAACCCTTTATAATAGCCAGATGTTGAACGCCATCTAATTTGTTTATAAATGTTTTGAGAAGATATTGGGATTGATCAAAATTAAAAATTCTTTTTTCTTTTAAGTAAATTTGAGTTTCTTTTCTTAATCTATAAGAAATAAGATCCTCAATTTTAGCTATTTTAAGATTATGCTTTTTTGCATATTTAATTAGTTGATCTCTTTTTGCCATGGAGCCGTCATCATTCATTATTTCACAAATAACCGCTGAACTACCCATGTTAGATAGTTTTGCAATATCAACTGATGCCTCTGTATGACCAGCTCTGACAAGACAACCACCCTCTCTGGCAACAAGTGGAAATATATGGCCAGGTGTAGCAATGTCTTTTTTTGAAGAATTTTTTTTAATCGCAGTTAAAATAGTTTTACATCTATCGTAAGCAGATATCCCGGTCGTAACGCCTTTTCTTGCTTCAATACTTATAGTAAATGCAGTCTTTAATCTTGATTGATTTGAGCTAGGCATTAATTGTAAGCCTAGTTGATCTGCTTTAAATTTGTCCAGAGCAAGACAAATTAGGCCCCTGCCGTTTCTTGCCATAAAATTTATTTTTTCTGGCGTTGTTTTATTTGCTAAAAAGACTAGATCTCCTTCATTCTCTCTATTCTCATCATCAACTAAAATAAAAATTTTACCTTTTCTAGCATCAGAAATAATAGTCTCGATTTTTGAAAATCTAAATTTTGTCATTTATTACTTATTTTGCTTAAATACTTTATTACAATATCAAATTCGATATTAACTATATCATTCTTGTTTAGATTAATAATATTCGTCATTTTTAAAGTGTGAGGAATAATTACTAATGTAAATTTATTTTTTACGGCTTTAACAATTGTCAACGAAACTCCATTAATACAAATAGATCCTTTATCAATAAGTAGGTTTGAAAATTTACTATTTACTAGGATATTAATAGTCCATGTTTTAGATAATTTAGAAACTGATAAAACTTTACCAAAACAATCAACGTGGCCTTGAACAAAATGACCGGCTATTTCATCTCCATATCTAAGAGATTTTTCAATATTAACTATTGAATTTTTTTTGATTATTTTAAAATTTGTAATTTCAAAGGTCTTGTACGAGATAAAAAAAAATAATTTTTTTTTTGAAAACTTTGTCAAGGTTAAACAAACACCGTTTACAGCTATTGAAGTTCCAATATCTTTTTTTGAATGAGGAAGATTAGAAAAAATTTCTAAAATAAATCCTTTATTTTGTTTTGATATACTAACAACTTTTCCTGTATTTTTAATAATTCCTGTAAACATTATTTAAATAGAAAATAGCTTATCATTTAATAAATTTATACTTTGCTTGTATCCTGATAACCGATTAACAGCCAAAGAAGAAATCAACTGTTTAGCTGATAATTTGGTGTTAATAGAGGTTAAATTTGAGAAAATAAAATGATATTTATTGATATATTTTTTATTTTTAAAGCATTCCAAAGTTCTTAAACCTCCTTCAATTAAGAGCCTTCTACAACCATGTAAGTAAATTGTTTTTAAAATCGAAGACACATCAATTAAATCTTCACTTTTTTTTAATTTAATTAAGTGAAAATAGTTTTTATATTTTTTTATTTTACTTAAATTATTACTAGCATGAAATATTGTAATTTTTTTTTTGTACAAATTGTAATGCTCTGCTCTTATTGAAAGATCGGGATTTATAACAAAGATTTTTGGTGAAAATTTACCTAGTCCTGACAATCTACAATCTAATTTAGGAATATCTTTTAGAAATGTATTTTTTCCCACTAGAATAGAATCGTTTATATATCTCAATAAATGTGCAAATTTTAAAGACTGATTATTTGTAAAATACTTTTTTCCACTTAAAAGAGTAGAGAAGTTTTTAGTAAGAGCAAGTTTTGATGTTACGTATGGAACTTTGCTTTTAACGGAGTAATCATACTCTTTATAAAAATTTTTATCGCTCGAATTTATTTTTCTTACTAAAATTTTTTTTTCTTTTAATTGATTAACTCCATTACCATTGACTATAGGATTAGTATCAATGTATGAATAATAAACTTCCTTAACGTTTTTTTTTTTAATTATTTGGGTGCATGGTGGTGTTTTTCCAAAATGCGAACATGGCTCCATTGTTACAAAGATTCTTTTTTTAGTATTGCTTGTTAATCTTGATAATGCGTTATGTTCAGCATGAGGTCTACCGTTTATAGACGTAGTGCCAACAGATAAAATATCATTAGTTAAATTCGTAACAACGCAGCCTACAGATGGATTTGGGCCTGTAGTAAATTTATTTAATTTTGCTAAGCTAAAAGCCAACTCGGAAAAATATTTTTTATAAAAATTATTTAATTTTCGGGACATCTATTTTGTCCACAAATTCTTCGAAATCTTTAACTTCTTTAAAATTTGTATATACAGAGGCAAATCGTACATAAGCTACAGGATCAATTTCTTTCAAACCGTCCATTACAAATTTTCCAATAGTTGTGGACATGACTTCGTTTTGACCAAGATCTTCAAGATTTCTATAAATTTTAGAAATGAACTTTTCAATAGTATCCGCATCTACGGGTCTCTTTCTTAATGAGATCATCACAGATCTTGTTAATTTATCTCTGTCGAATGGTGATTTTCTTCCATTTTTTTTTACAACTGTAATTTCTCTAAACTGAACTCTTTCAAAAGTAGTAAATCTTTGATTACAACAACTACTTAGCCTCCGTCTTCTAATAGCAGTACCGTCTTCTGTAGCTCTAGAATCAATAACTGAAGTATCCTTTTCTTTACAAAATGGACAGATCATAAATCTTAATAAATAGGAAATTTAGCACAGAGTTCTTTTACTTTTATTTGGACCTTTTTCTCAACTTCACTATTGTTATCTTTGTTGTTTTTAAGACCAATAAGAACTTCATTGATATAATCAGCAACTAACTTAAATTCTGCCAAGCCAAGTCCTCTTGTGGTGCAAGCAGGCGTTCCCAATCTTATTCCTGAAGTGATCCAAGGCTTTTGTTCATCATAAGGTATTCCATTCTTATTGCATGTTAGATTAGCCTTTCCAAGAGAAATTTCTGCTTCTTTTCCAGTCAGACTGTGAGGACGAAGATCCACTAATACAAGATGCGTATCAGTTCCACCTGAAAAAATTTCATGTCCGTGATTTTTTAATGTTTCAGATAAAATTTTTGCATTAGATACAACATTTTTTGCATACATTTTAAAATCATCAGAAAGTGCTTCTTTAAAACAAACAGCCTTTGCTGCAATCACGTGCATTAACGGTCCTCCTTGCAAACCTGGGAATACAGCCGAATTAAATTTTTTATAAAGCTCTTCATCATTAGTAAGTATTATTCCTCCCCTAGGACCTCTTAAAACTTTATGGGTTGTTGAGGTTACAACGTCAGCATAATCACAAGGATTGGGATAAACTTTTCCGGCGACAAGACCTGAAAAATGCGCCATATCGACTAAGAGCTTTGCCCCTACCTGGTCAGCAATATCTCTGAATTTTTTGAAATCAATAATTCTAGAATAAGCACTACCTCCAGCAATAATTAATTTTGGATTATTTTTTTTTGCTAAATCCATAACATTATTATAATCAATTAGACCAGTAGTCTTGTCCACGCCATAGGCAATTGCATTAAACCACTTTCCAGATTGTGCTGGTGGCGCTCCATGGGTCAAGTGTCCTCCCTGATCTATACCCATACCCAAAATTGTATCCCCTGGATTTAATAATGCCAAAAACACAGCTCCATTTGCTTGAGCTCCCGAGTGTGGCTGAACATTAGCAAATTTTACATTGTATAATTCCTTTACACGTTCTAATGCTAAATTTTCTGCAACATCGACAAATTCACAACCTCCGTAATATCTTTTGCCTGGATAACCTTCTGCGTATTTATTTGTCAAAACAGAACCTTGAGCATCTAGAACAGCCTTGGAAACGATGTTCTCAGAAGCAATAAGTTCAAGATGTGTTTTTTGTCTTTCCAATTCTTTGATGATAGAACCGTTTACTTCTGGGTCACTATCTTGAAGAGATTGATTAAAAAAAGTATTTAGAAAAAAATTTTGTACAGACATAGCTAATTTAGTAACTTAACTCTTCTAGAATGTCTACCGCCTTCAAACTCGGTAGTTAAAAAATTCATCACACATTGAAGGGCCGTTTTTTTGTTTATTAGTCGAGAACCTAAACAAATAACATTTGCATTATTATGCTGTCTAGATAGTTTGGAGGCTTTCACCGTACCAATTAAAGCAGATCTGATGTTTTTAAATCTATTGGCTGCTATAGACATGCCTATACCAGATCCACAAACTAAAATTCCAAAATTTTTTGAATTAACTTTTTTTGATAATTTCTTTGCATAAATTGGATAATCAACTGAAATAGTTTCACTTTTAGTTCCAACATCTGAAACTTTTAATTTTTTATATTTCAAAGCTTTCTTGATTATTTCTTTTAATTTGTACCCAGCATGATCAGATCCAATTACAACAGATTTTGTAAGAAAATTTTGTTTTTTTGTCATTAATTTCCACATATATATAAGAAACATATTTAAACTACAACATCTGGTATGTATTATGAGTTAGTTTAAATTTAAAAGATCACTTAAAATTTAAAATAGGCAATAATGTTTCCATATACACGACTAAGAAGAACCAGAATGTACGATTGGTCAAGAAGACTAATTCAGGAAAATAACATCACAACATCTGATCTTATTTTACCAATATTTATTAAAGAAGGAAAAAATGTAATAGAAGAAATAAAGTCTATGCCCGATGTATACAAATATAGCATCGACACATTAAAAAAAATAATAAAAGAAGCCATAAGATACAAAATTCCAGCAGTAGCATTATTTCCTGAAATTAATAACAATAAAAAAAACGAAATTGGTAGTGAAGCGTTGAATAAAAATAATCTAATCTGCAACGCTGTAAGAGAAATAAAAAAAAGTTTTGGAAATAGCATAGGTGTTATATGTGATGTTGCATTGGATCCTTACACATCACATGGTCATGATGGAATAGTGAAAAAAAAAATTGTTGATAATGATGAAACAATAAAGATTTTAATCGAGCAATCACTAAATCAGGCAGAAGCTGGTTGTGATATTTTAGCTCCATCAGATATGATGGACGGTAGAATTGGTGAGATTAGAAAATCATTAGAAAAAAATAATTATAAAAATATACAATTATTATCCTATGCTGCTAAATATGCTTCTAATTTTTATGGACCCTTTAGAAATGCTGTTGGTAGTCAATCTAAATTAAAAAGTGATAAAAAAAATTATCAAATGGATTTCAAAAATTCTAACGAGGCTTTAAGAGAAATTGGTATGGATATAAATGAGGGAGCTGATATGGTAATAGTAAAACCAGCGCTCGCCTACTTAGATATTATCTCAAAAGCTAAACAAGAATTTAACATACCAATTGTTGCCTACAATGTTTCCGGTGAATACTCTATGATAAAAAATGCAATTAAAAATAACATACTCCCTGATGATGCTGTTAATGAAATGATGATTTCATTTAAACGTGCTGGGGCAAACTCAGTTATTACTTATTTTGCCATGGAGTTGGCAAGAAAATTAGATAATTAAGAGTTGTATTTTCTATTATAAAAAATTAATGGAGATTTTGGTGAAAGAATTTTGCATTTAATCACTTTATGCAAAATTATATAATGATCCCCTGCAGAAATTTTTTTGTACATAGCACAATCTAGATAACCTAAAGAATTAGAAATTATTTCTTTATAAAATTTCTTATCAAATTTATTACTTGAACTAGCAAGTTGATTTGATATTTTTTTTTGGTTACGTGACAAAAAAATTATCATGTATTTATTTTTATTTTTTACAAAATCTTGAATGGAGGAAGATTTTTTATCAATACACCACATCACAAGTGGAGGGTTTAACGAAACTGAGGAAAATGAATTTACAGTAATTCCAATAAATTTTGATTTATTTTTGGTAACAATCGAAGTTATTCCAGTTGCAAATAAAGATAGGCATTTTCTTAGATGAGTTGAGTTCATAAAATTAGTTTTTTTTTGCCCATGAAATTTTATTCCACAATCTTTCATGGAAATAATATAAAAAAACTTTAGTAAAAGCTTCTATACCGGCTATCCAAGAACTAGTACTTACACTTCCGCTAATTAGCCATGCTATTAAAAAAGTATCAATGGAAGCAAAAATTCTCCAACTCACCGCTTTTAAAATGCTTCTTATTTTACTTTCATTCATATTAGCAATTTGTAGTTATTATCAAAGCCTCTGTATAGACTATTGAAATTGGGATCTAGTTTTAAAGCTTTTCCAGCCTTCGCTCTTGGTAGAATATATTTATTTAAGTCTAGTTTGTTCATAATTTTATTTGAATAATTATCAAAAACTTCCATTTTTTTATTAATAGGACTACATGCTAATAGAGAATATCCTCTTGACTTAAATAATGTGATACCGCTACCCTTCTCTTGTTCTGGGATTTCTTTAATGTCAAGAATCATACCTTTTGTATCTTCCTTATTGTTTATTAGTAAAAATAAATGTTCATACAAATCTTCAAATTTACTGGCTGAATGTAAAAAATCATTTTTTTTAAGCTTAAAAACTTTTTTCCCACTTTTCTTATTTGAAATTAAATTATTAGAATTTATAAAAAAACCAAAACCACTTAATGAACATAATAAAATTTTTTTGTTTTCTTCTAATAAAAAAACGTCGATAATCTGTTCGTTATCAGTTAAAGCAAAATATGAGGAGAATGGTCTACCTTTTGAAGATCCAAAAACAAAAGAGTCTCCATCAATAGTGTAAGATTTTCCAAATGATGAAAGAAATATAAATTTGTCTGATTTTTTTCCATTTGCAATAATTTGCTCATGCTCCGCAAAATCCTGACTACTTTTATATTGAGAATGGCCAATTCTAGCTTTTAAAAATCCATTATTTGAAATAATCACAGATATTGGATCATTAGATTTTAATTCTTCAATAAGTTCATCGGGGTCAATTTGGTTAAATTTTTCAATTAAAGTTTTTCTAGGTCCGTAACTTGACTTCTCACCGAACGCAAAAATTACTTCATCAATTTCCCTATCAATTTCTTTTTTTTGCAAAGCTTTTGAAGCTAGTAGCTTAGTCAAAAATTTCTTATTACTTAGAAGTTTATTATTCTCATCTTCAATTTCCTTCTGTTCTATTTTTCTTAAACTTCGTAATTTCATATCTAAAATAGCATTTACTTGATTTTCACTAAAACGATATTTTTTCATTAATTCATTTTTAGGGTTGTTTGAATTTCGTATAATTTTAATAATGTTATTAAGATGTTTAAATACAATCAAAAATCCCTTTAAAATTTCCAACCTAAGGTTTATTTTGTTTAAAGCGTATCTAGATTTTCGATCCAGAATTACATACCTATGTTTTAAAAAATTAGATAATACTTCTTTAAGAGACATTACTTTTGGTTCTAGTCTGTGGTTTAATACATTCATATTTAGAAAAAATTTTACTTGGAGTTCAGTTTGTTGATAAAGACTATTCATTAAGATAATTGGATCCACATTTCTATTTTTTGGTCGTATTACAACTCTAATATTCTCGTCTGACTCATCAATAACGTTATCTATTAATTTATTTGTTTTATTTATTATTAAATCTGCAATTTTTTCTATTAATTTTGATTTATTTACTTGGAAAGGAATTTGGGTAATAGAAATTTGATACTGACCTTTTCCAAGATCTTCAATTTTATATTTAGCTCTCAACTCAAAGAATCCTCTTCCAGTTGAATAAGCTTTAAAAATCTCATTTTTATCAAAATTAAGTATTCCTCCTGTTGGGAAATCAGGTCCTTTTATTATTTTTAACAAATCTTTAATCGAACAATCTTTGTGATTATTTAAATATTTGAGACCTAAACATATTTCTTCTAAATTATGAGGAGGGATATTAGTTGCCATCCCAACGGCAATTCCGGATGACCCGTTTGCTAATAAATTAGGAAAGGCTGAGGGAAGAACGGTCGGTTCACTTAATTCACCATCATAAGTTTTTCTAAATTCAACTGTGTCAGAGTCTATGTCTTTAAGTAAAAATTCTGAGACCTCGGTAAGTTTAGTTTCAGTATATCTCATAGCTGCTGCGTTATCGCCGTCAATATTACCGAAGTTTCCTTGTCCATTAATTAGAGGATATTTAGTTGCAAAATCTTGCGCCAATCTTACAAGGGCATCATATACGGATTGGTCGCCATGAGGATGAAATTTACCGATCACATCACCAACCACTCTTGCTGATTTTTTAAAAGTAGATTTTGGACTTAAATCTAATAAGTACATTGCGTAAATTAGTCTTCGATGTACTGGTTTTAAGCCATCTCTTACATCAGGTAAGGCTCTTTGGGTAATTGTAGATAAAGCGTATGCTAAATATTTTTTAGCAAACTGATTTTTAAGTTGATCTTCAGTAATATTATTTTGTTTCATTTGCTTTTTTTTCAATTCTTTCTCTTACTTCTGGAAATCTTATTTTATTCGGCTCAAAAACAAATTTCTTCAAAACAAATTTATTAAGGACCAATCCCTTATATAAGTCCCTATTGTCATAGTTAAAAGAACTGTCAATTAAAAAATGAGGGTAAAAAAGTTTTTTATTATCTATTTCAAAAATCCATTCTGATAAATTATTTTTATAGAAATTAAAATTTTTATTATTTGGATTGATTTCAAAACCAATACTTTTTAACAATTCCTGTTCCCACTCAATATAAAGTTTTAAAGAATTATTACCGTCTATATTTTGTAAAAAATGTTCCGAATGATAATATAAATCATAATAGTCATGTCTTTCGGCTAGTAATTTACAACAAAGTTCTGATAAAGATTGTATTAAATTTAATATATCTGGTTTATCAAAAAATTTCGCTGTTATTGCATCTTTAAGTTCTAGATTATAATAGCCCAAATCATTTTCAGATTTAGATTTCCAATTAAGAGTAAATTTGTTTCCTATTTGTAAATAATTTTTTTTTTTCTTAGAAGATGCTCCGTATACAATTCCATTATGAAGGCCGTGCGCACTAGTAATAAAAGTAGCAACAGAAGAATTTTCAGAATAATTATTAATTTTTAACAAATAACCAGAATCTTGCCAAATCATTAATTTTTTTTTAATACAACTTTTAGAAATAGATTGCACTTACATTTGAAAACTTTTTCCATTTCATTTCTAGCGTACGTACCAATTGCTTTAATAGATCTGCCATCTTTACCAAGAATAATTTTTTTATGACTAAGTGTTGAGGCAATAATTTTTTGATGAATTGTATAATTTTGTGACTTTATAAGTTTATCTGTAACTATTGAAATTTGATATGGTATTTCTTGATTTAAATATTTAAGAATACCCTCTCTTGTTATTTCAGCTAAAAAAATCTCTTTTGATATATTTGTCGAGTTATTTTTTTTATAAATCCATTTTTGAACCGGAAGTAAATCTGATATTTTATCTAGAAGTTTTTTTATATTTTTTTTCTTTAACGCCGATAAATAAAAAATAGCATCAAATGATTCAATAAATTTAATTTCTGAAATTTTTTTTAAAATATAATCATTATCTACTAAATCAATTTTGTTAATAATTAAAAATTTATTTTTTTTGTATTTATTAATAATTTTTTCAATTTGATCTAAATAATAAAATTTTGAGGTTACGTCTAAGATAACTAACAATAAATCTGAGCGATCTATACTTGCTAAAACATCCTTAAAATAATTTGCATCATTTTTTTTTTGATAAAATCCTGGAGTATCTATAAACACAATTTGAGTGTCATTGTAGTTTTTTACTGCATCCAGTGATTTTAATGTGGTTTGTACTTTGTGAGAAACGATAGAAATTTTTTTATCAAAAATTGCATTTAACAAAGTAGATTTTCCAGAATTTGTAGGTCCAGAAATAGCCACGTATCCACATTTTTTGATCATATCAAATTTAAAGATGTTAATAACTTTTGAGCTGCAGATTGTTCTGCTTTTTGTTTTGAGGCACCTTCGCCAAAGAAAGTTTTACTATTAGGTATTTTGACCGAAACCTTAAAAATAGGCTTGTGTGAAGGACCTTGATGAGAAAGACTTTTGTAAACTGGTAACTCTTTATATTTTTTTAGAGAAAATTCTTGAAGTTTTGTTTTCCCATCAATTTCAATATTAATTGATCTTTTAAAGTTATCTTTCCATAATCTTAAAACAAACTTACTAACTTCCTCAAAACCATGATCTAAGTAAAATGCCCCGATAAGGCTTTCGCATAAATCACCGAAAATTTTCCCATGGCCAATTTTATTTTTTTTTTGAGAACCACTTAATAATATATATTTTCCTAGATTTAAATTTTCAACAATCTGGGTACAAACTTTTTTATTGACTAGAGAAGCTAATTTTTTATCCAAAACACCCTCTTCATCTAACGGATATAATCTGGAAAGTTCTGTTGCTATTACAAGACCTAAAACACGATCTCCTATAAATTCTAGTCTTTCATTATTAGTTTCTGATAATTTTGAGATACTTTTGTGAGTTAAAGCTTTTTCTAGAAGGTTGATATTTTTAAATTTTATACCTAATATTTTTTCAACTTTAAGTAAAATATTCTTATTCATTAAATAATTTTTTTAAAAATTCTATTAAATCTTATAGACTCGTGCCATTTCCAGAAAGTAAATATATTTGCTATTTTTGTATCATTTGAAAAAAATAAAAATTGCGCCTTACCTACTAAATTATCCTTATGTACATAACCAACACTGGTTAAAAACCTGCTATCTTTTGAGCAATCTCTATTATCTCCAAGAAAAAAATAGTGATCATTTGGAATTGTATAAATGTCAGTATTTTTCATCGAGTTTTGAGTTGCATAAAAAATATTATATGTTTTATTTTCGCTTACATGCTCAGTAAATTCGTTCACTTCCAACGATCTATCGCCGCAAAAAACTTCAGTTTTTTGGATAAAGTCTTTTTTTAACTTTTTATTATTTAAATAAAGATCACCATCTTTAAATTGAATTGTATCTCCAGGAATTCCTATTAATCTTTTTATATAGTCTGTTCTGTTATCAGATGGTGTCTTGAAAACAATAACATCACCTCTTTTAGGTTGAGAAAAAAAAATTCTATTAGGTATAATTTTAATACTAAATGGAAATGAATGTCTACTATAACCATAAGAAAATTTTGTAACAAAAAGTCTATCACCAACTAAAAGTGTTTTTTCCATAGATGATGATGGAATATAAAATGGTTGAAGCAAAATAGATCTAATTATTACTGCTAAGAACAATGCAATAATAATTGTTTTTAAATTATCAATAATTTTTTCTTTGAGCATGGCTTATTTAGTTGCAATAACAAAAGCTATAGCCCAAGGATAGTCATCTGACATGCTTAAATTAAATTTCATTTTTTTTAATTTTTGCATATTTGATTGAATATAAGGTTGCCCTGACTTTTTATTTAGTACTTCAAAATCTAAAAAAGAAAGCTCTTGTCCTATACCTGTTCCTATTGATTTCGCGAATGCTTCTTTAGCAGCAAATCGCATGGCTATTTTTGATGATATATTTGAATTAAAATGTCGAATTAATGAAATTTCTTTATTCGTAAAAATTTTTTTTAAAAACATAGCTTTATTTTGCTTAAGAATTTTTTCTACTCTTTTAATGTTAACAATATCAGTTCCTATACCGATAATTTTCATATTAGTTTTTAACAATTTTTGATAATTTTTTTATAACATTGCTTAAACCATCAAAAACCGATTGGGAAATTACAAAATGACCAATATTGAACTCAGATATCTCTTTAATAGCTCTTATATTTTTTGTGCTTATATAATCTAAACCATGACCACAATGCACACCGAGATTGTTTTTAGAAGCAAATTTTGCTGCTGATTTAATTTTATTAAACTCTAATCTAGACTTAATTTTATTTTTATTATTTAAAAAATTACAATAAGATCCCGTATGAATTTCTATATTATCTGCTTTTAATTTTATAGCTTGTTTAACCATTCTTATTTCGGGATCTATAAATAATGAAACAGATATATTGATTGACTTAAGTTTTAATATAGATTTTTTAAGTAATGAAAGGTTGTAAAATAAATTTAAACCACCTTCTGTCGTTAATTCTTTTCTTTTTTCTGGTACAAGGCAAACAAACTCTGGCTTAACTTTTGTGGCAAAAGAAATCATTTTTTTTGTTAATGCCATTTCAAGATTAAGAGGTTTATTTAATATTTTTTTTAATAATAAAACGTCACTTGGTTTTATGTGTCTTTCGTCTTCTCTTAAATGGACGGTAATAGAATCTGCACCTGAACTTAAAGCAACAAGAGCTGCTTTTGAAACAGAGGGAAAATTGTTACCTCTAATATTTCTAAGAGTTGCCACATGATCAATATTAATTCCTAACTTTCGTTTGATCATTACTAAAATACCTCTCTACTTCCTGGCTTAATCGCTTTAATATTTCTAAGTTTTTCGGGTAAATTTTCTGGTGCGTAGGTTGGTATATCAAAAGAGATTTGTGAGATTATTTTACTTTTTATTAATGATTTGCTGGAAGAGCGATCAATAATACATGCAAATCCAGATACTATACTGCCTAGACTTTCAATAAGAGTTGCACACTCTAAACTAGATTTTCCAGTTGTAATAACATCTTCAACAATTAATATTTTTTTTATTTGATTTAAACTAAACCCTCTTCTTAAAGCAAAAATGCCATTAACTCTTTCAACAAAAATACTTGGTACATTAAGATGTCTTGAGACTTCATAGCCAGCTAAAATCCCACCAATAGCTGGGGAGACTATTGCATCAAATTCTAATTTGGAAGTTTTTATTTTATCAGCTAAAGATTTACAAACAATCTCTGCTTTATCTGGGAACATTAACAACTTAGCACACTGAACATATTTTTCACTTCTTAATCCAGAGGATAAAATAAAATGCCCTTCTAATAATGCGCCAGTTTCTTTTAGCAATTTTGTTGTTTCGGTTTCAGTTAACATCTTTATTTATTTTTCTGTTACGTATTATTTTGAAATTTAACGACCTTGCTTTTAATTCAGAAATTAAGTTTGTAAAATCCTTCAAATTACTAATCTCAACATCAAAAATAAAACTTAAAAAATCTTCTTTTTTATCTACAAGCTCTACATTAAATATATTGCACTTATTTTCACCGATTAAACTGCAAATTTCTCCTAATGTTCCAGCCTTGTGACTTAATAGAACCCAAATACTAGATTTATGAACCTTGGTTTCCTTATTTGCTGGCATTTTATCGTGCCAATACTTTCTGATTGCGGCCCGAGCTTTTCCAGTTTTGGCAAAAGCAAGCCAGTGTAATGAAGGTGATTTTTTTGTAGAAGTAATGATCTCAACTTGATCTCCATTAGCTAATTGGGTTTGCAAAGGAGAATTTTTTCCATTAATTTTTACTCCAATACAAGCATCACCAACATCTGAATGGACAGAGTAGGCAAAGTCAATTGCCGAAGCATTAGAGGGAAGTCTTATTACTGCACCTTTGGGTGTAAAACAAAAAACCTGGTCTTGAAAAAGTTGCATTTTTGTATACTCAAAATAATGCTCTGGGTTTTCACCACTTTCTAGTAGTTCAACTAAATCTTGCAGCCAATTGTAAGTTTGTATATCAGCGCTTGATTTTTCATTATCTTTATAACTCCAGTGAGATGCTATTCCTCGTTCCGCAAAGTCATGCATCTTTCTAGTTCGTATTTGTACTTCAATTCTTTGTTTAAAAGGACCTATAAGAGTTGTATGAAGAGAAGCGTAATTATTTGATTTTGGTGTTGAAATATAATCTTTAAATCTACCTGGGACCATTTTCCATTTTTGATGAAAAATACCAAGAACTTTGTAGCAATCATTTACATCTTCTAAAATAATCCTAAAACCTATAATATCTGTAATTTGCTCTAATGAAATTCTTTTAGAATTAATTTTTTTCCATATAGAAAAACATGATTTTTCTCTCCCGGTAATAGTAGCATTTATATTATTATCCATAAGTGCTTTTTGAAGTTCCTCAGATATTTTAGAAAAAAGTTTTTGGGTATTCGGATTTATACTTTCTAGTCGATCTAGAATTAATTTTCTGGCATCAAAATTTAAAACTTTAAAGGACAAGTCTTCAAGTTCATCTCTGATATTGTGCATGCCCATTCGCTCTGCTAATGGAGCGTAAATTTCCATTGTCTCTTTGGCAATTCTATCTTTTCTTTCCTTTAAAGTGACGGCATCGATAGTCCTCATATTATGAAGACGATCCGCTAATTTAACGAGTAAAACTCTAATATCTTTTGATGTAGCTAAAATTAATTTTCTAAAATTTTCTGCTATAGTAAATTCCTTGCTTGTATTCTCCAATCGGGATAATTTTGTAACACCTTCAACCAAATCTGCAATTTCGCTTCCAAATTTTTTTTTAACATCACCATAGGTAGCGATTGTATCTTCAAGGGTATCATGAAGTAATGCTGTAGTTATTGTGGGTCCATCTAATTTTAGTTCTGCTAGAATACTAGCTACAGCTATCGGATGGCTTATATAAGGATCTCCAGAATCTCTTTTTTGTTGCGCATGGACTTTTTCAGCAAAACTATAAGCTTCCTTAAGTTTTTCAACGTCAACAAAATCATTATAACCTTTGATTTTGCTAATTAATTGTTCCTGATTTAGCATGACTAAACTATATCAAATAATCAGAGCTTAGTAATCTTATTGTCTCCAAAATTTCCTATTTTGGCTATTAATTTATCTATTTGTTTTCCTGAACTAGGATTTTTCCATTTCGAATTTATTTCAAATAATGGACCCAAAACAAATAGTCTGCTTTCAATATTAGGATGGGGCAAATTTAATTCCATATTTTGGTAAGATGTATTGATGCATCTTGACGAGTAATCAATAATATCAATATCTAAAGTTCTAGGATCATTTTTTATCATACGTTTACGACCAAATTTTTTTTCCACAGCTAGAATGATGTTCAACAATTTTATTGGATTTGCTTTAGTTTTTACCAATGCAACAGAATTTATAAATTCTGGATCCTTGGGGTTTGGATATGCTTTACTTTTGTAAAATGATGATTTTTTTACAATTTCAACTCCATATTTTTCTAACTCAGAATAAGATTTTTGTATAGTTAATATCGAGTTACCAAATCTTGATTTAAGATTTGAACCAAAAGCCAGATAAATCATTTTACTTATTAACTTGTTTTTCTAAAAATTCTTGACTTTTCACGATCCCAATCTCTATTTTTTTTGGTATCTCTTTTGTCGTAATTTTTTTTTCCTTTAGCCAAAGCAATTTGTACTTTTGCAATACCTTTTTTGTTAAAATAAATTTTTAAAGGAATTATACTGTAACCATCTCTATTTACTTTTCCAATAAACTTATTGATTTCTTTTTTTTTTAACAAAAGTTTTCTTAATCTTCTTGGATCGTGGTTATTGTAACTAGATTGTGAATATAAAGGAATATATGAATTAAATAAAAAAATTTCTCCTTCCTGATCTACAGCATAAGACTCGGCAATATTTGCTTTGCCTGATCTTAATGATTTAACTTCTGGTCCAAGCAATTCTAAACCAGACTCTACAATTTCCTCAAAAAAATAGTTAAAGCTTGCTTTCCTGTTTTGACAAACAATGTTGTCTACAGATTTATTCTTTGTATTCATTTAAATAATAGATAACTGCTCTAAAACTTTTCTAATTTTTAATTTTGAGTTTTCAGTTGCCGTAACAAGTGGTAACCTTACTTCTTCAGTCATTAGTTTAAGCATATGCAATGCATATTTTGCTGGAACAGGATTGCTTTCCACAAACATTACATTGTGTAAATCAATCAATTTATTGAAAAGATTTAATGCGTCATTGTCTTTTCCACTTAAGGACAAATTTTGAAAATCAGAACAAAGTTTGGGTGCAACATTAGATGAAACTGAAATGCAGCCTGAGCCCCCTCTTTTATTAAATTCGTATGCGTTTTCGTCATTACCGGTAAGCATTAGAAAATCTTTTCCCATAGCTTTTAATTGCTCATCAACTCTATTCAAATCACCAGTGGCATCTTTTACTCCTATAATGTTTTTTAATTCAAATAGTCTGCTCATTGTTTCTACGCTCATATCGATAACGCATCTTCCAGGTATGTTGTAAATAATGATTGGAATTCCGCAGCTATCATTTATGGCTTTATAATGTTGATACAAACCTTCCTGCGTTGGTTTATTATAATAAGGTGTAACAATTAATACAGCATCCACTTTAGACTTTTCTGCATAGCGCGTTAATTCTATGGCTTCTTTGGTTGAATTAGAACCTGTGCCGGCAATTACGGGAACTCTACCTTTAGAAATGCTTACCGTTATATCTATAATTTTTTTATGTTCAGAAAAATCTAAAGTAGGAGATTCTCCAGTCGTACCACATGGGACAAGTCCAGATGTTCCATTAGAAATTTGAAATTCGATGAATTTTTCAAAGCTAGATATGTCCAATTCTCCATCTTTAAATGGGGTAACCATAGCTGTAATAGATCCTTTAAACATAATAACTAATTGTGTAATTAAGTTTAAATATAACATAAAAAAAAAAATTAATAAGCTTATTAATGAAACAGGTTCATAAAATACTACTGGTCACAATTTTGTTAATAATAAGTACTGATATTAGTTATTCGAAATTAATTTCTCCAATGGAAAAACCATTGCAATTACAAACTTTGGAAAATGATGCGAAAATTATTGAAAAAAAAAATTTAAAAGAAAAAAAAATAGTCAATGATACAAAACAAATATCAACTAATGTTAACGAAGAACCAAAAAAAATTGAAACAAATACTGCTATCGAGGAGTTAAAGAATAAAGATTCAAAACCTATTCAAAATGTAGATAAAATATCCAACAATGAAAAGTCTGAAGTCGTAGAACAAATTATTCCTCCTTCAAAACCTCTGCTATTAAACAAAAACAATGACAAGCAATTCTCTTCTGTTCTTAACGAAAAAGATTTTGAAATTGCCAAAAAAACTTTTTCTTATATAAAAAATAGATCTTGGAAATCAGCTTTTGATACGGCCAAACGATCATCAGATAAATTATTACTAAAAACCGCTAAGTGGATTTATTTAAAAGAGCCCTCTAATAGTGCAAGTTTTTATGATTACGTTGAATTCATTGAAAATAATAAAGATTGGCCAAGAATTAACAGGTTAAGATATTTAGCCGAACATAGAATAGATTATAAAAATGTTTCGCCAAATGATGTCATTAATTTTTTTGCAAAAACATCTCCTACAAGTGGGTATGGTACCTTAAAATTGGGAGAGGCTTATTTAATTAAAGGAGACATAACAAAAGGAACTCCTTTGATTAAACAGGGTTTTAAAAATGCATCATTAGATCAAAATGATCTTAAATACATTTCAAGTAAGTTTAAAAATATACTTAGCTCTGAAGATTTTATTGAAAGAGCTAATTTTATGGCCTGGGAACAAGAATATTGGGAACTAAATAGAACCATTCCATATTTACCAAAAGATTACAAAGAATTATATCATGCACGGTTTTCTCTGATGACTAGATCCTATGGTGTGGATAGTGCAATTTCTAAGGTTCCAGCAAAGTTTATCGATGATGTTGGCTTGCAATTTGACAGGATGAAATGGAGAAGAAAAAGAGGAAGATTTGATTCTGCATTGGAAATAATTGAAAAATTTTCGGCTAAGCCTGATCTTTTAGTTAAACCAGAGCTATGGATGAAAGAAAAATTTATTATAGCAAGAAAGAATATTGACGATAAGAAATATAAAGATGCATACGAGCTATTTATAAATCATGGAATTACAGATAAGGAAGATCTAGTTGATGCTGAATGGCATGCTGGGTGGCTAGCTTTGACTTTTTTAAATAAGCCTAATGAAGCTGTGTCTCATTTTAAAACTATGTATGAATCAGTTAGTTATCCTATTAGCAAATCAAGAGGTGCATTTTGGATTGGAAAATCTTTTGAAAAAATAAATAACAAAATTGAAGCTGAAAATTGGTACACGATTGCAAGTAATTATAATACTACTTTTTATGGTCAGCTAGCAGCTTTAAAAATCAACAAAAAAAATATTCAAGTAAAAAATGATTATTTATTAAACGAAGAAAATTATAAAAAATTTTTAAGAAGTGAATTAGCAAGATCTATAATACTATTAGCAGAACTAGACCAAACCTCTTTAGCAAAAGATTTAATAAAACATTACGATGATAAAAGTTCATCCCCAGAATTAAGAATATTATTAGGAACTTTATCTCAATCAATAAATAGACTTGATTATGCAATACAAATTGCAAAAGAAGCCTCCTACGAAGGTGTTAATTTACTAGAACTAAACTATCCAGTAATTGAAACTCCTGGAATTGTTTCAGATACAAAAATTTTAGATCAATCCTATATATTGGCGCTAATAAGACAAGAGAGTGAATTTGATGCTTCAGCAAATAGTCATGTAGGAGCAAGAGGCTTAATGCAAATTATGCCTGCAACAGGCAAGTTACTTGGTAAAAAAACTGGCCTAAGCTATAGCCCTGAAAAATTAACAGAAGATGAATTTTTTAATCTCCAACTTGGTTCTTATTACCTGACAGATTTATATAAAAATTTTGATAATAATATTTATTTAGCATTAGCTGCATATAATGCTGGTCCACAACGTGTAAATAAATGGATTGCAAAATTTGGAGATCCTAGAAAAAAAGAAATAGATACTATAGATTTTATTGAGCATATACCTTTTAGTGAAACAAGAAATTACGTACAAAGAGTAATAGAAAATATTAACGTTTATAAATTCATACTTTCAAAAAAACCCGTAGAAAATAATATAGATAAATTATTGTATAACTAAGAAACTATTCAAATTTTTGTTTAATTTCTTTTCTGGAATATTCAAATTTTTTTCTATGTTTAATAGATTTTTCTCTAACTCTTTTACGCCACAATTTAAAAGATGATGGAGATAAATTAGATCGCATTACTTTAATTACTTCCGACTCTGGTTTACCGGTTTTTTCTCTTATTTCTTCAAAGGTGATTCTATCAGCCCAAGCAGCCCAAATAACCCAATCTATTGATTGTTCGTTTTTTGGTTCTGGATTTTTTGATTTAGTTACTGGACGATCAATTTTGTTTTTAAGCATTTAAAGATTTTAGAAAATTTATCATTGTGCCGGCATCACTCACGTCAAATTTTCCATTCTCATCCTTAAAAATCTTTACAATTTCTTTATTAACTACATACATAGAGTACCTAAAGGATCTCATTCCCATCCCAGCCTCGGATCTATCAGTGAGCATATTCATTCCTTTGGTAAAATCACCATTACCATCGGGAATAAAGTTCACTTTTTTGATATTAAAATTTTTTTTCCAGACGTTTTGAACAAAAGGGTCGTTCATGCTTAAGCAAAATATACCATCAACTCCATATTTAATAATTTCATCATATCTTTCCTCATAGGATGGTAGATGATAATCTGAGCATGTTGGCGTAAAAGCTCCAGGAAGAGCAAAAATAACTATTTTTTTATTTGCAAAAATATCATCGGTGTTTTTTGAAACGTACTTGCCATCTATTCTATAGATAAAATTTACCTCAGGTACCTTGTTCATCATTAGCTCTCTCCATATTTTTATTATACTCTCTCATAGCAAAACGTTTTTTTTTATCAATTGTTAGTTTGTCAAAGCAATGATGACAACTTATACCCTGTTCATATTTGGCAGATTTTTTATCATTATTATTTATGGGCATTCTACATCCATAACACATACTATAAGAGCCAGGTTTGGAACCGTGTTTAACGGCAACCCTTTTATCGAAAACGAAGCACTCACCTTTCCATAAGCTATCTTCTTCTGGAATATTGTTTATATAATTTAATATTCCACCATCTAATTGATAGACATCATCTATACCTTTTTCGCTTAAGTATTCTGAAGCCTTTTCGCAACGAATACCTCCTGTACAAAAAATTGCTAATTTTTTATTATTTTTTGTTATTAAATTATCAAAAAAACCTTTGAATTCTCTAAAATTACTTACGTTAGGATTTTTAGCACCAATAAAAGTTCCAATTTCATGTTCAAATGGTTTTCGAATATCAATCAATAAAACATCATCTTTTTTAACAAAATCATTCCATTCAAGTGGAGAAATGTGCTTACCTTTTCTTTCTAAAATTTTTTTATCTAAAGGAACAACTTCTTTTTTAATTTTAACCTTGGGCCTTTCAAATGGTGAAAAATTAGATTTAGATAAATTATTAGAATCAAATTGATTAAAATCAAAAACTGAAAAAATGAAATTAGTAAATTCAGGAACAAAACCACTGGTACCTGAAATTGTTCCATTAATACCTTCGGGTGATAAAATGATTGTTCCTTTTAATTTATTATCAATTAAAAATTTTTTAAGAATAATTTGATATTTAATTAGATTTTTTAAAACAATAAACTTATAAAAACTTATGATCTCGTAGTTTGTTTTTTTTTGCATAAAGTCATTCCATCGCCTATGGAAATCATTGTTGTTGTAATTCTTTTATCATTTTTTATAAAATTATTAAACTCTCTTATCGCTTTTGTTTTGCTATCGTTAATAGATTGATCAAAAACCTTTCCTTTCCAGAGAACATTATCAAAAACTATCAGGCCATTTTCTGCCATCAAATTCAAACAAGTCTCAAAGTAATGCATATAACCGGATTTGTCTGCATCGATAAAAATAAAATCAAAGATTTTTTGTTCCTTTATCAAATTTTGCAAAACAATTTTCGCATCTCCATTTATTAAAGAAATTTTATTTGCATAGGGAGTACTTTTCAAAAAGTTAGCTGCTATGGAAGTTGTTTTAATATCTTTATCTACTGAGGTAACATAACCGCTATCGCCGACGGCAATTGCCATAGCTAATGTGCTATAGCCCATAAAGGTACCAAGTTCTAAAATATTTTTATAGTTTCCTATTTTAATTAAAAAACTTAAAAAAGAAGATTGCTCAGGAGTAACCTGCATATTTGCAATATTTCCAAAAGTTTTATATGACAATTCTCTTAAATCTTTTTGCTCTTTTGTTTCAGAATTATTTTTAAATAAATATTCAATTAATGAAATATTTTCGTTAATATTTTTAAACACTGCCTATTTTAACTTCTTTGTGAGAATATTGTTTATTAACTGAGGATTTCCTTTGCCAGCAGTTTCTTTCATCGCTTGGCCAACAAAGAAACTAAATAATTTAATTTTTCCGGATTTGTACTCAATAACTTTATCTTGATTATTTTTAATAATATTATCTATTATTATTTCTAGTTCTTTTGGATCTGATTGTTGTTTAAGACCACTTTTTTCAATAATAACTTCTGGATTCTCGTTTTTTTGAACCATTTGTTCAAAAACTGTTTTTGCTATTTTCCCTGAAATAGTACCATTTTTGATTAAGTTTATTAGTTTTGAAAGATTGACGGCTGATACTGGTGAGTCTTTAATCCCTTTTCCTTCCTTATTTAGAATTCCAAATAACTCTACTATCATCCAGTTAGCTGCCAATTTGTAATCAGAATTTTTAGCAACATCTTCATAATATTCCGAAATATCTTTTTCAGAAATTATTATACTAGCGTCGTAAGAAGAAAGACCAAAATCATTCATTAATCTTAGTTTTTTTTCATCTGGTAATTCCGGTAAAGTTTTTTTTATATTTTCAATAAATTCTGAGTCTAATACCAAAGGAAGTAAATCTGGATCTGGAAAATATCTGTAATCATGAGCATCTTCTTTGCTTCTCATAGATCTGGTTTCGTTTTTTTTTGTATCATAAAGTCTTGTTTCTTGATTGATTGTGCCTCCATCCTCAATAATGTCTATTTGCCTTTTAGCTTCATATTCTATTGCCTGCTGCATAAATTTAATTGAGTTTACATTTTTAATTTCGCATCTTGTTCCAAGTTGTTGAGACCCCTGTTTTCTAACTGACACATTTACATCCGCTCTCAAAGAACCCTCATCCATATTTCCATCGCAAGTATTTAAATATCTCATAATAGATCTTAATTTTTTTACATACTGTCCCACTTCTTCTGGTGATCTTAGATCAGGCTTACCTACAATTTCCATTAAAGCTATTCCTGATCTGTTTAAATCAACAAAAGAATTTTCTGGATCCTGATCATGCAAACTTTTACCGGCATCCTGTTCTAAGTGTAGTCTTTCTATACCAACAACTTTTGTTCCATATGGCATATCTAAAACAATTTCACCTTCTCCTACGATAGGAAATTTAAATTGAGAAATTTGATATCCTTGTGGCAAATCTGCATAAAAATAATTTTTTCTATCAAATTTTGAAAAAGTGTTAATTTTTGCTTTTAAGCCAAGACCTGTTTTTACAGCCTGCTCAATACAAAATTTATTTATAACCGGTAGCATTCCAGGCATGGCTGCATCCACTAAACTAACTTGAGTATTAGGGTCCGATCCAAATTTTGTTGATGATCCGGAAAATAATTTAGCTCTAGATGTTACTTGAGCGTGAACTTCTAGCCCAATTATAACCTCCCACTTTCCTGTTTTTCCATCCAAATAGTAATCAAATTTATTATCAGCCATTACATCCACCAATCTTTAACTTGTGATTTAAAACCTATTTTTTCCTCTAGTGCATAAGCAGAATTTAAAACTGTTTGTTCATCAAAAGGTTTCCCAATAATCTGAAGACCCAATGGTAATCCTGACTGGTCAAATCCAGCTGGTATAGAGATTGCTGGTAATCCCGCTAGATTTATAGGTACAGTGAAAACATCGTTTAAATACATTGAAATTGGATCATCTTTTTTTTCACCAATTTTAAAAGCAGACGAAGGTGCTGTGGGTGTTAAAATTGCATCTACATCTTTAAATACTAAATCAAAATCATTTTTTATCAATCTCCTAACTTGCTGCGCTTTAAGATAATAAGCATCATAATAACCAGATGACAAAACATATGTACCGATCATAATTCTTCTTTTTACCTCGTTACCAAATCCAAGTGACCTAGTATTTTCATACATTTCATTTAAATCTTTACCAGACGCTCTAAATCCATACCTTACTCCATCATACCTAGCTAAATTTGAAGATGCTTCTGCTGGAGCTATTATATAATAAGTTGGTAGTGCGTATTTTGTGTGTGGAAGTGAAATGTATTTAATAATTGCACCAGATTCTTTCATCCATGAAATACCTTTATCCCAAAGATCTTGTATTTCTTTTGGCATATCGTCTACAATATATTCCTTAGGTATGCCTATTTTTAATCCTTTTATATTTCTATTTAAATTTTTTAAAAATTCTTCTTTTTTAGTGTTAGCTGAAGTAGAATCCTTTTCATCGAAACCAGAAATGGCATCAAGCATCAAAGCACAATCGGAAACATTTTTCGTCATAGGTCCTGCTTGGTCTAATGAAGAAGCAAAAGCTACAATTCCCCATCTTGAACATCTTCCGTAGGTTGGTTTCAAACCAACAATACCTGTAAACGCAGCAGGTTGTCTTATTGAACCTCCGGTATCCGTTCCAACAGTTGCTACAGTTAAGTCTGCAGCAACAGCTGCTGAACATCCTCCAGAAGATCCTCCTGGAACTATGTTTTCATCATTTACTTTATATGGATTAATAACATTGCCAAATGCGCTGGTTTCATTAGACGAGCCCATTGCAAACTCGTCGCAATTTAATTTTCCTAAAAGAACTGCTCCCCTTTCCCATAATTTTGAAGTTACGGTAGATTCGTATGTAGGCACAAATCCTTTTAAAATCTTACTAGAAGCTGTTGTTTCTACATTTATTGTACAAAACAAATCTTTAACCGCAATAGGAGCTCCAGACAAAATACCTTCTTTAAGATTATTGTCGTCAATTTTTTTTGCAGAACTAATTGCTTGCTCCAGAGTTTCGGTAACAAAAGTATTTAATTTTTTTGATTTTACAATTCTACTAACATAATCACTACAGGCATCTAATGCTGAAATCTCTTTAGATTTAATTTTGCTAACTAAATTAACAAGTGTTAATTTTGTAATTTCTCCCATATGCTATTCAATAATTTTTGGAACAACGAAATAATTTTCGTTTTTAATAGGTGAATTTTGCAAAATATCTTTCTTTTCGTTAATCTTTTTTTCAACATCATCCCTTTGATATAATTTTTGATCAACTACCGACGACAAAGGTTCAGTATTAGAGGTATTTAATTCATTTAGCTGTTCTACAAATTTCAAAATAGAATTCAGATCTTTTATCATGGAATTCTCAAACTCTTCATTTGAAGCTATTCTTGATAGTTTAGAAATTTTCTTTACTGTTTCTTTATTAATTGACATTAGACTAGATGAAAAATTAAGATAAATTAACATTTTAATGAAAACTTACAACCTTTTAGAAAATTCTGAGTTTGCAAAACGTGTTGGTGAGAGCTCTCGCTTATTGGGTATTGATCCTGGTAAAAGAAATGTAGGAATATCTGTTTGCGATCCAGCTCACTTAGTTGCAACCCCCTATGAAACTATTCATATAGAAAAGCTAAATGATCTAATAAAGGGATTAAATAAAATTATTTTAGAGAACAGTATTAAGGGTATTGTAGTTGGTCATCCCATAAATATGGATGGCTCAGAAGGTCCCCGCTCACAATCAACAAAAGATTTTGTAAAAAATATTCTTAAATATATCAACTTACCAATTACACTTTGGGACGAAAGACTTTCGACTGAAGGAGCTTTTAGAGGAATGGATGCTTTAAATTCTAATAGTTCTTCAAAAAAAGAAAAATTGGATGAGAATTCAGCTGCTTTTATTCTTCAAGGCTTTATAGATTTTATGAGAAAGAAATAACTTGCTATAAGATCTAAATCAGCCTATAGACCTGATTTTAATGGCAATAAATCTAAAAACAGCTGTTAAATTCACCCACAAACACTTATTAGGTATTCAATATTTATCCATTCCAGAGGTTAATCTAATCCTGGATGAGTCTTTAGCTTTTGTAGAGTTAAATAGACAAGAAAATAAAAAATTAAAACTATTAAACGGAAAAACTCAAATCAACTTATTTTTTGAAAACTCTACAAGAACCTTAAGCTCTTTTGAGCTTGCAGGTAAAAGACTTGGGGCAGATGTCATGAACATGAATGTAGCCCACTCATCAATTAAAAAAGGTGAAACATTAATTGATACCGCAATGACACTAAATGCCATGCATCCTGATATATTAGTAATAAGACATCAAGACTCTGGCGCGGCAAATTTATTATCTCAAAAAGTTAATTGCTCAGTCATTAATGCTGGGGATGGAACGAGAGAACATCCTACACAAGCATTACTGGATGCCATGACAATAAAAATGAAAAAAGGAAAAATTGAAGGATTGAGAGTTGCGATCTGTGGTGACATAATGCATTCGAGAGTGGCTCGTTCTAACATTTATTTGCTTAATATGCTTGGAGCTGAAGTCAGAGTTATTGGTCCGTCTACTTTAATGCCAAAATATATAGAATCTTTTGGAGTTAAAGCATTTACAGATATGGAAAAAGGATTGGAGGGTTCTGACATTATTATGATGTTAAGAATGCAAACCGAAAGAATGGATGGTTCTTACGTACCCTCTACAAGAGAATATTATGAATTTTTTGCTTTAGATTATAAAAAAATCAAAAATGCTAAAGCAGATGCTTTGATTATGCATCCTGGTCCTATGAATAGAGGAATTGAAATAGACACTAGTTTAGCTGATGACATTAATAGAAGTATTATTATTCAACAAGTTGAAATGGGTGTTGCTGTTCGTATGGCTGTTCTTAAAATTTTAATGGAAAATACAAAATGAAAAAGCAGTGTATTATTAATACTAGAATAATTGATCCAGGTAATAATATAGATCAAATTGGAGGGTTGTTGATTAATGAAGAGGGAAAAATTGAAGCTATTGGAGCGAAGGTAACTAAAGACAACGTTTCAGATGCAATTATTTACGATTGCAAAGATAAAATCACCATTCCAGGTATTGTTGATATGAGAGTTTTTGTAGGTGAGCCAGGTTTTGAGTATAAAGAAAATTTTAGAACACTTAGTCAAGCTGCTGTTTCTGGTGGAGTGACCGCCGTAGCAACTATGCCAAATACAAATCCTGTCATTGATAACGTTTCTACATTGGATTTTGTTAAAAGAAGGTCCAGAGACAAATCAACAATAAAAATTTTTCCACTAGCAACTTTAACAAAAAATGCTGACGGCAAAGAGATTACGGAGTTTGGACTTTTAAAATTAAGAGGTGCTTGGGGTTTTACTGACGGTTTAAGCTGCGTTCAAAGTAACAAAGTTATGGATAGAATATTTAATTACGGAAAAAACAAAGAAATTCTAATTATACAATTTACACAAGATAATGAATTATCTGAAAATGGAGTTATTAATGACAGTTTATTAGCTACTAAATTGGGATTAAAAAGTATCCCCGCCATAGCAGAACAAATAATTATAGAGAGAGACTTATTGTTATTAGAACAATATCACACAAAATATCATATAGCCCTAATATCATCAAAAGAATCAATAGATATTATTAAAAAAGCAAAAGAAAAGGGCTTAAAATTTACAGTTGGGGCTTCAATAAATAACCTGTCTCTAAATGATAATGACATAGGCGATTTTAAAACTTTTCTTAAACTTTCTCCTCCGCTTAGATCTGAGCAAGATAGATTGGCTTTAATACAAGCAGTAAAGGAAGGAATTATTGACGTTATAGTTTCGGACCACAAACCAGAAGATGAAGAATCAAAAAGGTTGACGTTTCAACAGGCAGCTACAGGAGCCTCTGGTATCGAAACACTGTTACCCCTTGCTCTTGAATTGTTTCATAATGGAAGTTGTGAACTAAATTTGTTAATAAAAAATCTAACATCAAATCCTGCAAAAATTTTAGGAATTAGAAATGGAACTTTGTCTATAGGAAGTGAAGCTGATATTGCGGTATTTGATCTTAATAAACCGTGGGTTCTTAAAAAGGAAAACATATTATCTAAATCAAAAAATACAGCCATAGAAAATAGAAAGCTACAGGGAAAAGTTAGCAAAACTTTTATTAATGGCAAACTAGTCTTCTCAGAATAATGGATATTGCTTACGTTTTATTCTATTCTTATATTTTAGGTAGCATACCCTTTGGACTTATATTCTCAAAAATGCTTGGTTATGGAGATATAAGAAAAATAGGATCCGGAAATATTGGAGCAACTAATGCACTCCGAACTGGAAGCAAACTATTAGCACTTCTAACACTTTTATCGGACGTTTTTAAGGGATCATTAGCTGTATTTTTGACTCTGAAATTTTATCCAGAATATTATTATTTATCATCGGCAATTGTATATTTAGGTCACATCTTCCCAATGTGGTTAAATTTCAAAGGTGGTAAAGGCGTTGCTACATTTATTGGGATAATTTTAGTTTTAAATCAAGTAGCATTTGGAATATTCATTATTAGTTGGCTATTAATTTCTAAATTATTTAAAATTTCTTCTTTATCAGCACTCCTTTCTTTTGTTGTTTTAATTATAGCATCATTGTTATTTTTCACGTTAGAGGAAACTTTTTTTTATTTATTTTTTTTTATTTTTTCAATATTCACACACAAGGAAAATATTGCTCGTCTAATATCAGGCAAGGAAAAAAAATTATAAAAAGTTCAGTATTGCTTGAGTTTTCTTATAATAATAGTTAAGTAATTTGACAAATACAGACTTTTTTGAGAGGTCTTAAATCTTTAAAATAAATCAATGAATCTTTTAATAGTAGAAAGTCCAGCCAAAGCTAAAACTATCAATAAATATTTAGGCTCGGATTATATTGTATTAGCTAGTTTTGGTCATGTAAGAGATTTGCCTTCTAAGAATGGATCTGTAGATACTGAAAATAATTTTAATATGATATGGGAAATCGACAGTACATCAAAAAAACATATCAAAGAAATTACAGACGCAGCTAAAAATAGTAACAAAATTATTTTAGCAACAGATCCTGATCGCGAAGGTGAGGCTATTGCATGGCACGTAAAACATATTTTGGATGATTTAAAATTAACAAAAGACAAAAAAGTTGAAAGAGTTGTTTTTAATGAAATTACCAAAAAAGCAGTATTAAATGGTATTCAAAATCCTAGAGATATAAATATTGAGCTTGTAAATGCATATTTGGCAAGGCGAGCATTAGATTATTTAGTAGGTTTCAATATTTCTCCAATATTATGGACTAAGTTACCAGGGTCTAAGTCTGCTGGTCGTGTTCAGTCAGTAGCTTTAAAGATTATAGTTGAAAGAGAACATGAGGTTGAATTATTTAAACCAGAAGAATTTTGGACTATTGGAGCAATTTTCAAAAATAAAGAAAATAAAAATATAAACACAAAACTAAATATATTTGATAATAAAAAAATTGAAAAATTTTCTTTTATCAATCAGGAAACTGCCAATAAAGCTGTTGAAATTATTAATAAAGATTCTTATCAAGTTGCCAGCATTGAGAGCAAGCCATTTAAAAGAAATCCTTATGCTCCTTTTAGAACCTCTACGATGCAACAGGATGCCTCCAGAAAACTAAGTTTTGGAGCTTCTAGGACTATGCAAATTGCGCAAAGACTTTACCAAGGTATTGATATTAAAGGTGAAACTATTGGCTTGATTACATACATGCGAACAGATGGTACGGACATATCAATTGACGCAATTAACGATTGCAGAAAATACATTCAAGAAAATATTGGGAAACAATATCTACCTACTGAAGCTAGAAATTATTCTGGTAAAAAAGCAAAAAATGCGCAAGAAGCTCATGAAGCAATAAGGCCAACCGATATAAATCGTACACCTGAAATGTTGAGGTCGGTTCTCGATAAAGATCAGTTTAGATTATATGAATTGATATGGAATCGAACAGTGGCTTCTCAGATGGAAAGCGCTGAGTTTGAAAGAACAGCAATAGATTTTTCTAATAAAGACAAAAGTATAATCTTTAGGGCTAATGGTTCTGTGCAAAAATTTGATGGTTTTTTAAAATTATATCAAGAAGTTAAAGAAGTAGATGACACAGAAGATAATGATAAGGAAGATTCTGATGAGGACACTATTCTTCCAGAGGTAACAAAGAATGAAATTATTGAATTAAACGAGGTCGTTAAAGATCAACATTATACACAACCGCCTCCGAGATATTCAGAAGCAAGTTTAGTAAAAAAATTAGAGGAACTTGGAATTGGAAGACCTTCTACTTATGCCAGTATTATTTCAGTTCTTTCAACCAGAAACTATGTTGAAGTAATTAATAAAAAATTTATTCCAACCGATAGAGGTAAACTAATTACTGCATTCTTAAATCAATTATTTACTCAATATGTCGATTATAATTTTACAGCTGGTCTAGAAGAGAGTCTTGATGACATCACCAGTGGAAAAATAGATTGGATTGAAGTTCTTTCAAAATTTTGGGAAGAATTTAATAAAAATGTTTCTAAAGTTAAAGAATTAAGAACTAGAGAAATTCTAGATATGATGAATGTTAGTTTGGGAGAAATCATCTTTGATAAGGATAATGAAGGAAAAATTAAAAGAAACTGCGCTTGTGGTGGCGAACTTAGTTTGAAAATCGGGCGATTTGGTGCGTTTATAGGCTGCTCAAAATACCCAGAATGCAAATTTACAAGACCACTATCAAGAATTAAAGCAGCAGAGCAAGATTATCTTGCTGAACCAAAAGAAATTGGAAAAACTGAAGATGATAAAAATATTATTTTAAAAAAAGGAAGATTTGGACCTTATTTACAAGTGGGTAACGAAGAGAAAGAAATGAAAAATATTTCAATACCAAAAGGTATTTCGCTTGATGATATAAATCTAGAAAAGGCAAGATTTTTAGCAACTTTGCCTAAAGTTTTGGGAATATATCCAGAGAACAATATGGATATCACGTTAAACAACGGACGATATGGCCCATATGTTAAATGTGATAAAAAATCAGCCACTCTAGAGACACCAGAAGACATTTTTACTATAGGTATCAACAAAGCCGTTACAATGATTGCAGAGGCAAAACCAGGCAGAAGATCATCTAATGAAATTAAGACAATTGGTGAACATCCTGAGGATAAAAAACCAATTAAAATAATGAAAGGTTCTTATGGGCCTTATGTTAAATACAAAACAATTAATGCTACCATACCGGATGATAAAGATCCTGAAAGTATCACTATGGAGGAGGCGCTTGACTTAATAGAAAAAAGACTTGAATATGATGCTTCAAAGAAAGGTAAAACTTTAAAAAAAAAACCTTTAAAAAAAGAAAAAAAGAAGTCTAAAACAAAAACAGATCAAGATGTCTGAAATCGAACACTTAATCAAAAAGTTAGGAATAGAAATTCCAAAACCACCGTCACCTGTTGGAAATTATGCCGCTTACACTAAATCAAACAGCTTAATTTATATATCTGGACAACTTCCATTAAACTCTGCGGGTACATTAGTTGTTGGAAAAGTTGGATTAGACTTAACGATTGAACAAGGTAAAGAGGCTGCAAGACTGTGTATCTTAAATTGCATCGGACAGTTAAAAAGTGCTGTTTTAAACTTAGATACAATTAAAAAATGCATTAAAATTAATGGATACATAAATTGTACAAAAGATTTTAAAGATCATCCGAAATTGTTAAATGCTGCATCCGACATTATTGTTAAAATATTTGGAAACAAAGGTATTCATGCGAGGGCTGTTATAGGTGTAGAAAGTCTGCCCCTTGGCGCAGCTGTTGAAATTGAATCGATATTTGAAATTGATAGTTAACTTGAAAATTGTTTAGAAAGCTTTTTAATTTCAAGCTTCTTTATCTTAAAAACGAATTCTTGCTTTACAGCGTCAACGATAACCAACCCACCTTCTACTAATTTTCCATGAATAATTTCATTTGCTAATATTTTTTTTATTTTGTCGTCAATTAAGCGAGCAACAGGTCTAGCTCCCATTGTTTTGCTATAACCAAGTTCACATATTAAGTCACAAGCTGATTCTGATAATTCTATTGTCACATCTCTGGCATTTAATTGAGTTTCCAATTCCAATACAAATTTACTTACAATTTTTTTAATTACAGATTTGTCTAAATGATTGAATCTTATTAAAGAATCTAGTCGATTTCTAAACTCAGGTGAAAAAATTTTATTGATAGTTTCTATATCAATTTGCTGATCTTTGTTTTTTACAAAGCCGATTTCATTTTTTTCTAGATCTGTAGCTCCAGCGTTTGTAGTTAATATTAGTACAATATTTCTAAAATCTATTTTTTTACCATTTTGATCTGTTAAAATTCCATAATCCATTATTTGCAATAATATATTATAAATATCTTGATGAGCTTTTTCTATTTCGTCTATTAACAAAATAGCGTGAGGATTTTTTTCAACTGACTCGGAAAGCAAACCTCCCTGATCAAAACCAACATATCCAGGAGGTGCACCAATAAGTTTAGATATAGTATGCCTTTCAGAGTATTCTGACATGTCAAAACGAATTAGTTCTACGCCAAGTGTATTGGCAAGTTGTTTTGCTAACTCTGTTTTTCCCACACCAGTTGGACCACTAAATAAGTAACTACCAATTGTTTTTCTGGAGTCTCTCAATCCAGATCTTGATAATTTAATTGAACTGGCTAGTGCATCAATAGCGTGATCTTGTCCATATATTAATCTTTTTAAATTCTTATCTAAATCTTTAAGATAATTTCTATCGTCCAGCGTGATGTTTTTTTCTGGTATTTTGGTCATCTTAGAAACAATTTTTTCCACATCCCCTTCTGTTAAAATTTCTTTTTTTTGATCATGTGGTTTTAATGACTCGAATGAACCAAGTTCATCAATAATGTCTATGGATTTATCTGGTAGTTTTTTATTTCCAATATATTTAAAAGAAAGATCTACTGATGCTCTAATCGCTTCATCTGAATATTTAACTTTATGAAATGACTCATATTTATTTTTTAATCCATACATAATTTTATAAGCCTCTTCTACAGTAGGTTCTGCGACATCGATCTTTTGAAATCTTCTTTGTAATGCTCGGTCTTTTTCAAAATGTTGTCTATATTCAACAAAGGTAGTGGAGCCTACGCATCTAATTTGGCCTGATTGCAAAGCCGGTTTCAACATGTTAGCTGCGTCCATAGAATTACCAGATGTAGAACCGGTTCCAATTAATGAGTGAATCTCATCAATAAAAAGGATAAATTTTTTATTTTTTTCAATTTCATTTATAATACCCTTTAATCTCTCTTCAAAATCACCTCGATAACGTGTTCCAGCAATTAGAACTCCCATATCCAATGAGTATATGACGTTATCCTTTAAAACATCTGGAACTTGGTTATGAAAAATTTTATTGGCCAATCCTTCAACGATGGCTGTTTTTCCAACTCCAGGATCACCAACTAATAAAGGATTATTTTTAGTTCTTCTGCAAAGAATTTGTGTTATTCGTTCGATCTCTTGTGTTCTTCCTACTAAAGCATCTATATTATTTTTTTCAGCTTTTTGGATTAGATTAATACAATATGTGTCTAAAGCAGAGTTTTTAACTGAATTACTTGTTTTATGTGAGGAGCTAAAATGGTCTGTGTAAGAAAAATTATCAATTTTCGTAATACCATGAGATATAAAATTAACTACATCATATCTTGTTACTTCTTGTTCTTGTAAAAAATATGTAGCATGGCTCTCACGTTCAGCAAATAAAGAAACTAAAATATTAGCTCCTGTTACTTCGTTTTTTCCAGAAGATTGCACATGAACTATAGACCTTTGAATCACTCTTTGAAATCCGGCGGTTGGCTGTGGTTCTGCTTCTTTTTCAGAATTAATAATATTATCCAATTCATTATCTATATAAAATTCTAAATTTTCTTTTAACAAAGCGGTATCTACACTACATGCTTTCATGACATTAAGAGCGTCTGGTTCATCAGTTAATGACAACAGCAAATGCTCTAATGTGACATACTGATGATTTTTCTCTGATGCAATTTTGAATGCTTGAGAAATAGCTTTTTCTAAAGTTTTAGTAAAAGTTGCCATTTATTTAAGCTCCAAAATGCACTTTAAAGGGAAATTATTTTGTTTTGAATAATTGCTAACTTGGTAAATAAGGGTCTCAGCAACATCTTTTGGATAAGTTCCTACTACAGCAGACCCCTCATTATGTATTTTCAGCATGATGAAATTAGCTTTGTAAGTAGTTAAATTAAAAAACATTACCAAAATTTTAACAACAAATTCCATAGTTGTAAAATCATCATTCAAAATTATTACATTATAAAAACTAGGAATTTTTTCTTTTGTGGATAATTCAAGTTTTCTTGATTTATCATAAGCTTTAGACATTAAATGGCCTTCCTATAGAATAATATTTTATTTTTTTATTTAAAAAATATTTATCTTCGTATAAATTTCTTAGATCAAAAATTTTTAAATTTTTATTTTTTATTATTTTTTCAAAATTTATATTTTTAAATTCGTCCCATTCTGTATGAATAACTAATAAATCTGAACTTTTTATAACTTCATTGGCATTTTCAAAAAAATGCACTGATTTATAAATATCCAAATTAGTTTTATTTCCTGTAGGATCGTAATAATTAACTAAGCATCCTTTTTTTATCAATGCTGGAATTATTTTAAGACAGGAAGAGTCTCTCATATCATCCGTATTAGCCTTAAAAGTAACACCTAAAAAACCCACTATTTTCTTTTTTGGTTTTTTTAAAATTTTAATTATTTTGGATGTTATTAATGAACTTCGAGATTCATTCGATTTTATTACTGCATTGACTAGTTGCAAATGAACTTTGTAATTACTAGCTGTTCTAGCTAATGCCTTTGTATCTTTTGGAAAACACGATCCTCCATAAGCAGGTCCGGCCCTTAAAAATCTAGAGCCAATTCTGGCATCAGTTCCTATTCCAAGAGCAATATCTTCTACATTAATTCCTGTTTGTTCACAAAGATTTGCAATCTCGTTAATAAATGTAATTTTTGTCGCTAAAAAAGCATTTGCAGCATACTTTATTAGTTCTGCTGCCCTTCTTTTAACAATAAGAAATTTTGCTCCTTTATTAATTATTGGCGCATAAAGTTTTTCCATTATAGGTGTAACTTTCTTTGAATTATTAGTTCCTATTACAACTCGATCTGGATATCTGAAATCTCGAATTGCTTCTCCTTCACGCAAAAATTCAGGGTTTGATACAACATCAAACTTTTTTCTATTATTTTTTTTTAATAAAATAGACTCAATTTTATCTCCCGTTCCAAGAGGTACTGTAGATTTGGTAATAATGATTTTATAAGAATTTAGATTTTTTGAAATAATATTTGCAACATTAAATACACCGGTTAAATCAGCTGAAGATCCATCTTTTGAACTGGGAGTTCCAACCGCTATGAATACTACATCGGAAGATCTAATTGCCTGATTTATGTCTGATGTAAATTTAACTCTACCAGCCTTAAAATTTCTAATAACAATTTCCTCTAAACCAGGTTCGTATATTGGTATTATTCCTTGTTCTAAGTTTTTAATTTTTTCGCTATCCTTATCAACGCAGTATACATTATTACCTAAATCCGAAAAAAGAACTCCAGATACTAGACCGACATAACCAGTACCTATAAAGCAAATATTCATTAGCGTGATCCGATTAATTTAAATGATTTAATATAGCCATCCATAGTTCCACAATCTAAATATGAACCTTTGAAAATGCAACCTTTGAAAGACTGACCAGCATTTAGCATCATAGACATAGCATCTGTTATTTGAATTTCACCAAGAGATCCTTTTTGAGTCTTCGAAAGATGCTTAAAAATTTTTTTACTCAATACATATCTACCAATAATTACGAATGAAGATGGACTTTGTTTACTATTTGGCTTTTCTACTAACTTGTTGATATTAACAATATTTTTTAATTTTTTATTAAAACCAACTACACCGTATCTATTTACTATATTTTTTGGAACTTTTTTTATAGCCAATATTGATGCTTTGCTTTTGTTATGAATATTTATCAATTCTTTAGAACAGTTGTTATTAACAATAATGTCATCAGGCAAAATTAACAAAAAGTGAGATGATTTTATAAAATTTTTACAAGTATTAACAGCATCGCCAAGACCTTTGGCAGAATTTTGATAAATAAATTTTATTTTTTTTTTATATTTACTCAAGGAATTTAGCTTATTTAATAAATCGAGATTATTTCTTATTTTTTTTTCTAGAAATAAATCTTTGTCAAAAAATTTTTTTATAATATTTTTTCTTTTAGAAATAATTAAATAAATTTTTTTAATTTTAGCATCTTCACACTCTTGAAGAATTCTTTCTAAAATTGATAACTTTCCTAGTGGCCATAATTCTTTTGGAATAACCTTTGTTAATGGTAACATCCTTGTTCCTAATCCTGCTAGTGGTATAATTGCTTCTTTAATCATAAATAAAGTAAAGAAATTGTCTTAAATGAAAATTATAAAAAAATCTAATCAAATTAGTAGTATTTTAGATCAATATAATAATACAGGCTTTGTGCCAACTATGGGAACGTTGCATGATGGCCATATATCCCTAATTAAAAGAAGTAAAAAAGAAAATTCAAAAACAGTAGTTAGTATTTTTGTAAATCCAAAACAGTTCAATAAAAAAAAAGATTTTATGAATTATCCTAAAAAAATAAAAAATGATATTATTTTGTGCAAGAAATACAAAGTTGACTATTTGTTTCTTCCTTCTTTTAATGAGGTGTATGGATGGAAATCATTAAAATTTAAATATCCTAAAATGACAAAATTTATGGAACATAAATTTAGAAAAAATCATTTTAAAGGAGTGCTGGATGTAATGTCGAAATTACTTTCAATTATAAAAAATACAAAAGTTTACATGGGTGAAAAAGATTATCAACAACTACATATTATTAGACAATTTTGTACAATTAACAGAATTTCATCAAAAATTATTCCATGCAAAACTGTAAGATCAAGACAAGGATATGCTTTATCTTCAAGAAATTTATTGCTTAATGAAAAAGCAAAAAAAATTATGAGCCTAGTCTACAAAATAATATTAAATTATAAATTATCTAATATTGGTAAAATATTTAACCTTAGTTTTTTACATAAAGAAATTAAAAAAACTGGAGTAAACAAAATTGATTATATTGAGAATGTTAATCTAGAAAGATTTTTGAGCTCCAAGAAAATTAATATGCATTCAAACATATTTATCGCTTATTACCTGGATGGAGTTAGATTAATAGATAATATTTAGATATTAAGTATATAACTTGCTAATCCCAAAAATGATAAAAATCCAAAAACATCAGTTACGGTTGTAACAAAAACACTTGATGAGATTGCAGGATCAATTTTAAATTTATTCAAACCTACTGGAATTAATATTCCAAAAAGACCTGCAACAGTCATATTGATGATCATGGCTACAGCGATAAGAGCTGATAATCTTACATCTTGAAACCAAACAAAAATAGCAGCTCCAGTGATAAGGGCAAATATTAAGCCATTAAAAAATCCTACTAAAAACTCTTTAGAAATAATTTTTCTAACGTTGCTTGATATAAGTTCTTTGGTAGCTAATAATCTAACTGTCACAGTTAAGGTTTGGGTCCCAGCGTTACCGCCCATAGACGCAACAATCGGCATTAAAATAGCTAGAGCAACAACCTTCTCTATATTTTCATTAAATGCGCTTATGACTGTTGATGCCAAAATTGCCGTTAATAAATTTATAGTTAACCAAATAAATCTTTTTTTAGTAATACTAAAAGCGCTGTCAGATATCTCTTCGTCACTAACCCCTGCTAATCTCAATGTATCTTCCTCTGCTTCTTCCTTAATGACGGTTACAATGTCATCACCTGTAATCATACCAATTAAATGATTATTTTTGTCAACAACACCTGCTGAAAACAAACTGTACTGTTCAAAATTATAAGCAACTTGCTCCTTATCCATTTCCGCAGGTACTAAAAATTTATTATTCTTCATAATCTCGCTCATTTTAACTTCTCGTTCAGTTCGAAGTACTCTTGATGAGGCCACAGAGCCAACTGGAACATTGAGTTGATTGATAATAAAAATTTCAAAAAAATCTTTTGGTAATTCCTTTGTTTCTCTTAAATAATCAATGGTCTGTCCTACAGTCCAACCTTGTGGGACTGCAGCAAATTCCCTCTGCATTATTCTGGCTGCAGAATCTTCTGGATAAGTGCTTAATGTTTGTTCTAATATATTTTTGTCTTCTAATGGAATTTTAGTAAGTACTTCATTTTTTTTTTGCTCGGAAAGATTTTCCACAATCTGCAGGGCATTGTCAGATTCGAGACTATTAATAATTCGTACTATTTTATCTGATGTAATTCTCTCTAAAATTTCTTTTTGTAGTTCATTTGTAAGTTCAACTATTACATTAGGGTTAATAGTAAAATTATTCAAATCAAATAACTGAAATCTTTTTTTTTCTGGCAAATTTGACACAATTTCAGCAACATCTGAAATATGAAGCTTTGAAAGCAATAAATTGACTTCGTCAACATTTTTATTGTCAATTTTGTTAATTAAATCTTCTAGAAAAATATTGCTTATATTAAACTCTACTTTTGTTGATTTTATTTGGTTATTGTTTTCCATAATAATAAAAGTATTTTTCTTTATATAATGAATATTGAAATAAAAATCAGCAAAAAACCAATTTTATATCAAGCAGCAATTGATTTCTTAGAAGAAAGAGCTTTTAATATTCACTCGAATAAGGGTCGTGAACTTATTTGGATTCTTGAGCATCAGGATATCTATACTTGTGGAACAAGTGGAAAAGACTTTGAATTACTTGAAAAAAACTTTTTGCCTACTATTAAAACAAACAGAGGTGGCAAATGGACGTATCACGGCAAAGGCCAGAAAGTTGTTTATTTTGTTTTGGATTTGAACAAACGTGGTAGAGAAATCAAACAATTAGTCAGAAATGTAGAAAATTGGATTATAGAGACTTTAAAGGTTTTTAAAATAAACTCATATAACGATCCAAACAATATTGGCATATGGGTAAAGAAAGATAATTTAGAATACAAAATAGCAGCTATAGGCATTAAAGTAAAAAAATGGGTAGCTTATCATGGCTTTGCATTAAATTTAGATGTCGATATGAATAATTACAAAGCAATCATTCCTTGCGGTATAAAAGATAAAGGTTTAATTAATTTTTCTGAAATTGCAAAACTACCTAGTGAAGAAACTATCAACAAAGTAATTTTAGATAAATTTGAAAAAATTTTTATAAACCAGAATCCTTCAAAAAAACTTTAAATTGGGAAGGAGCTTCAATCTTATAAGTTTTGTTTTTACCTAAATACTCAAATGTCACTTCATGACTATGTAGCATTAAAAATTTACTGTTATTTTTATAATGAGGAATGAAATATTTATCATCACCTACAATAGGATGATTAATATGAAAAAATTGACGTCTTAACTGATGTTTTCTGCCAGTGATGGGATTGGCTTGTACATATGAAAAATCTTTATTTTTTGATAATACAAAAAAATCTGTTTCCGCTTTAAATGTTTTGACTTTAGATTTGTCTTTAAAAGTCAAATTATGATCAAGCGTACCTTCGTTAACAGGTAGACAACCATGCAGAATAGCTAGATAATTTTTTTTAACTACTTTATTTCTAAATTGCTCAGATAAAACTTGAGCAAAAGTTCTGTTACATGCAAGAATAATTAGACCTGAAGTTTCTTTATCAATTCTATGGACTAAATAAAATTTTTTATCTTCAGAAAATTTATTCAGAATATCAATTATATTTTTAGGTGATTTACTTCCTGATTGAACCGCAATACCAGCTGGTTTATTTAAAATCAAATAGTCTTTATTTTCAAAGATAGTATTATTTTTTATTTCTTTATATTCATACAAGCTAGCTTGATATGAAAATTTTTTATTTTCTTCCTGTTTTTCATAATCAATATTTATGTGCACATTGTCTCCAACTTGGAGCTTATAAGAACTTTTAACTTTTTTTTTGTTAACTTTTATTTTTCCAGATCTAAGAGATTTCTCGATAAACGATTGATGAAATTTATAAACTTTATTTTTTAGCCATCTATCAATTCTAGAATTTTCGTAATCCACCTCAATTACAAACTGCTCACTAATTATCATTAAAGTAAATTTGATAATTTATAACCCAGAATAAAAAATAATAATCCAAAGAACACAGAGACAAAAATATAAGTAGCAGTTTGCATATATAAAGATTTATTTATTAAATTAAATAAATCCATTGAAAAAGTTGAAAAAGTTGTAAAGCCACCCAACAATCCTATAACTATAGAAATTCTAACAGTCTCATTAATTATTCCTTTGTCAAATAATGCAATACAATAACCAATAAAAAATGAGCCAAGAAGGTTCACAATTACTGTGCTTATTGGGAAGTTTGAGTAGAAAAATTTAGGAGTAATAACAAATAAAAAATATCTCAAAACACTTCCAGCTGCTCCAAATAAAGCAACCAGTAGATAGGGTTTCATTATTTTTTGCTAGTTTTTTTTACTTCTTTGGGATCAGTAGATATATTCTTTGCTTCTGGATTTTCTTTATCATTTGTTTTTTTTTGAACAGGTCCAGAATCTTGACCCTTAGCATTAAAATCTTTATCTACCAATTCAATATAAGCCGTAGGTGCATTGTCACCAAAACGAAAACCGGATTTTACAACTCTGCAATATCCACCTTTTCTATTCTCATACCTTTTTAGTAAAGTGGTAGTTAATTTTATTACAGATGATTTATCTTGTAATTTGGAAAAAAGTGTTTTTTTTGCAGCTAAAGTATTTTTTTTACCGATCGTGATAACCTTATCGATGATCGATTTCAATTCTTTAGCTTTTGGAACAGTAGTTTGAATTTGTTCATGCTTAATTAATGAATTTAGCATATTTTGAAACATAGCTTTTCTGTGTTCGGACGTTCTATTTAATTTTCTATGTCCGTGCCCGTGTCTCATAGTTTATTTATATTCTTCCTCTAATTTTTTAGATAATTCAGCAATATTTTCTGGTGGCCAATTAGGAATTTCAATTCCTAAGTATAACGACATACCTGATAGTACTTCTTTAATTTCATTTAAAGATTTTCTTCCAAAATTAGGAGTTCTAAGCATTTCTCCTTCCGTTTTTTGAACAAGATCACCGATATAGATAATATTATCATTCTTTAAACAATTCATGGATCGAACGGAAAGCTCTAATTCATCAACTCTTCTAAGAAGGTTTTTATTAAATTCAGGCTCACTTTGGGTAGGTTGAGCAATAACTTCTTTTGGTTCATCAAAATTTATAAATAAGGACAACTGATCTTGCAATATTCTTGCAGCAAAAGCTAAACAATCGTCTGCCGCAACAGATCCATTAGTTTCAATTTCCATTGTTAATTTATCGTAATCAATCGACAAACCTTCCCTAGTGTTTGATACATTATAAGAAACTCGTTTAACTGGACTATAAACTGAATCGATAGGTATAAGACCTAATGGTGAGTCTTTTTCTCTATTTTTATCAGCAGAAACATATCCTTTTCCAGTATTAACAACTAATTCCATGTAGATTTTTGTATTTTCATCTAAATTACAAATAACTTGTTCAGGATTTAAAATCTCTATATCAGGATTAGGGTTAAGCATTTTAGCAGTAATCTCGCCTGGTCCTTTTGCATCTAAAATTAATTTTTTTGGTCCGTTAGAATTTAATTTTAACGATAAAGATTTAACATTTAACACAATGTCAGTAACATCTTCTCTTACTCCATTAATTGAAGAAAATTCATGAAGCACTCCGTCAATTTGAATAGCTGTAACAGCTGTGCCTTGAATGGATGATAACAAAACTCTTCTTAATGCATTACCAAGAGTTAGCGCAAAACCTCTTTCTAAAGGCTCAACTACTATTTTAGCAAATTTTTTATCATCACTTGCTTGAATATCTATTTTAGAAGGTTTGATTAATTCTTTCCAATTTTTGTCTATCAATGTTAGCTCCTGTATTATTTATGGTTAAACTCTTCGTTTCTTTGGTGGTCTGCATCCATTATGAGCAATGGGACTAGTGTCTTTAATTGACAAAATTTTAAATCCTCTTGCCTGTAATGCTCTTAATGCTGTTTCTCTTCCAGAACCTGGACCTTTTACTTCAACATCAATATTTTTAAGACCAAACTCAGCCGCTTTTATAGCCGCATCATCAGCTGCAACTTGTGCAGCATATGGTGTAGATTTTCTTGAACCTTTAAATCCTTTAGAGCCAGCTGATGACCAAGAAAGAACATTGCCATCTTTGTCGGTAATTGAAACAATAGTATTGTTAAAAGTAGCATTTACATAAGCTTTACCATTAACAACAACCTTCTTTTCTTTCTTTTTTAATCTGAATTTACTTTTCTTTTTAGAATCTTGCTTTTTTGTATCGGCAACTTTTGTATCTTCAGGTTTTTTTTTAATATCTTCAGCGCTCATTAATTATTTTTTCATTACTGTTAATTTTTTACCTGCAATTGCAATAGCTTTGCCTTTTCTAGTTCTTGCATTAGAATGAGTTCTCTGCCCTCTTACTGGCAATTTTTTTCTATGTCTTGTTCCTCTGTATGTACCTAAATCTCTAAGTCTTTTTATATTTAATGAAATATCTCTTCTCAAATCACCTTCCACTTTATAATTCTTGTCTATCAATTCCCTGACTTTAAGAACTTCGTCTTCTGTTAAATTATTAACTCGTTTCGACTTATCAATTTTTAATTCTTCACAAATTTTTTCAGCATAATGATCACCAATTCCATAGATATACTGAAGAGCGATATGCACTTGCTTATTTAATGGAAGATTGATCCCTGATATACGAGCCATAGTAAGTGATTGTAATTATTAATTTTAAAAACTGTCGGAGTATATGAATCCTTCTTTTAAAGTCAACGTTTTAAGTCCTTGATAATGCTAGATATTTGTTTTGATACGCTTCCAATATCCTGCATAGCATCAACATCTTTAACTATATTGTTCGAAGAATAATAGCCAAGAATAGGTAACGTTGACTCATCATATGTTTTTAGTCTTTTTGAAACAGTTTCAACATTATCATCTGACCTTTTGTTCAATACTCTGTCAGAACATTTAGAATTTTCACATGGTACAGGTGGATCAAAAAATTCATTAAAAGTTTTCTTACATATCGAGCAAGATACTCTTCCCGATATTCTTTTAGTAAGAACTGAATAGTCAACTTTTAGATTCAAAACTAGTGAAATAGATTGAGAATATTTTGACAAAAGACTGTCTAAGGTTTTTGCTTGTTCAATATTTCTGGGAAATCCATCAAATATAATTCTATTGGCAATACTTGCATCACTAAGTTTTTTTTCTATTAAATTATTAATAATCGTATCAGAAACTAATTTTCCAGCATTCATTAAGCTTTCAATTTCTGAGGCTAATGCAGATTTACTCTTAAGTTCATCTCTTAATAAATCACCAGTTGATAACTGAAATAAATTGAAATTTTGGATTAAGTACGAAGATTGTGTCCCCTTTCCTGCCCCTGGAGGTCCAAAAATTACAATATTCATTATTTGGAAAATTTAGTTTTTTTTATTAAGGAAGCGTACTGTGCACTCATCATTCTAGTTTGTACTTGCGTAATTGTATCCATTGCCACTACTACAACGATTAGCAATGAAGTTCCGCCTAAATAAAATGGAATAGGATATTTAGATATTAAGAATTCTGGTAACAGACAAATTAAAACTAAATAAGCAGATCCAATAACAGTTAACTTGGTTAGTAAACCTTGAATAAATTCAGATGTTTTTTCTCCAGGTCTAATTCCGGGAACAAATCCTCCATGTTTTTTTAAATTATCAGAAGTTTCTACAGGATTAAAAATAATGGATGTGTAAAAAAAAGAAAAAAAGACAATTCCTGATGCATAAAAAAGCATATAGAGTGGCTTTCCTTGACCCAGCATTGAGGTGACAGAGAGTACCCAGGAATTTGCACTGGTAGAAAAGTTAGATAACGTTACAGGTAATAATAATAAAGCAGATGCAAAAATTGCTGGGATAACTCCTGCAGTATTAACTTTCAATGGCAGATAAGATGACTCGCCTCCATAGATTTTATTTCCCATCTGACGTTTTGGATATTGAATTAATATTCTGCGTTGTGCTCTTTCGACAAAAACTATGAAATATATCGCACCCAATAATAATAATAAAATAGACAAAATTGCTATGGTTGAAATGGCTCCCGTTCTGCCAAGCTCAAATGTTGACGCTAAGGCTCCTGGAATTTCTGCAACAATTCCTGAAAATATAATTAAAGAAATACCATTGCCCACACCCCTCGCTGTAATTTGTTCTCCAAGCCACATGATTAATATGGTTCCAGTCAGTAAAGTTATCGTAGTAACAAATCTGAAATACCAGCCTGCTTCTAAAACTAAGCCAGGAGAATTCTCTAAACTGACTGATACACCATAACCCTGAATTAATGCTAATAATACAGTACCGTATCTAGTGTACTGTGTAATTTTACGCCTACCAAATTCACCTTGGTTTTTTAAATTTTTAAAATATTCGGTTACTCCAGTTAACAATTGAATAATAATGGATGCAGAAATATATGGCATAATACCTAAGGTTAAAATTGCCATTCGTTGCACGGCTCCACCAGCAAACAAGTTAAACATACCCAAAAGGCTTCGCTCATTGCCGGTAATTAAATTTTTAAGGGAGTCAGGATCTATTCCTGGTAATGGTACATAGGTACAAAATCGGTAAATAATTAATATAAATAAAGTATATAAAATTCTTTTTGTTAAATCGCTTGATTGAGATCCTGATCCACTAGTAGAAATATCTGAAAAATTAGACATTACTATTTAACTATTTCTATTGATCCGCCTAATTTTTCTATCTTACTTTTAGCACTTTGACTAAATGAATGTGCTAGCAAATTTACCTTGTGCTTAATTTCGCCCGTACCTAGTATTTTTACTTTTACATATTTTGAATTTTTTTTATCTTTAGAAAACAACAAACTACTTAAATCTACTTTTTCTACAGTATTAATTTTTTTCTTGTCAATTAAATTTGAAATATCTCTTAAATTAATAACTAAGTTATTCGCTCTATTTTTAATTGCGTTAAATCCACGCTTTGGCAGTCTTCTATATAAAGGCATTTGACCACCTTCGAAGCTTTTAACGGCAACACCAGATCTGGCTTTTTGTCCCTTCACACCACGACCAGCAGTTTTTCCTTTTCCAGAGCCTATACCTCTTCCAACTCTTTTTGATTTTTTAAAAATTTTAATACCTATGCTATTTAATTTCATAAATTATCTCCTTGAAACAATATCTTTAATTTTTTTACCTCTAATTAAAGAAATATCTTTAGGTGTTTGTTGACTAGATAATGCAGCAAAAGAAGCTCTAACAACGTTATAAGGATTTGCGGATCCAATAGATTTACCAACTACATCTTGAATGCCTGACATTTCACAAATTGCTCGAACAGCTCCACCAGCTATAATACCAGTTCCAGCTGGAGCGCTTCTTAAAATTACTTTTCCAGCACCACTTTTTCCTTTAACATCATGATGTAATGTTCTGCCATCACGTAATGGTATTTTAATCAAAGATTTTTTTGCAGCATCCGATGCTTTCTTTATTGCATCAGGGACTTGTTTTGCTTTTCCTTGTCCAAAACCAACTTGGCCTTTTTGATTGCCTGCAACTACTAAAGCCGCGAAACCGAACCTTCTTCCACCTTTGACAACTTTTGTAATTCTATTAATAGCAACTAACTTTTCTTTAATCTCAGATACTTTGCTCATAAATTAAAATTTTAATCCCCCACTTCTTGCTGCTTCTGCAAGTGATTTAACTCTGCCATGGTACTTATAGCTTCCTCTATCAAAGTAAACTTCTTTAATTCCTTTAGCTATGCTTCTTTCGGCAATCAATTTTCCTACAATTTTAGATAATTCTGTTTTATTATTTTTTTCAATGTTTTTTTCTTTAGAAGAGGCACTTGCAATAGTAGTGCGTTTACTATCATCTATTAACTGAGCATAAATATTCTTGGCAGATCTAAATACGGTTAGTCTAGGCTTGTCTGTGTTTACTCTTTTAAGCTTAGCTCTGTTTCTTTTTTGTCTAATAGCAGTTTTATTTCTCATTACTTTTTCTTGCCTTCTTTTTTAAGAATAAATTGTCCTTCGCTGGTAATACCTTTTTGCTTGTAAGGTTCAACAGGTTTTAAGAACTTAATATCCGCAGCAACTTTACCTATTAACTGCTTATCATTTCCATTTAGTGTAATTTTTGTTTGTTTATCAATTTTGACAGTAATTCCTTCAGGGATATCAAATAAAATGTCATGACTAAAACCTAGTTGAAACTGTATTTGCTTGTCTTTTAGATTGGCTCTAAAACCAACTCCATTTAAATTCAAAATAATTTCATATCCTTTTGAAATGCCAATAATTGCATTATTAATTAAACTTCTTTGCAAACCCCAAAAAACTTTATTTTGATCTGAGGTATTTTTTAATGCTACGGTGATTTTATTATTTTCAAATTTAGTTTCTAAAGCCTCTGTATTTAAAGTTAATTCTTTTTTTCCTTTAGGGCCTTCCATAGAAATTTTATTTCCATTGATGGCCACTTTGACGTCAGCTGGTACAAGAATATGTTTTTTTCCAATTTTTGACATAAAGATTAAGAAATATTACAGATTATTTCTCCTCCGAGTTTTTTATCTCTAGCCTCGTTGTCAGAAAAAATTCCTTTAGATGTTGAGATGATAGAAATACCAAGTCCATTTAAAACTCTTGGTAAACTTTCAAATCTTGAGTAAATTCTTCTGCCTGGCTTAGAAATTCTTCTAATTTCTCTAATCACTGGAGTACCATGCACGTATTTTAAATTTACTTTCAACTCTTCAAAATTAGATTCTTTTACTACTTCATAACTTGCAATAAAACCTTCCCTCTCCATCGCGTCTAATACTTGTTTTTTAAAATTTGAAGCTGGAATTAATACAGTAGGATGTTGCTTCATTTGGGCATTTCTTATTCTAGTAAGCATATCACCAATTGGATCTGATATTGTCATAATGTTATTCCTTTCCTACCAACTTGATTTTGTCATGCCTGGAATTTTTCCCATAGAAGCTAATTTTCTAAGTGCAATTCTAGACATTTTTAGTTTACGGTAATAACCATGTGGTCTACCTGTTATTTCGCATCGATTTCTAATTCTATTTTTAGATGAATTTTTAGGAAGTTTTGCAAGTTTTAAACTAGCAGCAAATCTTTCATTTAAATTAATTTTTTTATCCATAACAATTGCTTTAAGTTTTTTTCTTTTATTAGCAAACTTTTTTGACATACGAACTCTCTTAAGATTTCTATGTATTGCCGATGTTTTAGCCATTAATTAGATCCTTTCTTATAAAATGGAAAATTAAAACTATCTAGTAAAGCTTTGGAAGCTTCTTTGTTTTTGGTTGATGTCACAACAGTAATATCTAATCCTCTCATTTTTTCTATCTTATCAAAGTTTACTTCAGGAAAAATAACATGCTCTTTGATACCAAAGCTATAATTAGCCTCTTGATCAAAGCTATCAGGGTTAAGGCCTCTAAAATCTTTAATTCTTGGAAGTGCAGTATTAATCAATCTATCTAAGAAGTAATACATATTATTTTTTCTCAATGTTACTTTCAAACCAAGTGGAATATCTTTTCTGGTTTTAAAATTTGCTACAGCTTTTTTAGATTTAGTTACGACTGGTAATTGACCAGTTAAGTTACCAAGGTCAGTTTGAATACTTTTTAAAATTTTGCTATCACTAGCGTCTAAACCCAGACCCATATTTAAGACAATTTTTTCAAGTTTTGGAACCTGCATAGTATTTTTAATAGACAAAGTTTTGGTTAAACTTGGCATAATTTCTTCTTGATATATTTTTTTTAATCTTGGTATCATTATTTACTCTTTTTAACTTTTTTTGTTGGCTTAGTTACTTTTTTTGCATCTTTTTTTTCAGGATGCTTTTTTTCTTTTTTATTTTCATTTTTAACTTTAGGAGTTTTGACCTTTATTTCTTTTGCTGCTATTTCTTTTTTTCCTTCAGCAGGTTTTTTGTCTCCTGCCACAAGCTGCAAATTAGATAAGTGTATTGATTTTTCTATACTAATAATTCCGCCCTTATTTTCTTTAGTTGCTTTTTGATGTTTTTTTACAATATTTAAGCCCTTCACAATTGCTCTTTTATTTAAAACACCAGATTTTGATGTTAATTGAATAATTTCAATAATTTCTCCAGTTTTACCTCGTTCATCACCCGCGAGTACTTTTACTGTATTTCCTTTTTTTAATTGCGCTTTCATTACAAAACCTCTGGAGCTAGAGAAATAATCTTCATATGATTTTTTGCTCTTAGTTCTCTTGTTACTGGTCCAAAAATACGAGTGCCTATTGGCTCATTATTAGCAGCAATTAATACTGCTGCGTTTGTATCAAATTTTATAGAAGATCCGTCTATTCTGTAAATTTGTTTTCTAGTTCTAACAACTACAGCTTTGTGCACATCTCCTTTTTTAACTTTTCCTTTTGGCATTGCATCTTTAATACTGACCACGATAATATCTCCTATAGAAGCGTACCTTCTCTTAGAACCACCCAAAACCTTGATGCACTCAATACGCTTTGCACCTGTATTGTCAGCCACTTCCATTTCTGTATGTACTTGTATCATTATTTAGTTCCTACCACTTTCCATCTTTTTAATTTTGATATTGGAGCAGATTCTATGATTTTGACATTATCACCGACTGCGTATGTACCTTCTTCGTAATGAGCATGATATTTTTTTGTTTTTTTTACCACTTTTAAAAGAACCGGATGTCTAAATTTTCTCTCCACATTCACTACTAATGTTTTAAGATTTTTAGTACTAACAACTTTTCCTTGCAAAACTCTTTTTGTCATTATGCTTTCTTCTTCTGATTAATAAAGGTTAAAATTTTAGCAATAGTTCTTCGCACCACAGTAATTCTAGCGCTATTAGTAATTTGTGAATTCATTTTTTGTATTCTTAAATTAAATTGTTCTTTTTTATAGTTAGCTAATTCTTTTTCTAACTGTGTTACAGATAAATTTTTTATATCTTTTGTTTTCATATTAAATATTAATATTTCTTTTAATTACTTTTGTTTTAATCGGTAGTTTAGAAGCTGCTCTATCAAAAGCTTCTTTTGCAACCGTGTCTGAAACACCATCAATTTCAAACAAAATTCTGCCCGGCTTTACTCTACAGATATAATACTCAACGTTTCCTTTTCCTTTTCCCATCCTTACTTCAATTGGCTTTTTAGAAACAGGAATGTTTGGAAAAATTCTTAGCCATACACGACCCGCTCTTTTCATATGTCTAGTTAAAGCAATTCTTGCAGCTTCTATTTGTCTAGATGTAACTCTTTCTGGCTCTAATGCCTGAAGGCCATGAGATCCGAAGTTAATGGTTGCTCCACGTTCGGCATGCCCATTAATTCTACCTTTATGTGCTTTTCTAAATTTAGTTCTAGCTGGTTGTAACATTATTTTTTCTCTTCCTCTTTTTCACTATCAATTTTTTTTTGTAAGTCTTTTTGGAATAACACACCTTTATAGATGTAAACTTTAATTCCAATAATTCCGTAGGTAGTCATTGCTTCACACTCGGCGTAATCCACTTCCGCTCTCAAAGTGTGTAAAGGAACGCTTCCTTCTCTCAGCCACTCAGTTCTCGCAATTTCATTTCCAGCTAATCTACCGCTAATCATAACTTTAATTCCCTTAGCACCAATTCTCATGGTTGATTGCATGGCTCTTTTCATTGCTTTTCTATAAGCAATCCTTTTTTCAATTTGCTGAGCTATGTTTTCAGCTACTAAATAAGCATCTAATTCTGGTTTTCTAATTTCTTTTATGTTTACAGAAACTTCATCTGTTGCAATTTTGGCAATATTAGTTTTGATTTTTTCAATATCAGAACCTTTTTTTCCTATTACAAACCCTGGTCTTGAAGTAAAAATTGTTACGTTGCATTTTTTTGTTGGTCTTTCGATTAGAATTTTTGAAATACCTGAATTTTTAATAGTATCATTGATATACTTTCTAATTTTAAAGTCTTGAATTAGATAGGTTCCATAATTCTCTTTTTTAGCAAACCAAACAGAATCCCACGTTCTGTTAATTTTTAATCTAATTCCAATTGGATTGATCTTTTGACCCATTTCTTAAGCTCCCTGCACTGCTGATGTTTCTTTTTGTTCAGAAACAATAATTGTTAAATTACTATAGTGTTTTTTAATACTAGCCGCTCTTCCTTTGGCTCTAGGTCTAAACCTTTTTAAAGTAATTCCTTTACCAACATAAGCCTCTTTGACAAATAACGAGTCTATATCCAATTGATTATTATTTTCAGCATTGGCAACGGCTGACTTTATTGTCTTAATAATTTCTTTTGAAACTCTTTTGTTGTTAAACTGCAAATCTCTTAAAACTAAATCTACTTTTTTTCCTCGAATAGATTGTAAAATTTCATTAATCTTTCGAGTTCCCGAACGCAAATTATTGTAAACTGCTTTTACTGTTGATAAATCTTTTTTAGTTTTTGCCATAATTATTTCTTATCTTCTTTCTTTGGTTCAGCTTTTTTTTCAGCTGGCGTATGACCTAAAAATTGTCTGGTTGGTGCAAATTCACCTAATTTGTGTCCTATCATTTCTTCAGAAACTGTAATTGGTATGAACTTTTTTCCATTATGTATTTCAAATTTCTGTCCAATAAACTCAGGTATAATAGTTGAATTTCTTGACCATGTTTTAATTGGTCTTTTTGAGTCCGACTCTTTTTGTTTTTCTACTTTTTTAATTAAACTAGGATGAACAAAAGGACCTTTCCAAATAGAACGAGCCATAAATTACCTTTTTTTCTTTCTTGAAATAATAAACTGATCTGTCTTTTTATTATTTCTTGTTTTTAAACCCTTAGTTCCTTGACCCCACGGTGTAACTGGATGTCTTCCTCCAGAAGTTTTTCCTTCACCTCCCCCGTGCGGGTGATCGACTGGGTTCATAACAACTCCTCGTGATTGAGGTCTAATACCTAGCCATCTATTTCGTCCTGCTTTTCCAATTTTAACGTTTTTATTATCAACGTTAGACAATTGACCAATAGTTGCTCTACATTCTGATCTAACTTTTCTAACTTCGCCCGAAGCTAAACGAACAAGAGTATAATCACCATCAATACCCATAACTTGAGCTGCTGTTCCCGCGGATCTAACCATAATTCCACCTTTACCAGGAGTTAATTCAATATTGTGAACGTTAGTACCACCTGGAATGTCTTTAATTTTCATACAATTACCTGGCTTAATATCTAATTTCGAACCAGAGTAAATTTTGTCTCCAATATTAACTCCGTCTGGAGCTAATAAATAAGATATTGTTTTGTCTTCATACTCAACCAACATTATATTTGCGCTTCTAAATGGATCATGTTCAAATCTTTTAATTTCGGCTGCCATTTCAAATTTATTTCTTTTAAAATCTATAATTCTGTATCGTTTTTTATGACCAGCGCTTCTGTGTCTAGAAGTAATTCTACCTTGGTTATTTCTACCAATGGAACGATTAATTTGCTTTGTAAGAGTCTTTTCTGCTTTTCCTTTCCATAGGTGCGAACGATCAACTAGGATCGTTCCTCTCATAGATTTTGTGTACGGTTTATAACTTCTAAGTGCCATAATTAAATTCCTGCTGCGATATCAATACTTTGACCTTCTTTCAAAGTAATAATAGCTTTTTTGTATCCTGATTTTTTTGCAATTCTTCCTCTAACTAACTTGCTTCTTTCTTTAGAGTTAAGAGTATTAATTTTAATGACGTTAACTTTATAAAGTTTTTCTATACTTTTCTTAATCAATTTTTTTGATGCTGTTTTTGATACTTTAAATGTAACTTTATTTAAACTACTCATATTAGTACTTTTCTCAGTAATAATTGGTGCTAAAATAATATCGTATGCAAAGTTTTGGTTTCTCATTTTGTTAGCCTATCTTGCAGAGTTTTTAAAGCTTCTTTTGTAAAGAGAACTTTTTGAAACTTAATTAAATCATAAACATTTGTTCCTACAACTTTAAGTCTTTTTGTATTAGGAACATTTTTAATACTTTTTAAAAACTTCTCAGAAGCACCATCGTGATGAATAATCAAAGCTGATTTAGTTTCTAATTTAGTAAGAAAATTATCAAAGGATTTTGTTTTGAAGGTATCAAGTTTTGGCTCATCAAATACATTAACCTGATTATTCATTACTTTTGAAGAAAGTGCGCTAATTAATCCAAGGTTTCTTACTTTTTTATTAAGCTTAGTTAATCTAGTTTGACCTCTGTGTCTTGGACCGTGAGCAATACCTCCACCCACAAATATTGGAGCGGTAATGTTACCATGTCGAGCTCCCCCTGATCCTTTTTGTTGCACGATTTTTCTTCTAGATCCTTTTACTTCTCCTCTAGACTTAGTGTGCCCTTTTTTCTTTCTTTGGTTGTTTATTTGCCAATTAATAACCAATTGAATTAAATCTCTTCGCGGCTTAAATGAGAAAACTTTATCAGAAACTTCGTGAGTTCCTATTTTTTTTCCTTCAATATTAATTTCTTCTAATTTCATATTAATCTTTTTGTGCCTCAGTTTTTGGTGCTGCAGCTTCTTTTTCAGCTTTTGCAGTTTCTTTTGCTTCTTTTGCTAAATTCTTCTTATCTTTTTTATCCGTCTTAGCGGTTTCCAAATCTTCAAAATATGATTTCAATCTTTCTTGAACACTTATTTTATTTTTATGTTTGATTGCTTCAGTAATTTCTACATAGGTATTCTTACTTCCTGGAATAGATCCTCTTAAATACAAAAGATTATTTACAAGATCTGTCTCAACGATTTCTAATCCCTGAGTAGTTCTAAATTTATCTCCCATGTGACCAGCCATTTTTTTTCCTTTAAAAACTTTACCTGGATCTTGTCTTTGACCAGTTGAACCGTGGGAACGATGAGAAACGGAAACACCATGGGTAGCTCTCAATCCACCAAAATTCCAACGCTTCATAACACCTGCAAAACCCTTACCTATAGTTTTTGATCTAATATCAACGTATTTTTTATCTTTTAAAATGTCTAAAGTAACATCAGAACCGGCCTTAAATTGCTCTGTATTTTCAATTCTATATTCTTTTAAAAATTTCTTTGCTTCTAAAGATTTTTTAGCAAAAAAACCTTTCATAGCTTTAGTTAATTTTGAGCTTTTAACGTGTCCATAACCTACCAAAAGAGCTGAGTAGCCCCTTTTTTCTTTGTCAATTACTTCTACTATTTTTCCTGGCTCAACTTGCAATACAGTTACAGGTACAGCTTCTCCGCTTTCGAAGAATTTTTGTGTCATCCCAATTTTTTTTCCTATTAGTCCTATAGTCATAATTAAATTTTTATCTCCACGTCTACACCTGCTGCTAAATCAAGTTTCATCAATGCTTCAATAGTTTGTGGGGTAGGTTCTAAAATATCTATAAGTCTTTTGTGAGTTCTAGTTTCAAATTGTTCTCTACTTTTTTTGTCGATATGAGGCGATCTTAAAACAGTAAAAATTTCCTTTGTTGTTGGAAGTGGAATAGGTCCTTTAATTTGAGCACCTGTTCTTTTAGCTGTGTTGACGATTTCAATAGTAGATTGATCTAATATTTTATGGTCGTACGCTTGTAATCTAATTCTTATTTGCTGCTTTTCCATAATTTACGCTAATTTCTTTGTTACTTCGTCTTGAACATTCTGAGGAACTTTTTCATAATGATCAAATGACATTGTGTATTGAGCTCTACCTTGTGACATAGATCTTAATGTATTTACATAACCAAACATATTAGCAAGTGGCACCATAGCATTGATAACCGTTGCATTTCCTCGTTTGTCTGTTGATCCAATTTGTCCTCTTCGACTATTTAAATCTCCAATAACATCACCCATATGATCTTCAGGTGTCACCACTTCAACCTTCATAATTGGCTCTAAAAGTTTTAATCCAGCTTTTGTACAAGCTTCTTTAAATCCCATTCTTCCAGCTATTTCAAAAGCAAGTGCGCTTGAGTCTACATCGTGATGCAATCCATCTAACAAAGTTACTTTATAATCTAACATTGGAAATCCAGCTAAAATTCCTGAATCTGCAACACCTTCAATTCCTTTTTCAACGCCAGGAATAAATTCTTTTGGAATAGCTCCACCTTTAATTAAATTTTCTACCGCTCTACCTTTTCCTGGTAATTGTGGCTCGACGCTTAATTTCACTCTAGCAAACTGACCTGCACCGCCGCTTTGTTTTTTATGAGTATAATCAACTGTTGCTGTTCCTTGAATTGTTTCTCGGTAAGCAACTTGTGGTGCACCGATATTAGCTTCAACTTTAAATTCTCTTTTCATTCTATCTACAATAATATCCAAATGTAATTCACCCATTCCTTTAATAATTGTTTGTCCAGATTCATTGTCTGAGGAAACTCTAAATGAAGGATCTTCTTTAGCTAATCTTGCTAAAGCTTCACCCATTTTTTCTTGGTCGCCTTTAGTTTTTGGCTCAACTGCAATTTCGATAACTGGTTCTGGGAAATCCATGGGCTCTAATACAATTGGGCTTGAAGAGTCGGAAAGAGTGTGACCTGTAATGGTGTATTTAAGACCTGCAAGTGCAACAATATCACCAGTAGAAGCTGATTTAATGTCTTCTCTATTATTTGCATGCATAAGCAACATTCTTCCTATTCTTTCCTCTTTATCTTTGGTTGTGTTCAAAACACCAGTTCCAGCATTTAATGTTCCAGAATAAATTCTAATGAATGTTAAGGAGCCAACAAATGGGTCATTGGCAACTTTAAAGGCCAACGCGCTAAATGGTTCGGTGTTTGAAAATTTTCTGACAATTTCATCTTCTGAGTCAGGTTTGGTTCCTGTAATCTGTCCAATATCTAATGGGCTTGGCAAATAATCAACAACCGCATCTAATAAAGGCTGAACACCTTTATTTTTAAAAGCAGAACCACATATAACTGGCACGAAAGAAAAATTTAAAGTTCCTTTTCTAATGCATTTTTTTAAATCAGCTTCAGATATTTCTTTACCTTCAAGATAAGCTTCCATTAGCTTTTCATCTTGCTCTACTGCCATTTCAACTAATTCTTTTCTGTACTTGTCTGCTTCTGATTTAAGATCTGCAGGAATTTCAACGATATCAAATTTTGCACCTAAACTTTCATCATTCCAAATTATTCCCTTCATTTTGACTAAATCAATTACTCCTTTAAGGTCTGATTCAATGCCGATTGGTAATTGAAGAAGTAATGGATTGGCACCTAACCTTTCTTTTAACATACCCACACACATAAAAAAGTTAGCGCCTGTTCTATCTAATTTGTTAATAAAACACATTCTTGGAACTTTGTATTTATCTGCTTGTCTCCAAACTGTTTCTGATTGCGGCTCTACACCTGCAACTCCGTCAAATACAGCAACAGCTCCGTCTAATACTTTTAAAGATCTTTCAACTTCAATAGTGAAATCAACGTGTCCTGGTGTATCGATAATGTTAATTCTGTGATCATTCCAAAAACAAGTAGTGGCTGCAGATGTAATAGTAATTCCTCGCTCTTGCTCTTGTTCCATCCAGTCCATGGTTGCTGCACCATCATGAACTTCGCCAATCTTATGTTCTTTTCCCGTGTAATAAAGAATACGCTCGGTAGTAGTAGTTTTACCAGCATCAATGTGGGCCATGATACCAATATTTCTATATTTGTCTTTTGAAATTTCTTTATCCATAAATTACCATCTAAAATGAGCAAACGCTTTATTAGCTTCTGCCATTTTATGTGTGTCTTCTTTTTTCTTAATTGCATTTCCTTTATTGGTAGATGCGTCTAAAAATTCTTTTGATAATCTTTCTTGCATTGTTTTGTCCCCTCTTTTTTTAGAAGACTCTATTAACCATCTAATAGCCAATGCTTGTGCTCTTTCAGATCTCACTTCAACTGGAACTTGGTATGTAGCTCCTCCAACTCTTCGAGATTTAACTTCTAGATTTGGTTTTACATTTTTAATAGCTTCATTAAACACTTCCAGTGGGTCTTGTTTTGTTTTTTCTTTTATGATGTCAAATGTTCTATAAACAATTTTTTCAGCTACAGTTTTCTTTCCATCTAACATTAACGAATTAATAAATTTTGTAATAACTTTTGTTCCGTACACCGGATCAGCTTCTACTTGTCGTTTAATTTGAGCTCTTCTTCTAGACATGATTACTTAGGTCTTTTAGTTCCGTATTTAGAACGTTGTTGTTTTCTATTTGCAACTCCTTGTGTATCAAGAAGACCTCGAACAGTATGATAACGAACACCAGGTAAATCTTTAACACGACCACCTCTGATCATCACAACTGAGTGTTCTTGTAAATTATGGCCTTCTCCAGGAATATAACTTGTTACTTCAAATCCATTAGATAATCTTACACGAGCAACTTTTCTTAATGCAGAGTTAGGTTTTTTCGGAGTGGTTGTATACACTCTTGTACACACACCTCTTTTTAAAGGACAAGCTTCAAGCGCAGGAACTTTATTCCTAGCTATTACCTTTTGACGCTTCTTTTTTAACAACTGATTAATTGTTGGCATAATTTTTAAAAATAATTTTTTAAGGGGAGCTTACGAAGAACTTGTAAAACGGTAGTAGTTTAAAGCTAACAAAGGCCTTACGTGCTACCTTAAAAATTGCGCTATTAATACTGATTTATTGCGCAAGGTCAATACCAACCTGCTTCAAAAAGCACATAAATTATAATGATATTTTAACTATTGAACTGCTTCTTCTACGGCTTCTACTTTTTTCTTTTTAAGCTTCTGCTGTAACTCGATATCTTTTTGATGTGCAACATCATTAAGTCTAATTCTGCTCATACCACTACCAGCGGGTATCAATCTACCGACAATAACGTTCTCTTTTAGACCAAATAAATCATCAGATTTGCCTTTGATAGCCGCATCAGTCAGGACTCTAGTAGTTTCCTGGAAGGAAGCTGCTGAGATAAAGGATTTTGTTTGTAATGAAGCCTTAGTAATTCCAAGTAAAACAGGATCAGCAACTATTTGTTTTTTACCATCTTTTTTCAACTGTGCATTTAAATTTAAAACATCAATTTTATCTACAACTTCTCCTAATAGATAGTTACTGTCACCAGGTTCTCTAATGTCTACTTTTCTTAACATTTGTCTTAAAATAACTTCAATATGCTTGTCGTTAATAACAACGCCTTGCAATCTGTAAACACCTTGAACTTCATTCACAAAATATTCAGTCAAATATTCAATTCCAAGAATTTTTAAAATATCATGAGTAGCTGGGCTTCCGTCTAGTAAATACTCTCCTTTGGCAATGCTTTCACCAGGATTAAAATTAACCTGTTTGCCTTTAGGAATTAAATAATTAGACTCAATTCCGTTTTCACCCTGAATAGTAATTTTTTGTTTTCCTCTGATTTCTTTTCCAAAAACTATTTTTCCATCATTCTCGGCAATAATGGCCCCGTCTTTTGGTTTTCTAGCTTCAAATAATTCAGCAACTCTTGGCAGTCCTCCTGTAATATCTTTGGTCTTAGATGTTGCTTTTGGTAGTCTTGCAAGAACATCTCCTGCATTAACTTTCGATCCATCGGCAACTGATAAAATGGTTTCTGGAGATAAATAATATCTAGCTTCATTACCGTCTGCTTTTTTAACTACTTCGTCATTTTTATCTCGCAACGTAATTCTTGGTTTTAAATCTAAACTCTTAGATTGAGATCTCCAATCCAAAACAATCTTAGATGAAATACCTGTATTTTCATCCGTCTTATCTGAAATTGACGAGCCATCAACTAAATCAACATAATTCACTATACCTGCAGTTTCTGCAATTACGGGAAGTGTATATGGATCCCATTCGCAAATTTTTTGATTTTTTTTAACTGGTTGATCTGGTCTTACAAAAAGTTTTGTTCCATAAGGAACTTTGTACGATGCTTTCACATAACCATCTTTTTCAATCGTAATTTCTATATTTCTTCCCATTACGATTAAATTTTTAGATGAGTCTTCAACTAAATTTTTACTAATTAATTTTAAAATACCTTCCGAGGGAGCAATTACTGAAGACTCCTCTTTAAAAGAAGCTGTTCCACCAACGTGGAAGGTTCTCATTGTTAATTGAGTGCCAGGTTCTCCAATGGATTGAGCTGCGATCATACCAACGCATTCCCCTACTGAAACTGGTTTTCCTCGTGCCAAATCTCTTCCGTAACATTTTTGACAAACACCTTTTTGACTAGCGCAAGTAATAACTGAATAAACTTTGCAAGTTTTGACACCAGCAGACTCAATCATCTCGCATTTTTCTTCATCAATCATGTGTTTTTTCTTAACAATAACTTCACCTGTTAAAGAATTTTTAACATCCTCGGCAGCGTATCTTCCCAAAGCTCTTTCAGCTAAACTTACCAATACGTTTCCACCTTCAATAATTTCACCAATAGTTATTGGTTTATCACCTCCACAATCTAGTGAAGAAATAATCACATCTTGAGACACATCGCACAATCTTCTAGTTAAATAACCAGAGTTAGCTGTTTTTAAAGCTGTATCGGCAAGACCTTTTCTTGCTCCGTGCGTAGATGTAAAATATTCCAAAATTGTTAAACCTTCTTTAAAGTTTGAAATAATTGGTGTTTCAATAATTTCTCCTGAAGGTTTTGCCATTAACCCTCTCATTCCAGCTAATTGTTTCATCTGTGCAGCCGAACCCCTAGCTCCAGAATCTGCCATCATAAATACAGAATTAATTTGAATTTTTCCTTCTTTATCTTTTTTTGGAGTAGAAATGATGCTCATCATTT
>VTPP01000041.1 GCA_008638225.1 Pelagibacteraceae bacterium
CGTCAATCAGCTCTCTTAACTGATCTTGATAGTTTGGCAGATTTTAAAATAAAGCAATAAACTTTGCAAAACAGATAGATCCTCTCTACCTTTTTTAATATAGTTGGCTTATGATTGAAAAATTTAACGGCATTATTTATTTTATTATATTCCTTATTCATTTTGCAGGGGTTGGTCTTTACGCTTATCAACTTCTAGGAAACACTGCAAAATTTAGAGAAAAATTTGCAATTGATGTGACTGCAACGTCAACCATGCGAATGTTGGGCGGGATGTTAGCCGGTGTATTTTTAATGGCTCTTTATATTCTTTTTGTCAGACCTAATGGGGTGGAGGGAACTTGGGCTTTTTTTAATTTAGTATTTGTTCAAAATCTTTGTGTGTTATTAGCCAATACTTATTCGGTTATGATTGATAAAACAGGCGTGAAGAATAATTCTATAGAGGCAGTGATAGCGCCTCTAATTTTTACAGTATTGATTGCGATTCTTATTTATGGATTGTCTGATAAAATATATATTTATTAGTAACTATGCTAAGCAAGGCAAACAACAAAATAACAAACCAACGTATGTTTTTTTTCTTTAAAATAGCTCTCTCTGCCTTAGTCATTGCAGCGGCTAGCTGGTTATCAGGAAAATATCCTAAACTTGCTGGTTTCATTATAGCCTTACCACTTGCAACTTTGATTGCTCTTGTTTTATCTTACACCGAACATAAAAATGCAGAGACAACCATTACCTTTGCTAAAAGTATTTTAATTGGAGTGCCTGCTAGTTATTTCTTCTTTCTTCCCTTTTTCTTTGCCAAAAGTTTTAATATGAATTTTTGGTTAATCTATGCAACCGGACTTGCCTTGTTAGTGGTTGCTTTTTTTGTTCATAAGTACATCGTATCTTTATTGTAAGCATCGATAATTGCGAGATAGACATGGCCAACACTATAGAAATAAAAAAACTTTATTATGCTCCGGTAAAATCATTCAATTTTATTGAACAAGATCAGTGTACCATTGTGAATAATATTGGCATGCAGCACGACCGGGTTTTTGCTTTGCTACGAAATAAAACAAAAGAGCAAGCAATTCAATTTCAAAATAAGCAGTATTTGCGAAATAATCAAAGTTATCTAAGCGTTAAAAATACACCAATACTCAACCAGTATCAGGTACAATTTGATAACATAACATTGCGCATTTATCACAAGGGGCAACTTATAGCGCATATCACTGATTTTGATTTTGAATCGTTACAACAAGTAAGCACAGCCATAAAGGAGCGTGAAGAAAGTTTGCAACATCAAGAATTATACTTTGTCTATAATCAAACTATTCCTTTTTATGACATGATTAATGATCATGTGATTTCGCTAATTAATTTAGCAAGCGTTCGCGATTTTGCAGCACGCTCCGGTTTGATTATTGATCATGAACGGTTTAGAGCCAATATTGTGATTGATGGTATGCCAGCTTTTGCCGAATTAGAATTAGCTAAACAAATAATAAGTATTGGCAACGTCCGCTTTCAGGTTTTCTCGAATATACCACGCTGCAAAGCAACTAATTATCCGTATAAGCAAATAGTTGCCGACCATAATATACCGCAGCAGCTGCACGAAATTTATGATCACATAGATTTTGGAATTTATTTAAAACCACTAGAGAATGGTGTAATTAGAATAGGCAATCAATTACAGGTCATAAATTAAGCTATTTATTAAAAAGTCATGAATAAACTAGGAATTATTGGTGGAAGCGGCCTTTATAATATGGAGGGCCTAGAAAATTCTAAATGGATAAAAGTAAATACACCCTGGGGAAATCCTTCTGATGACATTTTACAAGCAGAGTTTAAGGGTAAAGAAATTTTTTTTCTACCACGGCATGGAAGAGGGCATACAATTAATCCATCCAATATTAATTTTAGAGCAAATATTGATGCTTTAAAACAACTGGGCGTTACCGATATTATTTCCATGTCAGCAGTTGGTTCATTAAAAGAAAATTTAGAGCCTGGAACATTTGTAATTATTGACCAATTTATTGATAGAACCTTTGCAAGGGTTAAAACTTTTTTTGATAAAGAAATAGTTGCCCACGTTTCCATGGCAAAGCCAACCAGTCCTGGCCTTATGAACACGTGCGAGAAGGTATTAAAAAAATTAAAGATACCTTTTCAAAAAGGTGGAACTTATTTGGTGATGGAAGGGCCACAATTTTCAACTTTTGCAGAATCTAATCTTTATAGAAGCTGGGGCTTAGATGTTATTGGAATGACTAATATGCCGGAGGCAAAATTAGCAAGAGAAGCTGAAATTCGCTATGCAACTGTTGCTATGGTTACTGATTTTGATTGTTGGCACAAAGAACATGAGGATGTTTCAGTCGAGCAAGTGATTAGCACTTTATTAAGTAATGCAGAACAAGCAAAAAAAGTTGTGGCTGAAGTGGTAATGTCCTTTGAAGAGGATATTGATGCAAAAGATCCTGCCAATCATTGTTTAGATGTTGCCATTATTACTGATAAAAAACTTTGGACTAAAGAGACTATACAACGTTTATCTACCATTGCTGGACGAGTTTTAAATAAATGAAGTTTAATAATTTAACCTTAACTGCAGATGGTAAAGCAAGAGCCTTCATCGAAGCACAAGATCTTAAAACTCTTTGGTTTAATACGGGAACACTGTGTAATTTAACCTGCAAAAATTGTTATATTGAAAGTAGCCCAACTAATGATCGTCTTTCTTATTTAAGTTTTGATGAATATGTACGGTTCATGAATGAGGCAGCCGATGAGGGATTTAATGTCTCTGAAATAGGTTTTACAGGCGGTGAGCCTTTTTTGAATAAAGATTTTCCTAAAATGTTAACTCATGCAGCTAACTATGGTTGTGATGTCTTGGTATTAACCAATGCTATGAAGCCAATGTTAAATAAAAAATCAGAAATCTTAACAATGAACCGAGAAAGATTAACTTTTCGGGTTTCTATCGATCATATGGATCAAATAAAACATGAAGAGATAAGAGGACCTAATAGTTACGAGCCAATGATGGAGGGATTAAAGTGGCTTAAAGATAATGGATTTAAAATGAGTCTGGCTACACGCTTAATGTGGGGTGAACGTGAGGAGGAGACAAGAAAAGCATTTGCTGAATTTATTTCAATAAATCAATTACCCATAGATGCTTATTCAACAAAAGATCTTGTCACTTTTACAGAAATGGATGCAAAACAAGAAACACCTGAAATCACAACAGAATGTTGGTCGATTTTGAATAAAAACCCTGAGACGGTGATGTGTTCTTCATCCCGAATGATTGTAAAGAAAAAAGGAAATGACAAACCATCAGTCATTGCCTGCACTTTACTCCCCTATGATGAAGCTTTTGATTTAGGTTCATCCTTAAAATCATCTATGCAAAGAATTTATCTAAATCATCCTCATTGCTCAAAGTTTTGTGTGCTTGGAGGATCCAGTTGCAGTTAAATAAAAAAATTAT
>VTPP01000042.1 GCA_008638225.1 Pelagibacteraceae bacterium
AAACTAGCGCTAATTTAGAGTGGCATGTCCAGCCTTTATCTCTTCCAAAATTTGGAGATCCATTACATCCATTTAATGCGATCACTCCAAGCGTTACTAATATTAGACCTACATCGCGTGGTTGGATTAGGGCTACCAGTTCAGATCCTTTAGTTTATCCCAACATTTTATGCAATTATTTATCTACCCAAGAAGATTTGGATGTAGCGGTAGCAGGACTAAAAAAAACAAGACAAATTATGCAAAGCAAAGCCTTACAACCTTTTGCACCTGAGGAGATGTTGCCAGGTACTACTATCCAAACCGATAAAGATTTAGAACATGCGGCAAGAGATTTGGGAACTACAATTTTTCATCCCATCGGAACTTGCGCCATGGGCAAAGTAAATAGTGTTGGAATTGCAGATCATCCCATGACAGTTTTAGACTCTGAATGCAGAGTAAGAGGTATTTCTAAATTGAGAGTCATAGATGCATCTTCTATGCCCGTTATCACATCAGGCAATACCAATGCTCCAGTAATGTTGATTGCTGAGACGATTGCAAAAAAAATATTGAGAGCTAATTAAATTTTTTAAATTCCAAAAGTTGATTTTAATCCATTAATTATAAATTGGATGGCAAGAGAGGCTAATACCAAAGCCATGATTCGTGAAAATACATTTAGTAGATTTTTACTAGTATAGTTGGCAACTACAGCAGAAAATAACATATGCAGAAAAGTAGCTAGCATAGCTGCTACTAGTGCGGCATAAACCATTAGTAGACTTTCCGTCGAGTAAGAATTTGCATTAACCAAAAGTACTACGGAAGTTAACGCAGCAGGACCGGCTATCAATGGGATAGATAGTGGAAAAACAACAATATCATCTAAAGTTTTATCGTTGATTGCTTGATTAGCACTCTCTTCTTTTCTAACCCTTCGTTTATCGAGCAACATTTCAATGGCAATGACGAATAAAATAATTCCGCCAGCTATTTTTAAAGAATTTAAAGAAACACCGATCCAATTAAAAAAGAATTGTCCACCATAGGCAAAAATAGCCAAGATAATAAAAGCAGTTAAGGAAGCCTTAGCTGCAATTCGAAATCGTTGTTGTCTTGAAGCACCATCAGTTAACATTAAATATAAAGGACCAACACCAATTGCATCAATAGCGATAAACAATATTGCAAAGGAGTTTAAAAATACTTCGTACATAGTCAGTTACTATAGCAATAATTTTTAATCTAATAATCTAATCTATCCACATACACCCTTTCAGGTTGTATTTTTGAATCAAAAGGGAATCAAAAGGGAATCAAAAGGTGAACATCCAGACTTTGTCTTCTTAAAAATGTGGATAAATGTTCTACTTTAATTGTCCCAAGGATTGCGAACGGTTGTTTTGTTTACCCTAGTTTTGACTGATAATTTGTTAAAAAACAAAATAGCTACAGCTCCAAATATAAAGCCACCAATATGAGCACCATACGCAACTCCGCCACCAGAAGAGGAGGAAAGAGAAGAACTTATGAATTGTAGGACAAACCAAAAACCCAAAACAAACAAAGCTGGAATTCTTACTATTTGAGAAAAAAATCCAAGCGGGATGAGTACCAACACTTTAGCTCTAGGGTGATTAACTATATAAGCTCCCAATACGCCGCCAATAGCACCGCTCGCACCAATCATTGGAATAGTTGAATTGGTATCCATGAATACCTGGGTTAAAGCTGCAGCGATCCCTGACAAAATATAGAATATAATAAATTTAACTCGTCCCAATTCATCTTCAATATTGTCTGCAAAAATCCACATATATAACATGTTACCGATTAGATGCATGAACCCACCGTGCATAAACATGGAAGTAAATAAGGTTAATTCTGAGGGAATTGCAGCAAGATGATCCGGTAATTCTGCTTTACCAGTTAGCACTGACGGAATTAAACCGTAGGAATAAAAAAGCTGTCCGTCATTGTAGCTTGAAGAACTTATTTGTAAAATAAATACAAAAACACAAACTGCGATAATTGTGTAAGTAATAATTGGAGTGGTGCTTGTTGGATTATCGTCTTTTAAAGGGATCAAGGCCTAGCCACACTGAGCACGGTTAAGTAAATAATGATCAAGAAGCACGCACGCTAGCATTGCTTCACCAATTGGTACAGCTCTAATACCAACGCAAGGATCATGTCTTCCATGCACAGAAATATTTGTATTTTTCCCTGCTTTGTTAATGGTCTCTCTAGAATTTAAAATAGAGGAAGTTGGTTTTACTGCGAATGAACAAACAATATCTTGACCAGAAGAAATACCACCCAAAATTCCACCAGCATTATTTGTTTTAAAGCTTATCTTTCCTTTATTGCTTCTAATTTCATCAGAATTAGTTTCACCAGTTAAACTCGCAGCATCCATACCTGCACCAATATTTACAGCCTTAACCGCATTGATACTCATTAAAGCAGATGCAATATCTGCATCTAGCTTAGAGTAAATGGGAGCACCTAGGCCAACAGGAATTCCACGCGCACGTAATTCAATTAATGCACCGCATGAACTTCCTTTCTTTCGAATGTTTAATAAGTAGTCAGCAAAAACTTCAACAATATCTTTATCCGCAGAAAAGAAAGGATTTTTTCTAATTTGTTTTTCATCCCAGTTATTAGGATCGCTCATGATCGGACCAATTTGAGTAACAGCCCCAATAATTGCAAATTTTTTACCTAATAATTGGCTCAATACTTTTTTAGCTATAGCACCAGCTGCAACACGTGATGCAGTTTCTCTAGCAGAAGATCTGCCACCACCACGGTAATCACGAATTCCATATTTTTTGAAATAAGTATAATCAGCATGGCCGGGACGAAATTTATCTTTGATATTCCCGTAATCTTTAGACTTCATATCTTCATTATAAATAATAAGAGAAATAGGAGTTCCGGTAGTCTTACCTTCAAATACACCTGATAAAATTTGAACTAAATCTCTCTCTTTTCGCTGAGTTGTGAACTTAGATTGACCAGGCTTTCGCAAATTTAAATCAGCTTGAATATCTTTTTCGGACAATGCAATGTTAGGTGGACAACCATCCACTATGCAACCAATAGCAGGGCCATGAGATTCACCCCAAGTGGTAAATCTAAAAACTTTTCCAAATGTATTAAATGACATATAGCTAATATATAAGTTAATTTGACTAAATTATGAACGATAAATTAGGATTAGATAAAGCTTTTTTAGATAAAGAGAACCCATACGATCTATTTAACATATGGATGGCGGAAGCAGAAAAGTCTGAAATCAATGACCCAAATGCTTTATCAGTTGCAACGGTTGATGCGTCAGGTCAACCAGATAACCGAATGGTTTTGCT
>VTPP01000019.1 GCA_008638225.1 Pelagibacteraceae bacterium
GACCTAATCGTTGGCAACGATTCGCTCTACCACTGAGCTACACCCGCTTGTAATTAATATTTAAAGTATTATTTATAACATATATTTTCAATACAAATTTTAAATGGATAACAAAAAAATTAACTTACAAAATATCCCTGAGGAAATTCCTGTATTTCCCTTATCCAATGCAATATTTTTTCCTAATACTATCTTGCCTCTTAATATTTTTGAACCAAGATATAAGCAGATGATTGAGGATGCTCTTTCACAAAATAAATTTGTTGGAATTGCGCAGCCTAATGTCCAAATATCAGACACGTACAAGCCGACTATTTTTAATGTAGGTTGTCTTGGTGTTATAAGCAAACACAATCAAACACCAGACGGAAGATATTTAGTTAACCTTGAAGGAGTAACTAGGTTTAAGGTTATTAAAGAACTAGAAACCGACAAGCTATACCGTACATTTAAAGTTTCTTATTTAGAGTATGAGCAAGATTTTAAAAATGAAAAAAAAGATGAAAAAGCCATAGCTCAGACTGAGGTTCTAGAACTCATAGATAAATCAAAAAAATTTTTCAGAATGTTTCAATTATCTACGGACTGGAGCATTGTCGAGAAAGTCGAGCCTAGCCAATTAATTAATTCTTTAGCTATGATTTGCCCATTCACGGTTGGTGAAAAGCAACGCTTGCTCGAAACAACTTCTATTCAAGAAAGAAATGATATTTTAAATCAGATTATTAATTTTTATATTCTTGGAAATACAACGGACACGCAGAGAAAAATTCATTAGATGAGCCTCAAGCAAGAACTAATTTCCATGCTAGTTTGCCCTTTATCAAAGGAAAAATTAATTTATGATAAAGATACAAATGAATTAATAGCTAAAAAATCTGGCCTTGCTTATCCTGTAAAAGATGGAATTCCAATAATGCTTCCCGAAGAAGCAAGAAAAATTAAAAACTAATCTAAGATTTATTCATCGAGTCAAAAAATTCTGAATTATTTTTTGTCTCTCTTAATTTACCTATCATGAATTCAACAGCATCCATTGTCCCCATTGGATTTATAATTCTTCTAAGTACATTCATTTTTTGCAATTCATCTTTAGTAAATAACAGTTCTTCTTTTCTGGTGCCTGACTTAGTAATATCAATTGCGGGATAAATTCTTTTGTCAGCCACTTTTCTGTCCATAATAACTTCTGAATTACCTGTTCCTTTAAATTCTTCAAAAATAACTTCATCCATTCTTGAACCTGTTTCAATTAAAGCAGTTGAGATAATTGTTAAAGAACCACCCTCTTCGATATTTCTTGCAGCACCAAAAAATCTTTTTGGTCTTTGTAAAGCATTAGCATCAACACCTCCGGTCAGTACTTTTCCTGAACTCGGTACTACCGCATTGTAAGCTCGTCCTAATCTAGTAATAGAGTCTAATAAGATAACAACATCTTTTTTATGTTCGGCTAATCGTTTTGCTTTTTCAATAACCATTTCAGCAACTTGAACATGTCTCATGGCTGGCTCATCAAATGTTGAGCTAATTACCTCTCCTTTAACTGACCTTTGCATGTCTGTGACTTCTTCGGGACGTTCGTCAATTAATAAAACGATCAAATATACTTCTGGATGATTTGTTGTAATAGCGTGAGCAATATTTTGTAAAACCACTGTTTTTCCGGTTCTTGGTGGAGATACAATCAATGATCTCTGACCTTTTCCAATCGGTGCTATTAAATCTATTAATCTTGTTGTTACATCTGCCTTTTTTTCAATTTTAGTGGTCTCGACTTCTAGCTTTAATCTTTCTTGAGGATATAGCGGAGTCAAGTTGTCAAAATTTATTTTATTTTTTGTTTTTTCCGGGTCTTCAAAATTTATTTTGTTTACTTTTAGAAGGGCAAAGTATCTCTCCTGTTCTTTGGGAGCTCTAATTTCCCCCTCGACTGTATCACCTTTTCTTAAACCAAATCTTTTGATTTGACTTGGGCTAACATAGATATCATCTGGTCCTGGTAAATAATTTGACTCCATGGCTCTTAGGAAACCAAAACCATCTTGCAACGTTTCTAAAACACCGCTTCCTGTAATTTGTTCATTCTTCTCTGCAAATTTTTTAAGAATAGCAAAAAGAATTTCTTGCTTACGCATGGTGCTTGGATTTTCAATACCAAGCTTTTCTGCTTCTAATATTAAATCAGCTGGTGACTTGTCTTTGAGTTCTTGGAGATTCATTTTGTGGGAAACTTATTTTGACTTATCAAATATTATATAATGAATACTGCTGGTTTGGCAAGCTTACAATCACGGTTTAAAAACAACTAAAAAAACAATAATAATCATTAAGACGGTTGGAACTTCATTCATCCATCGATAGAAATTTTCAGATCTGGTGTTTGTGTTAGCGATAAACTTCTTTCTGCAAACTCCAAGAAATCCATGGTACCCGGACAACAATAACACCAAAACTACTTTTGCCTGAACCCAAAACTGCATAGAAACTTCGTGTCCCAAAACTAGCAATAATCCAATTCCAAAAATCCAAGATAAAATCATAGCTGGGTTCATGATGTATTTTAACAAACGATATTCCATGGTAACAAATTTTTCGTGTGCCTCGGAGCCGTGTGTGGTTTGGCAGTGATAAACATAAATTCTAGGCAAATATAATAATCCAGCCATCCACGCTATGATTGATATAATGTGTACAGATTTCAGCAAAAGATAAATATTCATAAATTATACTAAGTGCTTTTTTATAAGATATTCTAAAAGATTTATATGGTCTTCGTTATCATTTAAACAAGGAACCACCGAGAAATTTTTACCGCCATTTTCTTTAAAAGTTTCTTGCCCTTCCATTTCAATTTCTTCTAATGTCTCTACACAATCTGAAGAAAATCCTGGGCATATCATTAATACATTTGATTTTCCTTCTTTAGCTAATCGCTCTAAAGTTTTATCTGTATACGGGCGTAACCATTCTGCTGGTCCAAATCTAGATTGGAATGAAATTTCAATAGGTATTGAATTACCAAATTTTTCTTTCATTAAACGGTTTGTTTTGTGACAGTAACATTGGTATGGATCCCCTTTATCAAAATATTTTTTTGGTATTCCATGAAAAGAGGAAAGAATTACATCTGGGATCCAATCAATTTTTTTCAAATGATTATTAATACTGTTCACAAGAGCACCAATATACAATGGCTCCGACTCATAATGGGGGATAATTTGCAAACTTGGCTGCCAACGCATTTTCATTAAAACTCTATACACCTCATCGCAGACAGTCGCGGTGGTTGCTGCTGCATACTGTGGGTACAAAGGTAAAATAATTAATTTTTCGCAACCTTCTTTATGCAAATAATCCAGCTTTGATTTAATACTTGGGTTTCCATATCTCATGGCATAATCAACAATTATGTTAGAGTAAGTTTTGAGTTTCGTTGAAAGTTTTTCAGTTTGTGATCTTGTGTAAAAACGAAGTGGAGATTCGTTTGTATCTTTCATCCAAATTTTTTTGTAAGCCCTGGCTGTTTTGTGTGGTCTAAAATTTAAAATAATTAAATTTAAAATAATGCTCCATAAAATCGGGTTTGTTTCTATTACCCTTCTGTCCGACAAAAACTCTTTCAAATATCTTCTAATATCCCACCAGCTTGTACTATCTGGGGTTCCTAAATTTACAATTAACACCCCTGTTTTCCCGTACTTTACTGGTGGGTGGTTAATAGCTTTTAAAATGTCGTTCATTTAAAATTTCTTACAGTGTTAACTAGGTTTTGAATAGTATTGGTCTTTGTTTCTTTTGGCACACCGTGCCCCAAATTAAAAATATAAGCTCTATTTTTGAATTTATTTAAATAAAATTTTATTTTGTTCTGCATTTCAGATTTTCTTTTAAATAAAAAACCAGGACTCATTCCGCCCTGGATAATTATATTCGGATCTATCTCTTTAAGAACAAAATTTGGGTTCATTTTTGAATCTATGCTCAACACATTTGGTTTTACAATTTTACAGAATTTTTTAATTGATGTTTTTATTCCTTTTGGAAAACATATAATAGGAATGTGGGGGTACTTTTTTCTAACTTTTATTATAATTCTTTTTGTTGGTTGAAAACAAAAATAATTTAGATCTTTTTTATTCAACAACCCAGCCCAACTATCAAATAGTTGAATAGTGTCGACTCCCGCCTTTATTTGCTGCTCAATATGAATATAGATAAATTTTTCTATAATTTTTAAAAGTTGTTTACTTTTTTTATTTTTTATTATTTTTTTACAAACACTAATTTCTTTTGGTGATTTTTGGTTTAATACATAAACTAAAATAGTCCATGGCGATCCTACAAATCCAATTAAGGATTTGTCTTTACTTAGTTTTTTTCTAGTATTCTTAATTATTTTATAAACATTTTCTATTTTTTTTATAAATTTCCCTTTTTTTGTTTGTTGATATAATTTTAAATTTGGTTTCCCAAGAATCGGGCCTATACTTTCTTCAAATTTAACTTCTTGTCCTATTCCATAAGGAATTATTAAAATATCTGAAAATATGATTGCTGCATCAAAATCGTACCTTTTAATAGGTTGTAATGTTACTTTGGTTGCGGCTTTGATGTTTAAACAAAATTTAATAAAATCTTTTTGTTTTTTTCTTACTTTTTGGTACTCAGGCAAATAACGTCCTGCTTGTCTCATCAGCCAAATAGGGTTCTCTTTTTTCAAAGATTTTTTAATTAATGTACTCATATAAATAATAATTAATTATAAGTATTAGTATTGGTAGGAACTGTTAATAATGAGGTTAACTTTTTATTCACAACTTATACATAACTTTTAAATATTCTTTTTATCAATTTGATTAGTAATTTGCACTTATAAACAAAATTAACTTTTTATAACTTATTTAATAAAATCTAATATTTTTATGAAAAGAATATATAGCAATTTAGTTAATGAGTGCAGCGGAGATGATAAATGTACTGAATTGGGTTATAGACTATTATCAACAGGCTTATGAACAAAAAATATAATTTTTTTTTAGTCTCGGACTCAACCGGGGAAACATTAGATAGAATTTTTCTAGCTATAAAGGCACAGTTTAGAAATATGGAATTTTCTATTCAGCATTTCTCTTTTATAAGAACAAGCGCTCAAACAGCTCAATTAATGGAGCAATGCAAAAAAACAGTTAACCCAATAATTCTTTACACACTGGTTGAGTCATCTACTTCAAATTTTATTAAAAACGAGAGCAAATCATTAAACATTCCATGTTTTGGGGTTCTCGATCATCTAATTCCACAATTTGAAAGTTTATTCTCTGAAAAAGCAACAAGACGGCCGAGTGGACAACACGAACTAAATACCGAATATTATAAAAAAATAGAAGCAATTCAATATACCCTAGCACACGATGACGGGCAGCAACTTGAGAGCATGATTGATGCGGACGTAATTTTATTAGGAGTAAGCAGAACAAGCAAAACCCCAACCTCTATTTATTTGGCAGAAAAAGGTTTTAAGACTGGCAATATTCCGCTTGTATCTCATCAAGAAGTTCCAGATTTTATTTTTAAATCAGGAGCTCTCTTGGTTGGCCTATACATAGATCCAGATCGTCTGGTTGACATTAGAAAAACAAGAATGAACCTTTTAAATGATAAACAACAAGATTATGCAAATATCGACTTTATTAAAGATGAAGTTAATAAATCAAAAAAAATGTTTACAGCAAAAAAAATTCCAACAATTGATGTAACAAGAAAATCAGTAGAGGAGACAGCGGCGGCTATTGTAAAAATGCATGAGATAAAAAAAACTAATGATTAGAAATATTATTTTAGCCTCTAAAAGCGAGATAAGAAAAACAATATTAGAAAACGCAGGATTTAAAATCAGAACAGAAGTTTCGGGTGTGGATGAAGAAGAAATTAAACAATCTTTAAAAGCAAATAAAGCAAGTTGCCTAGCTATAGCAAAAAGCTTAGCAGAACATAAGGCAAACAGAATTAGCAGTAAATTTTCTAATTATTTCGTCTTAGGCGCAGATCAGGTTTTGGATTTAGAAAACAATTATATTAGTAAACCAAAAAATATTAAAGAAGCCGAACTTATTATGGAACAATTAAATGGCAAAACGCACCAATTACACAGCGCTGTTTGTATTTCTAAAAATGGTAGCATGGTTTGGCATCATCACGACACTTCTATTCTAACAATGAAAAAAATTTCTAATCTTGAAATAAAAAAATACCTCAAAAAAATTGGTATAGAAGTAATGATGAAATATGGAGTGTATCAAATAGAAGGAGAGGGAAAACATTTGTTTGAAACTATTAAAGGAGATCAAAATTCTATTTTAGGAATGCCAATTGTAGCTGTTACAAATTATTTTAATCAACAAACACAATGAAAAAATTCATAGTTATTGGCAATCCAATACAACACTCCTTATCCCCTTTGGTGCATAACTACTGGTTTGAGCAAAACATGATTAAGGCGGAATATGATAAAGTGCTTGTAGAAGAAAAAGAATTGGGTGATGTAATTCAAAATATTAGACAAGAAAAAATAGCAGGAGCGAATGTGACCGTTCCTTTTAAACAAAAAATTATACCTTTGTTAGACGAATTATCAGAAGTTGCACTAAAAACTAATTCAGTAAACACGGTGTATAAAAAAAATAATAAAGTAATTGGTGATAACACGGATGTTTTTGGATTTTACAATTCATTGTTAGAATTAATGCCCAACAAAACAATCAGATCAGTTCTATTAATAGGAGCTGGAGGCGTATCTCCTTCAATTGTGCAAGCTCTTAAAAATGTAAGTGTAAATAAAGTTATGATTGTTAATAGAACAAAAGAAAAATTTGAAGTTCTTAAAAATAAGTTTGGACCGTTAGTACAACAAATTTTATGGGAAGACCTTGGTCACAAAAAGTTTGATGTTGATTTGATTGTAAACTCTACTAGCTTGGGTTTAGAAAAAAAGGATGATTTAAATTTTAATTTCTCTTCAGTGAACAAAAACACTGTTTTTTATGATGTTATTTATAATCCAGAACAAACTAGCTTTTTAAAACAAGCAGAAGCACAAGGTCACCAAGTAATTAACGGTCTTAAGATGTTTTTATATCAGGCTCAGAAAGCTTTTGAAATCTGGAATGACATTCTACCGACCATAGACAAACAACTTCTTCAGTTAATGAAAAAAAATTTAAATGATTAAAATTTGCTTAATAGGAGAAATTGGTTCAGGAAAAACATATATTGCTCGTTTATTAGCAGGATGTAAATATCCCCTATTTAATGCAGACCAAGAAGTCACTAATATTTATGCTAATAGTAAATTAGTATTTTTGAAGCTTAAAAAATTGTTTCCACAGTTTATTTCGAAATTTCCCACAGACAAAGGAGAATTAAGTAAAGTTATACTATCTAATAAAAAAAATTTAAAAAAAATTATTAAAATAATTCATCCAGAAGTAAGAAAAAAAATGAATTCGTTTTTAAAGAAAAACAAAAATAAAAAAGTAGTTATATTAGACATACCTCTTCTTTTAGAAAATAAATTACATGAGCCGAAAGATATTGTTGTGTATATTAATCCCAAAAAAAAATTATTACAACGTCACTTAAACAAAAGGTCTGGTTATAATAAAAAAATTATAAATATTTTAAAAGAAATTCAGTTGAAACCAGAAGACAAAAAAATGCAAGCGGATATTATTTTTGATAACGATTATAACCCAAAAAAAACAAGATTGAGAGCAAAGCAAATTCTTGATAGCATAATTATATAAATGCTCGAAGTTATTTTAGATACAGAAACAACAGGTCTATCTTTTACTTCTGATAGAATTATTGAAATTGCTTGTGTGGAATTAGAAAATCAAATTCCAACCAAAAGAGTTTTTCATGCTTTTATAAATCCGGAAATGGATATTTCTGATGGCGCTTATCAAACCCATGGTATCACTAGAGAATTTTTAAGAGATAAGCCCGTATTTAAAGATATAGCAAAAAAATTTTTAGATTTTATTAAAGACTCGAAATTAATAATTCATAATGCTGATTTCGATTTGGCTTTTTTAAATAAAGAACTACAATTATTAGATCATGGGCCAATATTAAAGGAAAGGGTAATTGACACTTTATTTCTTGCAAGACAAAAGTTTCCTGGAGCACAGGCAAGTCTTGATGCGCTTTGTAAAAGATTTAAAATTGATACTTCCAAGAGAGAAAAACACTCAGCTCTACTAGATTGTAATTTACTTACGGAAATCTATATCGAGCTACTGGAGAAAAAAGAGCCGTTCTTAGATTTGCAGCAAAATATCATTTCTTCTAGTGACGAAAATTTTATTAGAAAAGTAGATAAAAATAGAAAAAAAATTGTGATTCCCGTTTCAGAAGAAGAGTTAAAATTGCATAGTGAATTTTTAAAAACACACGTACCTAAGTCTTTTATGCTGAAGTAGGAAACTGCAGCTTGTAAAGTTCTGCAAAATCCACTTCTTTTGTAAATGTAAATTTTTTAAAACCAGATTTTTGAAATAGATCGGTTACCATTTCTTTCATAAATGGAAAATATTCAGTTGGAATAGTAATTAAGATTAATTTTTTTATCTCATCTGCAGTTAGTTTATTATTGGTAATTCTAAAAACAATCGATAAACAAACTTCTGTGTAAATTTTTTTTTCTATTTTTTCTGGTGCTTCAAGAATAAATTTGCAATTTAATTCTATCAAGTTGTTTTTAAACGGCTGACTATTAATATCTAATTTTGTTGTGTATTCTCCTAAGTTTTGAGCCGCATCTATAAAACAATCAGGATCAGGAATTTCAAATGAAATATCCTTAATATATTTTGCAACCACTTCGTAATTAGTATTATTTAAATTTGTCATGCTCTTCTATTTCTTCTGGATTTATTTCTATTATATCAATTTTATTATTTTTTGGTTGGGTAAAAAAATTTTCTAAAATTATGTTTCTGGAAAAGGGTACTAACAGTAAAAATCCCAGAAAGTCTGTTAAAAATCCAGGTAAAATCAGTAAAATAGCTGCAACAACCAAGCAAAAACCATTAATTATCTCTCCTATAGAGCTTTTATTAATGCGAATGTTTTTAGCCAAAGACCGCAAGGTAGAGAGGCCCTGCAGTTTAGCAAAATAGACACCCACAATGGCAGTTAAAATAGTTATGGAAATTGTATTAAAAGCACCAATAACAGACCCAATTTTTATCATTAAATATATTTCTACCAGCGGCAATAAGATAAAAAATAATAGTGTAAATTGCATATAGATAACTTATTATTACATATATTTATTAAAATTAAAAATTCAAACATGAGCGAAAATTTTGGTTATATAGACATTATTTTGCTGGCGATGCTCGCTGGTTTTATTTTTTTGCGATTACGTAACGTTTTGGGTAAGGGCGCAGATAACTCTCCCATTAAGACTGATTTTTCGAATAAAGCGGAGGAAAATTTTTCTTTTGTTAAGGACGTCAAAGAAAAATCAAAAGAACTTACTTTTGATGAGGCCTCTTTTAAAAAAGGAGCTGAATATGCTTATGAAATGATCATCAATTCTTTTGCAAGTGGGGATAAAGCTACACTAAAAACTTTACTTACACAAAAATTATATGAAGATTTTGCAAAAATTATTGATGAGCGAAATACAAAAAAGTTAAAATCAGACTTAACTTTTATTGGGATACAAAAATTTTCCATCGATCATGTTCACAATGTTGGAACTAAATACAAAGTTACAGCTCGTTTTATTAGCCAAATAATAACATGTTTGAGAAATGAAAAAAACGAAGTGATTGAGGGAGATCCAGAAAAAACCAAAACTACCACAGATATTTGGAGTTTTGAAAAAGACTTAAAATCCAAAGACCCCACATGGTATTTAACAGAGCTATCTGCTGAAAAAGAGTCTAGTGGAAAAGAAACCAAACACTAAAATCTCCAAAGAAGATTTAGATACTTGGAATAATTTTATTAATCAAACCAAGTCAGTTGAAGATAAAGATGTGCAATTTTCTTCAAAGCATGAGCAGAAAAATATAGCCAGTTATGAGTTAAGAGTAGATCTGCACGGTTATACTATAGCTGAAGCCTTTGAAAAAATTGATCACCTCATTTTATTTGCTCAAGAGAAGCAAATTAAAAAAATTCTACTTATTACAGGTAAAGGACTTCATTCAAACAAAGAAAGTGATCCATACGTTTCTAAGGATCTTAGCCTTTTGCGTTATGCAGTTCCAGAATACCTAAAAAAAAATTACTCATCATCAATTAATACAATTGAGTCTAGCCCCATTTCTTTGGGAGGTGAAGGATCAATGATAGTAACTTTAAAAAAATTATAGAATAAATCTAGATAGGTCTTTGTCTTTAATGATATTAGCAAGATTTGCTTCTACATAAGGTTTGTTAATCAAAACTTTTTCACCATTTCTGTCAGATGCGGTAAAACTAATATCTTCTAGTACTTTCTCCAAAATGGTGTGTAATCTTCGCGCTCCAATATTTTCAATGGTAGAGTTTATGTGTGTAGAAATATCAGCAATTGATTCAATGCCATCGTCAGTGAACTGCAAATCAACATTTTCAGTTTTCATTAAACCAATATATTGTTTGATTAAGCTGTTATCTGGCTCTTTTAAAATTTTAATAAAATCTTCCTTGGTGAGTGGTTGTAATTCTACCCGAATGGGTAGTCTTCCTTGCAGTTCTGGCAGTAAATCAGAAGGTTTAGCAAGCTGAAATGCACCGGATGCAATAAACAGGATGTGATCAGTCTTGATTGGCCCATGTTTTGTATTAACTGTAGTTCCCTCAATTAAGGGCAATAAATCACGCTGAACACCTTCTCTAGAAACATCAGCTCCTGATCTCTCGCTTCTAGCTGAGACTTTGTCTATTTCATCAAGAAATACAATTCCATTATTTTCAACAGAAAATTTTGCTTCTTTAATAATTTGGTCCTGGTCAATTAATTTGTCAGCTTCTTCTTGTATTAAATATTCATATGACTCTTTTACGGTCATTTTTTTCTTTTTCTTTTTTCCGCCCATTCCTTTATTAAATATTTCGCTAATATTAACCATTCCAACACCTCCTTGCATTCCTGGAATCTCAAATGAGGGCATGGTCGGATTTTCTTGAACAGAAATCTCAATAATGGTGTTATCTAAATCACCTGCTCTTAGTCTTTTTCTGAAACTTTCTTTTGTGGCTATACTCGCATTTTTTCCCACTAGTTCATCCAAAACCCTTTCTTCAGATGAAAGTTGAGATTTTGCCTCTACTTCTTTTCTTTTTTTATCTTTAATAAGAGCTATTCCTATTTCAATTAAATCTCTAATAATTTGTTCAACGTCTTTTCCAACATAACCAACTTCTGTAAATTTTGTTGCCTCTACTTTAATAAAAGGAGCCTCAGCTAATTTAGCAAGCCTTCTCGAAATTTCTGTTTTTCCAACACCCGTTGGCCCTACCATTAAAATATTTTTTGGCATCACCTCCTCTTTTAAATCTGCAGGAAGTTCTTGTCTTCTCCATCTATTTCTCAAAGCAATTGCTACTGCTTTTTTTGCAGCAGCTTGTCCAATAACATAACGATCTAATTCAGATACTATTTCTCTGGGAGAAAAAGAGACTATTTTTCTTTCTACGTCCATTTATAATTTTTCGATTGTGATATTATTATTAGTGAACACACAAATTTCAGATGCAATCTCAATTGATTTTCTAGCAATTTCCTCAGCAGTTTTGTCTGTATCTTCAAGTAAAGCTCGTGCTGCTGCGAGTGCATAATTACCACCCGAGCCTATTGCAATTACTCCATGTTCAGGTTCGAGCACATCTCCGTTACCACTTATAATAAAACTTTTTTCTTTATCAGCTACGGCCATTAAGGCTTCTAGTCTTCTTAAAAATTTGTCTGATCTCCAATCTTTGGCCAACTCAACAGCAGCCCTTGTTAATTGTCCTCCATGTTTTTCTAATTTTTCCTCTAATCTTTCGAATAATGTAAAAGCATCGGCAGTTGATCCGGCAAAACCAGCTATTACATTTTTGCCTTCTATTTTTCTTACCTTTTTAGCGGTGCTTTTCATGATAGTGTTACCAATGCTCACCTGACCGTCTCCAGCCACAACCACATCTTTACCTTTCCTAATTAAAACAATCGTTGTGCCGTGCCAATTGGTATTAGTATTGTCCATATTTTGCTTTATTTTATTAGTAATACTCATGTGGTTATAAAACTTATATCTTCAAGGTATAAATTTCAGCTTATTTATTATAATAAAGTAACCATATACGATGAGAACAGCAAGCATAGAGCGTAAAACAAAAGAAACTAGCATTAGTGTACAGGTAAACTTAGATGGTACAGGGCAGTATGAAATCCAAACAGGCATCGGATTTCTTGACCATATGTTAGAGCAAATTTCAAAACATTCTTTAATTGATCTTAAAGTTAAAGCTAAGGGAGATTTGCATATTGATTTACACCACACTACGGAGGATACAGGAATTGCAATGGGCGAAGCTATTGCCAAAGCCTTGGGTGATAAAAAAGGAATTAAAAGATACGCACACGCCCTGATACCTATGGATGAAACTTTAAGCAGAGTAGTTTTGGATGTTTCTAATCGACCCTATTTGGTTTGGAATGTAAAATTAAAAGTAGAAAAACTTGGTGAGATGGACACAGAACTTTTTAAAGAGTGGTTTCAAGCGTTTGCTCAAGCTGCAGGCATTACCCTTCACATAGAAAATATTTACGGAGATAACAGCCACCATATTATTGAATCTTGCTACAAAGGTTTGGCAAAAACATTACGATCAGCTTTTGAAATTGATCAGAGAATGAAGGACATAATTCCCTCAACCAAAGGCACAATTTAAGTTTTTAATGATTATTTCCATCCTTGATTATGGATCTGGCAATATTAAGTCAGTTTCTAAGGCGGTTGAGCGTGCTGCTTTAAATTTAGGTAAGTCGGCTCAAGTTCAGGTTATAGCCGATGTAAAAAAAATAAAATTGTCTGATAAAATTATTTTACCAGGACAAGGTTCATTTAAACAGTGTGCTAACACTTTATTCAAAACGACCGGAGCAATAGACGAGTTAAACGAATTTGTTATTCAAAAGAAAAAATATATTTTTGGCATTTGTGTTGGGATGCAGCTTTTTTCTGATTATGGTTACGAAGATGGTGGATATAAAGGTTTAGGATGGATTAAAGGGGAAGTAAAAAAAATAAATATTACAGACTTAAAGCTAAAACTTCCTCATATGGGCTGGAATGAAATTAAAATTAAAAATGATCACGGACTTTTTAAAAATTTAAGTAATGATAAACATTTTTATTTTGTTCATAGTTATCATTTTGTTACATCAACCCAAATAAACGTTGCTGCATCTACATTATATCAGGACGAAATTACAGCTGCCGTTATTAAAGATAATATATTTGGGACCCAGTTTCATCCTGAAAAAAGCCAAACTAATGGAATAAAAATTTTAGAAAATTTTATAAATTGGTAATTGTATGATTGTTTATCCAGCAATAGACTTAAGAGATAACAAGTGTGTAAGATTATATAAAGGCGATTTTTCAAAACAGGAGATATTTAATACTTCACCCTTAAATCAGGCCCAAAAATTTGAACAACATGGGTTTGTTAATTTACATATTGTTGATTTAGATAGAGCTGTAGATTCCAGCAAATCAAATTTACTCTCAATAAAATTAATTGCAGAACAAACAAATTTAAAAATCCAAGTTGGCGGAGGCATGAGAACACTAAAAGATATCGAAGAAGTATTAGATCTTGGTGTTGAAAATATTGTAATGGGAACTGCAGCTGTTACAAACATAAAACTTTTAGAAGAGGTATGTATTAAATTTCCAAACAAAATATCTGTAGGCATAGATGTGCGAAATGGATTTTTGGCTTTACGAGGATGGCAAGAACAAACAAAATTATCTGTAGACGATTTTGTGACAACTATTAAAAATCTTAAAATTAAAAGCATTATTTTTACTGACATAGACAAAGATGGGACTAAAGAAGGAATAAATTTAAAAGAAACAATAAGATTAGCAAATCTAAGTTCTATTCCTGTAATAGCTTCAGGAGGAGTGGCAAATTTAAATGACGTTGTTCAAATTAAAGAATCTAAAAAAATAAAAGGAGTTATTATCGGTAAGGCTATATACGATAAGTCAATCAACTTAGAAGAGTTAGCTAAAATATAATGTTAAAAAAAAGAATTATTCCATGCCTAGATGTAAAAAATGGAAGAGTGGTAAAAGGAATAAATTTTGTAAACTTGGTAGATGCTGGTGATCCAGTAGAGCAAGCTTCGATTTATAATAAAAGTGGTGCTGATGAAATTTGTTTTTTAGATATCACTGCTTCAAATGAAAATAGAGATACTCTACTAGATACAGTAAAAAAAACCGCTGAATGTTGTTTTGTTCCATTAACAGTTGGTGGTGGGGTCAGAACCGTTCAAGATATAAGAAATCTATTGTTAGCAGGAGCAGATAAAGTTTCTATCAATACAGCGGCAATTAAGAATCCAGATCTTATAAAAGAAAGCGCTTTAAAATTTGGTTCACAATGTATTGTTGTTGCGATTGACGCAAAAAAAACTGGAGATAATAAGTGGACAGTTTTTACACATGGTGGAAGAGAGTCTGCTAATTTAGATGTTTTAGAATTTGCCAAATTAGCTCAAAGTAGTGGAGCGGGCGAAATATTATTAACTTCGATGGACAAAGATGGGACTAAATCAGGCTACGATATTGAGCTTACCAAGACTATTTCAGAAAATTTAACAATACCAGTTATTGCTTCTGGAGGGGTTGGAACATTAGAGCATATTAAAGACGGAATAGTTTTAGGGGGAGCTAGTGCGGTGTTAGCAGCTTCCATTTTTCACTTTGGGAAATATTCTATTAAAGAAGTAAAAGAATATTTGAAGTCTCAAAGTGTTTCTGTAAGAATATAGTTATGTTTAAAACGTTAGAGGATTTAGTTAAAACTATTAGAGACAGAAAAAAATCATCATCTGAAAAGTCTTATACTCATAAACTTTTAAATAATAAAAAATTAATCATCGAAAAAGTTGAAGAAGAATTGAAGGAATTAAAAGATGCTATAAATAATAACAATAATCAGGTTCATGAGTCAGCAGATTTGATTTATCATTTATTGGTGTTGCTGGAGTCTAATGATATTAAAATTGAGAAAGTATTAGAAGAACTTAAAAAAAGAACAAAGCAATCAGGTTTAGAGGAAAAATCTAGTCGAGGTTAAAATGAAATACGACACTAATAATATTTTTGCAAAAATTTTAAGAGGGGAAATTCCTTGTCAAAAAATTTATGAAAGTGACCATGCTTTAGCGTTCAAAGATATCAATCCCCAAGCAAAAATTCATATTTTGGTTATTCCAAAAGGTCCTTATGTAAATATGGATGATTTCTCTCAAAATGCAAAAAATGAGGAAATTATTGATTTTATTAGGGCTCTCGGAGAAGTTTCAAAGCTGGAGGGAGTTTCTGAATATGTTCAAGGAAAAGGTTATCGCTACATTTCCAATAACGGACCTGATGGTGGACAAGAAGTTCCACATTTACATTTTCATATGGTTGGCGGAGAATCTCTAGGAAGAATGTTATCAAAAAAATAAGTATGGACAAAAAAGTTCAGAGATATTTTTTAGAAATGAAAGATAAAGAAAACTTAATCCCTTCCGTTTGCGGTATTTACAATTTAACTATCCAAGAACGAGGAAAAGAAGATCCTCAATTTTGTAAGTTTTTATATCATAAAATAGGGGAGGACTTTCACTGGAAAGATCGTTTGGCATGGAGTATCAGCGATTGGGATAATTATCTTAAAAATGAAAAGTTGAAATTTTACACAGCTTATGTCGGAGACGATGTTGCTGGTTATTATGAATATCTTCATCATGATGATACACAAGAAGTAGAGATTACATACTTTGGTATATTTAAAAATTATTTTGGTAAAAAATTAGGTGCTTATCTTCTTACGCATGCGCTTGAGACTGGATGGAAACACAGCCCAAAGCGTGTTTGGGTTCATACCTGTACATTAGATCATCCTAATGCTCTGAGAAATTATATTGCCAGAGGAATGAGTATCTATAAAAAAGAATTAGTTTTGGTTCCTGCCTAAATCAAAGTCCGGGATTTCGAATTTCTCTTTAAAATCAATATTAATTTGACTATTTTTAATAGTAAAACTTGTTGTTTGCTGATCATAACCAGTGCTTTCCCAACCCTCGATATCCAGAGTAACTTTATTTAAAAATAATTGAAGATAAGAGCTCTTATCATCATTATAAAAATCCAGCACTAGTAGCCCATTTTTGCTTGATATATTTTTAATATTTGAAATTTGGCTGATTATTTTTTCTTTATCTAAAATAGTAGCAAAAGGTGAGTTGGTTACGCGATAGTAATATACTCTTTGGTATTTTCGTTTGATGATAGCTAAAGTATTTTCTTTAATGACAATTTCCTTTTGCTCATCTCCTTTGTATCTACAGATTAATTTTTTTGGATATTCTAAAAAACAAGTTCCTATTTCTACAGTGTCACCAATTTTTTGAGTAAAATCAAATTTAATATTTTTTATAGTTGCAAATTTGTTGTTAATTTTTTCTGCAAGCTCAGAATTATCTTTAGATTGTACGGAGAAAGAAAATAAATAAAATAATATAATATAAAAAAAACGTTGAATCATTACGAAGGAAGAATGTCTCTTTTCCCAGCATGGTTTGCTGGGCTAATGATTTTGGCTTCTTCCATTTGATCAACAATGCGTGCAGCTCTATTATAGCCTATTTGTAATTTTCTCTGTAAATAACTTGTTGAGGCTTTTCCTTCTATTTTGATTAACCTAACTGCTTCATCAAATAATTCGTCTTTATCATTGCTCCCTATCGTATTTCCATTTTCATCGTTACTTTCTTGGATCTTAGTCACTTCATCTAAATATTCAGGCGCACCCTGAGATCTAAGGAAGGTGGTAATTTTTTCTATTTCATCATCCGATACAAGAGGACCATGAATTCGAATTACCCTACTTGCTGAAGACATAAATAACATGTCTCCTTTTCCTAATAATAATTCGGCACCCTGTTCTCCCAAAATTGTTCTACTATCTATTTTAGAAGTAACTTGAAATGAAATACGAGTTGGAAAATTAGCTTTAATTGTTCCAGTAATAACATCTACACTTGGTCGTTGAGTTGCCATCACAATATGTATGCCAGCAGCCCTAGCCATTTGGGCAAGTCGCTGGATGTAGTTTTCGATTTCTTTTCCTGCAATCATCATCAAGTCCGCCATCTCATCAACAATAACAACAATATAAGGAATAATTTTTTTTGGGTCTTCCCCCATTTTTTCATTATAACTAGATATATTCCTAACGCCTTCCTCAGTCATTCGTCGGTACCTATTTTCCATTTCTCCCACCACCCATTTTAGAGCTGCAGTAGCTTTTTTTGGCTCCGTAATTACAGGTGACAATAAGTGAGGAATTCCTTGATAAATAGACAGTTCAAGCATCTTTGGATCAATTAATATTAACTTACAATATTCAGGTTTGTGCC
>VTPP01000020.1 GCA_008638225.1 Pelagibacteraceae bacterium
AAAAAACCCACAGTAAAAAAAATAAAAAAAAAAATAATTAAAAAAAAAATAAATAATAAAATTAAGACCAAAGTTAAATCAAACACAAAGACCAAACCTAAGCAGAAGAAAAATTTAAACACAAAAATAAAACAGAAGCCAAAGCAAAAGATAAAGGAAAGAAATAAAAATAAAGCTAAGATTAAAGTAAAAACAAAGATAAAAACAAAAGTAAAAATAAAGAAAAAACTACCAAAGACTAAAAAAGTCCCAAAAAAAATAATCAAAAAAAAATTAAAAATAAAAAAAGAGAAAAAAAATTTTTATCAGAGAAAAATTTTACCGTATCTAGATAAAATTAAAAATTCATTTTTAGATATTTTTGGCTTCAAGACTTTCGTTGTTTCAAAACTTAAAAATCTAGAATTATATTTAGAGAAAAGAAAAATAGAAAAAGAGAAACTTAAGAAAAAAAGAGCCATTCAATTAGCTAAAGAAAAAAAGAGACAGCTGATTATTGAGAAAAAACAAAAGGCTAGAGAAGTAATTTTAGAAAAAAAAAGGAAAATTAAAGAAAAAAAAGAGCTTCAAAAAATCAAAATAAAAGAACGAAAAGAAAAAGAAAGATTAAGACTTCAGGCTAAAAAAGAAAAAGAAAAGGTAAAAATAGCTGCTTTAAAGTTAAAGGAAAAAGAGGCAAGAGCTAAAGAGAGACAAAAAGCTTTAGAGGAAAAAATTGCATTAAAAGAAAAAATTAAACAGGAAAAAATTGCTGAACGTTTACGAAAAGAAAAATTAAATCAGTTTAAAAGAGAAGAAAAAGAAAAAATTAAAGTCTTAAGAGAAAGTCTTAAATTAGTTGAGCAAAGAATTTCTGTTATTCGAGAAAAATACAAGCTCATTAAAGAGAAAAAAAAAGAGGAACGACACAAAGAGGCGGAGCTTAGAAAACAAGCGAAGGCAGAAGCGAAAAAAATATTTGAAGCTGAAAAAGCTGAAGAAGCACTAAAACAAAAAGTAGTAGATAGATTAGAGCGTTACTCGCGAAATATGAAGTCCATTGTTTTTCAAATAAACAAAAGATACCTAACGATGAGAAGAACCCCTCTACGATTTGTGGACCGAATTGCTGAAAATGGAGAATGCTTCATTAAAAATGAAGACGCTGTAAATGAAGATGAATATTTAATTTTATTATTTATTGAAGGGGACAATGCAAAACAAAGATTAAGAAAAAGAATTAGTCTTGAAGATAAAACAGATTTGGCAGAAACAAAATTATTTAAGCCAAAAAATGTTTTTGAAGCTTCTGATTATATAATTGATCGATTAGCTAGAATGTTTGAAAAAGAGCGCCAGCAAAAAAAAGCTAGTTAGTTTCGAACCTGTGCTTGGACAGATCCAAGTGATTTAATTTCTCCCTTAAAAAGTCCAGCTTTTTGAATTGGCACTACTCCCACAGTTGATCCTGTAAAAACTAAAAATTCTTTATTTAAATTTACACCATCTTTTTTAATTTTATTCAAAAGCCATACTAAAGATTTTACCGGGCTGTCGTATACTGCTTTCGTGTTACCATTTGCAGTTTGTCCACTTTTTTTATTATACAAAGTAGTTGCTAAATTTTCATAAGGTAATTTTTTAAATTTTTGTTTTTTTCCAACTAAAAATTTAACATTTGCTCCAAAATCACTAATTAAGTCACCAAGACATGTGACTCCTTTTTTCTTTTGTCTATAACCTACAATTTCAATACATGGACCAACATAGTTTATGACAGACGAAACATTTTTTTCAGTTATCTTTTTATTATTACTAAAAAAAGATTTTTTAATTTGAAAAAAAACTTCAAGCTCTATTCCTAAAGTATACTTATTAATTTTTACTGATCCGTTACTTTTCAGTACATTTTTTTTAAAAATGGGAGCATAAAATGGCTCTGGTTCATTCCACTGTTTCAAAGCAGCTTTTCCTGTACCACCAGCTTTAAAGCCAATTATAGGTGAGCTAATTAAGGGCTGACATTCTTGAAGCAATAGTTTTGCATTTTTTGTATTTTTAGTAAATTTATCTGAAAGCGGAGCAATGAAAGTTCCATTATTGAAAGCACTAACTAGTTTTTTTGCAATATTTTGTAATTCTATATTATTCATGAGCAACATTATTAATCATAAAATTATCAATATTCCAAACTTCTTTATCTTCTCATTCTTCACTTTCAGCTAGAACCATCACTCTTTTCTCTGTACACTTGAAAAAAATATAATGATTTCCTACATTATTTATACTTTATGGTTGAATTAGCATTTAAATTAGCAAAAATTTTTCCAACTCTAAGATTTGCAAAAATTATTTTATTTTTAATTTTTGTAGGCCTTTTTAGCATACAGGCAACTAGAGATATTTTTATTCAGTCAGCATCGAATGCTTTTATTTCTGTCACTTCCTTTGTTGCAGTCACTATTTTTTTATTTCATTTTTTGCAAAAAACTAGTTTTGATCTTCAAACATTTTTACACCGACATAAAAAATTTGATATTTTAATTGCAGCTTTTTTGGGAATTTTGCCAGGATGTGGAGGTGCGATTATGGTCATGACCCTATATGTAAAAAAGGCAATATCTTTCAGCGCAGTACTAACGACACTTGTTGCAACCATGGGGGACGCCGCATTCTTATTAATTGCTGCAAAACCTAAAGCAGCATTAATTATTTTACCCTTAGCGTATGTAGTGGCTATTATTACTGGCTATATAGCAAAAATTTTTGAAAAATCTATTGCGCCAGAGTTCACACCGCGGACAATTAGTATTGAGGAAAATACAGTTAATAATACTCCTAAGTTTTTTTATTACTTATGGATGATTTTAATTATACCAGGAATTATTTTTGGAATTTATAATGCATTTGGACAATCATTAAGTTTTATTGTTTCGGGTTATGATATTGTGACTATCATAAGCTTTGCCGGTGCTTTGTTGTCTGTATTTATATGGCTATTCAATCCAACGTCTGATGTTCAGATTGCCGAGTGTAAAGAAAAAACTGCAATTTCAGTTACAGATTTGACTTGTTTTGTTACTGCTTGGGTCATTGTTGCGTTTTTAACTTTTGATGTAATAAATTATTTTACGGGTGGTTCAATGTTTGAGCGTATATCTTTTTTGGGACCACTTGTACCATTGGTTGCAATTTTAGTGGGGTTCATACCTGGTTGTGGTCCACAAATCTTAATCACAACACTCTACATCGGTGGCCACATTCCAATGGCAGCTCAAATAGGAAACGCAATTTCAAATGATGGTGACGCTTTATTTCCAGCAATAGTCATTTCTCCAAAAGCAGCGATATTAGCAACTTTATATAGTGGGGTACCAGCGGTGATTGTTTCTTACGCCTGGTATTATTTAGTCAGTAAATTTTAATTCTGAACGACCCAGGCCCGGTGGTAGTAGTTATCGATATTTTTTTGAATTAACTTTTTAGCTAATTTATCAGCATCTTCTTCTCTTATAAAAGGTCCGTGAATAACTTTTGTCTCTGGTAATAAACTTTTAATATCATTAGGGTCAAGGTGATTGCCCTCAACCACCACAAATTTGGCCATTTATTTTTTCTTTAATTTTCTTTTTGCTTGTCTAGAAAGTTTAGGTTTTTTATTGAAATTTCGATCTTTTCCAGATTTACCAGAATAACGCTTACTCATATTAATCTCTAAAATTAGTAAATTCTACAGGTCTTCCGATATCTATTCCTCTAATTAATTGCATGGTTTCTTGAAGATCGTCTCTCTTTTTTCCATCCACTCTTAATTCATCTCCTTGAATTTTAACTTGAACTTTAATTTTAGAAGCTTTTACTCCTGTAATTATTTTTTTAGCGCTGTCTTGATCAATGCCTTCTTGTAGTTCAATAGTTTGCCGTTTTGAATTTCCAGTGGCATCTTCCACTCCTTTTATTTTTATAATTCTTGGATCTATTTTTCTTCTCACAAGATGACCAGTGAACAAATCATTAATTTGTTTAAGCTTCATATTATCTGGTGCAACAGTAATAATTTCTTTTTCTTTTTCTTTAAATTCGATTGTAATATTTAATCCCTTGAAGTCGTATCTTGTATTTACCTCTCTCAAGCAGTTAGAAAGAGCATTATTTAATTCTTGATAACTTATTTTACTTACTACATCAAAAGTTGGCATATTTATTAATTATCATATTTTAAGTGAAAATAAAATTAGTCTTTGATTACAAACTATTGTTTGATTGTAATACTAAAGACTTAAGCCGTATTTTTTAAATTTAGGTTTGAAACTATAAAATAAAGAATTGTGATTGCCCGTATCTTTTTTTATTGTCTGTTGCCACAAATGAATCATTTCGTGACCAAGAGTTGTTAAAAACTCTTTTTTATTTGGATATAATTGTTGCATTTCTAAGCAGAAAAATTTCGTACCTTTTCTGGTTGAATAATCTTCTACACACTGGCCCCAGCAGCCATTCATTTTTTTGATCTGTACATCATTAAATGGATTAAGCTGATCGTTAAACCATGCCTTATTAAAAATTTTAAAATATTTTTTTATATCTTTGAAAGTAGTCTTATAATTTTGCTCCAAATTAGAAGACTCTTTTAAAATGCGTTTTTTAATTTTAATAATTCTTTCAGAATTTTTTCTTTTTGTAATTTTGTTGGTCATTTTTTTTATCATGCTTTAAGGACGCTGGGTTATATCCCTTATTTACGGCAACACCAGTATTACTTTATGTTAATATTGTGATTTTTTAGAATCGTGTCACTTTGACCAAAATCGATCGTTTACAAGGATTTTCTTTTTTTTTCACTTTCAGTTTTTAACTGACCGCAGGCGCCCAAAATATCCTCACCTCGAGATTTTCTTAAAGTTACAATATGGCCAGATTTTTTAATGGTTTGGTAAAATTGTTGAATTACATCTGGAGAAGACGGTTCGTAGGACACTCCGGGCCATGCATTAAATTCTATTAAATTAAGTTTACAAGGAAATTTACTCATTAATTTTATCAATTGCTTGGCACAATCAAGGCTATCATTTATGTTTTTTAGCAAAACATATTCTAAAAATATTTTTTCTTTATTCACTTTTGCGTAATAGGCACAGCTTTCTATCAGATCTTTAATTTTATATTTTTTGTTAATCGGCATAATTTTTTCACGCAATTCATCATTTGGTGCATGCAGAGAAAGAGCTAAATAAGTTTGAATTTCCTTAGCCGCATTCATAATTTCAGGCACGACACCTGCAGTAGAAACAGTTATTTTTTTTGCTGAATAATCTAGACCATGATTATTTCTTAAAATAGCAACTGATTGTTTAACATTATCATAATTATAAAAGGGTTCGCCCATCCCCATATATACAATGTTAGTTATTTTTTTTTGTGAACCCCAATCTTTTAGTTCGTCTTTGGCAATTAAAATTTGATTGATAATTTCGCTTGTAGATAGATTTCTAACCATCATCTGTGTTCCGGTATGACAAAATTTACAATTTAATGTGCAACCTACTTGTGAAGAAATACATAGCGTTCCTCTATTATCGGACGGGATAAATACTGTTTCAACTAAGTTATTATCGATGAGTTTAATCAGCCATTTTATCGTACCATCATTAGATATTTTTTTTTCTGAGATTTCTACTCGCTTAAAACTTAAATTATTTTCTAGATTTGTTTTTAGGTCAGAAGGAAGATTGGAAAATTGGGCAATGTTGTGAAGCCCTTTTTTATATACAAACTTCCATAGTTGATTAGTTCGCATTCCACATTTTTTTTGGTCAATGGAAAATCGATCTAGAATATATTGATTTAAACTATCGTAGTTAAAGTCATAGAAATTGGATGGAGCTATACTCATGATATTATAGATTTTAAATTTTTATTTAAAATAGACAATTAGCAAATTTATTATATTTGCCAAATAAGGACCAAAAGTTAAGATCATTCCTAAAGCTCTGAATAATTCTTTTCTAGAAAACATGCTATAAGCATGGAAAATACGCCCCAATAAGAAAAAAAGTCCCACCAATATAAGGTAATTTGAAGAAGCCTGAACTGACTCTAAAAGAACAAAAGAAATTAGAAATAGAGGAGTATATTCAGAAAAATTGCCATGAGCCCGCACTGCTCTTGCAAGATTTTCATTATCTTTCTCACCAATCGCAAGTCCAGATCTGCGTCTTGTCATTGCGGCATTTACAGAAAGTAATAAATATAAAATTAAGCAGACCGACGTAAAGATTGTAGAAATTGTATACATGTAATGCACACTAGATAAAATCTAGTCATAGTACAGATAAAAACTTATAATTTTGCAAGTTTGATTAAGTGATCGGCAAAAGCAAAAGATGCAGTCCAAGCAGGACTAATAGCGTTTAATACGTGAGTGGCATGTTTTTGATTAATAACAACAAAATCATTCACCAAAGTTTTGGACAAAGGATCAAAAATTTGAGAGCGAATTCCAATTTTTTCCAGAGATGGTTTTATATTGTCGGATGAAATATTGTTAAGCAGTTTTTTCATTTCATTTGCAAAACCATTTTTAGTTAACAATCTAGCTTCTTGTATAGCTAGAGATCTAAGTTTGTTCTCATTTTTTAAGATTTTAAAAGCAAAACTAAAAGCCAAAGAAATCGCTTCCATAAATTTTAATTTGTTGTTCCAATGATAATGCTCTCTACCAAATACAGGAGTAGAGCTTGGCCCGATATAAAAAGTTCCATCACGTTTATGCGAACTATGAAGTCCCAAAAAAGGATATTGTAGATCTGGTACGGGATATACTAAATGTTTTAATTTAAAATTTGGATCTGTTATTTTCCAGTATTTGCCTTTGAAGGGTAAAAAGCTGTATCTAAATTCTAAGCCAGCACTTTTTGCAACGATGTCAGATTGTAAACCTGCACAGTTAAAAGAATATTCGCAGGTATATTTATTAAACTTAGTACAAATAACTTTTCCCTCCTCCTCAATGGTTACTACTTCTTCATTATAAAAAACATCAACTCCCATTTGCTGCAAATCAAACAATAAAGATTTAGAAACTTCTTTTGGATCAGCAACGGAAGTAAAAGGGATTAAAAGTCCAATATTAAATTTTGTATTAATGTTAGGCTCTAAATTTTTGACCTCTTGGCCGTTTAGTTTTTTTACTACAACTCCATTATCTATACCTCGTTGAAATAAATTTTCAGTATTATGAAAAGAATTTTCTGAAGTGGGAATTAGTAATTTTCCACATTCATCAATCCATAGTTTTTTAGATTTGATATATTCTTTTAATTCTATTCCACCTTTAACCCCGAGCGTTGCTCTTAATGATCCAGGATTGTAGTAAATACCACTATGAATAACTCCGCTATTTCTACCTGATCCATGCTGAATGGAATCTCTTTCTTTATCTAGTATTAGAATTTTTGAATTAGCGTGTTTTTTTTTTAGTTTAAAACCAAGAGTTAAACCAATAATTCCGCTCCCGATTATTATAAAATCATACTTCATAATCTGTTTGGTTATCTGTTATACTTCTTTTTAATATGAGTGAAATATTAGAGTTACCTTCAAAAGAAATAAAAAAATATTTAGCAAAAAATAGTAATGCGGTTCTTTTGGACGTTAGGACAGATCAGGAATGGAAGCTAATAGGAAAACCTGCACCTGCGGCACTAGGAATTGAAGCTCATTTTTTATCTTATCAAATAGGCGAGCAAAGAATTCTCAATGAAGATTTTGAACAACAATTTTTGGACTTAAAGATTGATAAATCAAAAACTATTATGTGCATTTGCAGAAGTGGCGCTAGATCTATGCGCGCTGCAGAAATTATTAAAGATCTCGGCTATGAGGCAATTAATATATCCGATGGTTTTGAGGGATCTCCAGCCATTCAAGAAAAAGGCTGGAAAGCCAACAACCTTCCATGCGAATGAACATAATAAAATTTTGTATCTGCATATTTTTATTTTTTTTGCTTAGTAATTGCGAAACTATTGATAAGAAAGTTAGCGAGACAACAGAGAAAGAAAATAAAATTTTATCTAAATTTTTGGGAGCAAAAAGTGATACCGTAAAAAATAAGTTTGGAGAACCTGATACTATAAACTTAGAATCTCCTTATAAAGTTTATGTATATAATAAGAAAAATTTACTAATTACATGCAGCAGAGAGTTCTATATAAATCCCAAAACAGATATCGTAGAAAAATTCAAAAGCCAAAATTGCATTAAGTAAGTGTTTAATCAAAATTACAAAAACATAGTACGTGAAGCAACCCAGCAATTGCTCGAAAAAAAAAGAACAAGAAAAAATTTATTTTGTCTAGTATCAGGACCACAAGGATCAGGCAAAACAACATTTACAGGAGTAATTAAAAAAGAGTTAACAAAAAAAAAATTAAAAGTTTTAGTTTTATCCATTGATGATTTTTATTTTGGCAAAAAAGATAGATTACAATTATCTAAAAAAATATCCCCTTTACTGCAAACAAGAGGAGTGCCAGGAACGCATAATCTAAAATATTTAAAAGATGTTTTGAACATTTTTTTAAATAATAAAAAATGTACTTATAAATTACCTAAATTTTCTAAAGCCGAAGATGATTTATTGCCATCCCAATTTCACTTACTAAAGTTCCCTTATGATGTTTTTATTTTAGAGGGGTGGTGCATTAATTATCAAGGGGAGAACTTAGCAACATTAAAAAAACCGATTAATTCTATGGAACAAAAACACGATCAAAAACTTCAATGGAGAAAGTTTGTTAATAAAAAAAGTAAAGAATATTTTAAAACTATTTACAGCAAGTCTCATTGTTCTATTTTTTTACGGATACCAAGCTTTAAGTATGTTTTTCAATATAGAAAAAAACAAGAAATGGGCATTCCAAAACATAAGCGAATGGATGATGGACAATTAAAAAAATTTATTAGTTTTTATGAACGAATTACTAAAAATTTATTAAAAACTAAAAAAAATAAATTTAATATTGAGATAACTATAAAGCCAAATCACAATTATACGGGATTAAAACAAAATTTTTTGTAATTAATTTTTTTAAATTCAATCACTTTTTGATGGGTTGCAAATCACACATTCTTTAAATATAACTTTGTAGTCGATTTGATACAGCTTGCGGACTGATATACAGCTAAAGCGGAACTTCCAAATAGGTATGTTCTTAAAGTCGAATAACTGACTAAATGAGGAAAGGGTAAATATATGACAACATCTAGTAAACATCCAGAAACTATAGCAATACACGGAGGTTCGTGGAGAAGAGATGAAAGCTCTACTTCGGTCGCGGTTCCTATTCATCAAACAACTTCTTACCAATTTAATTCTGCAGAACATGCAGCCAATTTATTCGGACTGAAAGAATTTGGAAATATTTATACAAGAATTATGAATCCAACCACGAACGTGCTGGAAGAAAGAGTTGCAGCACTAGAGGGAGGATTAGCGGCAGTTTGTGTTAGTTCCGGCCAAGCAGCTTCAGCATTTGTAGTTCAGAATTTATGTAATTCGGGAGATAACTTTGTAGCATCAACTGATTTATATGGTGGTACAGTAAATTTATTTAACAATACTTTAAAGGCAATGGGCATTGAAGTTAGATATGCCGATCCAAAAGATCCTGAAAATTTTGCTAAATTAACAGATAGTAAAACCAGATTGTATTACGCTGAAACTTTACCTAATCCTTCTTTAAGAGTTTTTCCAATTCAAGAAGTTGCAGACATAGGAAAAAAATTAAACGTTCCTTTGATTTTGGATAATACAGCGTGTCCAGTAATTTGCAGACCATTTGAGCATGGCGCTGCAATTGTAATGCATTCCCTAACCAAATTTATTGGAGGACATGGTACAAGTATTGGAGGAATTATTGTTGATTCTGGAAACTTTGATTGGTCAGCTGATAAAGCAAGACAACCTAATATTTGGCAACCAGATATGTCCTATCATGGAGCAGTCTGGGGAGATGCAGTACCTCAATTAACTGGTGCCAATATTCCATTTGCCATAAGAGCAAGAGTAGTTTTGTTGAGAGATCTAGGGTCTGCAATTAGTCCTTTTAACTCATTTCAAATTATTCAAGGCTTAGAAACGGTGGCTTTGCGAATGAAACAACATTGTGAAAATGCAGAAAAAGTAAAAAACTTTTTACTTAAACACAATAAAATTGAAAGAGTTATTTACTCGACTTTGCATGACGGGGAAATTGGAGCAAGAGCCAAACGATATTTAAAAGGTGGAAGCGGAGCTTTAATGGGTATTGAAATTAAAGGTGGATTAGAAGCTGGTAAAAAGTTTATTGATAACTTAAAACTTTTGTACCATGTTGCCAACATTGGCGACGCTAGATCTTTAGCAATCCATCCAGCAAGCACTACTCACTCTCAATTAAGTGCTAAAGATTTATTAGCAGCAGGTGTAACGCCAGGTTATGTTCGGTTATCGATTGGAATTGAGCATGCGGATGATATTATTGCTGATATAGATCAAGCATTAAAAGCTTAAATTATTGGAATAAATACAAATAAGCCACAATACTTGTTGTGGCTTATTTTTGAACATTTAAATGAATAAAAATAATATTGCTGTTGTTGTTGGTGGCACAGGTTCAATTGGTGCAGCTCTTGCTAATGAATTAAAGCAGCAAGGATTTTCTCAGGTTGTAACGTTAGGACGGTCTTCACAGCCAAGGTTGGAATTAACTAACGAAGCGAGTATTGAGCAGGCGGCTATGTTTATTAAATCGTTAGGAAAACCAATTTGCTTACTATTTGATGCAACAGGCATATTGCACGATGAACAAAATAATCAAATGCCAGAAAAAACTTACAAACAAATTAATTTATCTTTTTTAAAAAAAAATTTTGAAATTAATACTTTTGGGCCGGCACTTATAATAAAGCATTTTTTTCCTCTGCTAGATTCTGAAGAGCAGTCGGTGTTTGCATCCTTATCGGCAAAAGTAGGATCTATTGCAGATAATAAGTATGGTGGGTGGTATTCTTATAGGGCATCGAAAGCCGCATTAAATCAACTTATTAAGACAGCTTCTATTGAACTAAGTATGAAAAATAAAAAAGCGATTTGTGTATCGATGCATCCTGGAACAGTTACTAGTAAATTATCTAAACCATTTCAAAAAGAAGGACTTACCATCCAATCCCCAGAAGAGTCCGCCAAGAATATGATACAAATTTTAGTAAATCTAAAATCACAGGATACTGGCAGTTTTTTTAATTGGGATGGAAAAAAAATCCCTTGGTAAAAAATTATTAAAGAGCATATAATCATTTATTATGTTTTTTGTTGCAGTATTTTTAATAGGTTTAGCTGCTGGCGCTGGTCCAGAAAAAACTAATGAATTTTTTAATAAAGCAGCCACTAAGGGAAGTGAAATTTCTCAGTCAGCAAAAGATAAAGCGGCAGCTATAGCTGAAACAGCCAAAACTAAATCTAAAGAAATTAAAGACAAAGTTACAAAATAATTTTAGTAATTATTGGTTATGAAAGTATTAAAATTATTCTTATTTGTATTATTATTGTCATCAGCAAACTCATCAAACGCTGCGACCAGATTAAGCCAAGATGATTATCAAAAACTTGTTGATTTAGGATATAATAAATTAGACGCATATTCTGATGACTACACAGGCGTGCAAACGTATTGGTATACTTTGGAAGAGCATTTAAGTCTTAAGCCAAAATTTTTAGCTTTGCTCTCGCAAGAAATGCAAATTGATGGGAAAGTCCAATTAAATTATCATGTTTATAATAGCAGGCATCATGTGTTTGCAGATCGTGACGCAAAGTGCGGGAACGATTCTAGTAAACTATTTAATGTTTTAAAAAAATGTGAGGAGTTAAAAATGCCAGTGATTGATGATGAGGGCATAACTTTAGATAATTTTGCTAAAACTATTTTAGATCACTGCAGCGAAACTAAAGTTAAAAACTTAAGAACACAAAGCGGAAAACAAATAAATATTTCTGGAGAGCAGAAATGTAATATCAAATTTATAAATTTTAAACGTTATGAATTTGCTAAAATATTAAAAGAAGTGGGTAGTGATACTCCCAGTCCAATAATCACACAGCCAAAACCTAATAAAAATAATTTAGATATTTACAAAAAACAGTGTGAAGAGCTTGGTTTTACACCTAAGACTGAAAAATTTGGAGAATGTGTATTACGGTTAGCAGAGTCTTCGCAAAAAAAGTAAAAATAAATTAATAAAATTTTTAAATAACTATTAGAGATATTTACTTATTAATATAGCTTTTAAGCTCGGCATACTCCTCGCATCTGCAATTTTCTAATTTTTTTAAGGTCGCATTTGCAAGATCTAATCGTTTGGTATCAACATATAGTTCGCCGATATATTCTAAAGCTCCACGGTGACCGGGATCAATGGATAAAGCTTTTTTATAATACTCCTCCGCTTTTATTAGATTTTGTGTTTTTCTCAGTGAATACGCATAATGATTTAAAATATCAGGATCGCTTGCATAATTTGTATTTGTTAAAATTTTTTCTAACTCTGTGATGGCGTCCGCGAATTGTTCTTTTTTAATCATAGATAATACTTTTTTATAGGAAGATGGTTTTGCAACTTCTGGTGCAGAATCAGATCCTGCAGCTTGAGCATGATTTATAGTCAGGAATAATATGCAAATAAAAAAGACAAATTGTTTCATGGGTTAAAAAGTTATTTTAATTTATTTTATAAATATCTATAACAAACTAAATCCAAATGGAAAGTATATATAAATCAGACGTTGTTGTAGTTGGTTCCGGAATTTCTGGATTGATGGTTGCTATTTCATTGTATCCACGCAAAGTTACTTTGGTCACTAAACAAAAATTAGGTGAGATGTCTTCTAGTGCATGGGCACAAGGGGGAATAGCCGCAGCAGTTGGAACAGATGATCATCCAGATATCCATTTTGCCGATACTATCAAGGCAAGTTCAGGATTAAATAATGAAGATGCCGTAAGAATGATTACCTCAGAAGCTTTAGAAATAGTTAGATTTTTAGAAAAAATAAATATTCAATTTGATAAAGATAAAGACAATAATTTTTATTTATCGATTGAGGCCGCTCATTCTAAAAGAAGAGTATTAAAAATTAATGGAGATCAGTCAGGAAAGTTTATTGTAGAAAAATTAATAAAATATGCCCAATCTCAAGAGCATATTACTTTTGTGGAAGATGTATCAGTTGATCACATTGTTCAAAAAGATAATGCATGTGAGGGAATTGTCGGACATATTAATAAGCAAGGAACAGTCGATAACTTTATTTTTTTACAAGCTCCAAATGTGGTACTGGCAACAGGTGGCATAGGAAGTATTTACGCTTATACAACAAATCCTCGTGACATTTATGGAGAAGGAATTGCCATGGCTGCACGTGCTGGCGCACTGTTAAGTGATATGGAGTTTGTTCAATTTCATCCCACTGCGCTTGATATTGGATTAGATCCAGCACCATTATTAACAGAAGCCATCAGGGGAGAAGGCGCTTATTTAGTCGATGAACATGGACATAGATTCATGAACAACGTTCATCCAGATAAAGAACTTGCCCCAAGAGATGTTGTTGCAAGAGCAATCTTTAGAGAAAAGGAAAAAGGCAGATCAACCTTTCTAGATTGTAGACATTTTAAAAAAAATTCTTTTAAAACAATGTTTCCTACAGCCTATGAATTTTTATCTAAAGCAAATATAGACTCAGAAAAAGACTTAATACCAATCATTCCAGCAGCTCATTATCATATGGGCGGAGTAAAAGTAGATCTTACAGGACAAACTTCAGTACAAGGATTGTGGGCTTGCGGAGAAACAAGCTCAACCGGAGCACATGGTGCAAATCGACTAGCTAGTAATTCTTTGCTTGAGGCTTTTGTCTTTGCAAGAAAAATTGCTGAAACCATAAATGCAAATCCTATTCAGCAAACTAAATTACAAAGAGTTGATATTGCAAATTATTTTCCAAAAGAAAAAACTATCAGCAAGATTAGAGCAAAAAAATATATCTGGCAGCTAAGATCAAATATGACAAGAAATGTTGGGCTGGAAAGAAGTAAAAATAGTTTGCTCCAAGCATTTATAGAGTTTGACCGAATAGAAAGGGAATCGGAACATTTGTCAGCAAAATTAAAAGATATGATTCTAATATCAAGACTCATTACTTATGCCGCTATACAACGAAATGAGAGTAGAGGAACTCATTTTAGAACTGATTACACACAAACAAATATAGACTATAATAAGAGTCATAATTTTAATGTTACAGACATGAATAATTTCCTATCTAAGCAAGCATTAAATCAAAATACCAAATCAGCCTAAATCATATTTATGACGAGAATTGTTTATGTAAACGGAGAGTATGTTGCTGAGCAGGAAGCAAAAGTTTCTATTTTTGATAGAGCTTTTTTATTTTCAGATGCGGTCTATGAGGTAACATCTGTACTTAATGGAAAGCTAGTTGATTTTGATAATCACATGAAACGATTACAGCGATCTATGCTGGAATTAAATTATGGACCCAAAATAGATGAGAATGAATTTTTAGAATTTCATAGAAAATTAGTTTCTATTAATAAGATAGATGAAGGTATTGTTTATTTACAAGTGAGCAGGGGTATTGCGGAAAGAGACTTTGCTTTTCCATCTTCTGAGACAAAATTAACAGTTGCTGCTTTTACTCAAAAAAAAAAATTAATTGAAAATGAAACTGCAACAAAAGGCATAACTGTAATTACGCTCGATGATTTACGATGGAAACGCTGTGATATAAAAACTATTCAACTTCTCTATCCATCTATTGCAAAAACTGAGGCTTTGAAAAAAGGAGCTGATGATGCTTGGATGACACAAAATGGATATGTGATGGAAGGATCTTCAAACAATGCTTGGATTATTAAAGGAAAAAATATTTACACAAGAGAAGCAGATAATTTAATTTTAAAAGGAATTACTAGACAGGCGGTTATGAAGGTCGCGGAACAGTTAAAATATAAAGTGGTGCCTAAACAATTTACAGTCACAGAAGCAGAAAATGCTGATGAGGCTTTTATTACTTCAGCAACCGCTTTTGTAACAGGCGTTGTAAAAATTAATGATTATAAAATAAATAATGGAAAAATTGGTATTTTTACAAAGTCCTTAAGAGAAGCTTATATAAAACAAGCATTAGAAACCTTAAAATAAGAATCGTATTACGCGATTCCCCAATAAAGCAATTTGCAATTGAAACGAATAGCAGTAACGATTTGCTGAGTGTGCTTTAGTTTTTTCTTGTCAGTGTCCCCTGTTAGTTAAATTGAAGCACACCGCTCTTTCTTAGAAAACGCATAGCCGCTATTCCTTTTTTAGATATCTACAACATACATAGCTGACAGGGATTCTTAGCTATGCTTTTTTTAAAACACGAGGTCTATGCTTATTTCATTAATCAATTAAGGAGATATAAATAATGAAAAAAACAGGTGTGTTGCTTTTAGCAATACTTTCATTACTTTTTGTAAGTCCATCTTTTGCTGCAGAAGCTCAATCTACAGTAAACGCCGAAACAACATTTATTTTTAATACTTTGTTATTTTTGGTTTGTGGCTTTCTAGTAATGTTTATGGCCCCAGGATTTGCAATGTTAGAGTGCGGATTGGTGACTTCAAAAAGTGTGTCATCGATTGCAGCAAAAAATATAGCTCTATATGCAATTGCTGGAATTATGTTTTGGCTATGCGGATATAACTTAGCGTATGGAATACCTGAAGGTGGTTTCATAGGAAGTTTTTCTCCATGGTCGGACGGAACTGATTTTACAAAAGATACTTATGCAGCAGGATCAGACTGGTATTTCCAGATGGTATTCTGCGCAACTACAGCTTCCATTGTTTCTGGAACTTTGGCAGAACGAATTAAAATTTGGCCATTCTTTTTGTTCACGGCAATTTTATGCGGTGTGTTGTACCCAATTGAAATGGGATGGCAGTGGGGCGGTGGCTGGTTATCTGCAAAAGGATTCTCAGACTTTGCTGGATCAACTCTAGTTCACGCAGCAGGCGGAGCGGCAGCTTTAGCTGGTGCAATCGTGCTTGGACCTAGACTTGGAAGATTTGTAAAAGGTGCTCACTTAACTCCTTATGCAGCGTCTTCTATTCCTTTAGCAACGCTTGGTGTGTTTGTGTTGTGGTTTGGTTGGTTCGGATTTAATGGTGGATCGCAACTTGCATTAGGAACATTTGATGATGCAAAATCTATCTCTACTATTTTTATCAATACTAATTTAGCAGCATGTGCTGGCGTGTTGGTTAACGCTGTGATTACTAGAGTAATCGGCGGAAAAACAGATGTGGTGATGATGTTGAACGGAGCGTTAGGTGGTTTAGTAGCTATTACTGCAGAACCTTTAGCACCAAGTCCTTTTGCTGCAATTTGTATCGGCGGAATCGGTGCAGCTATTGTTGTGATTGGTTCAACAGTTCTTGAAAAATTGAAAATTGATGATGTTGTTGGAGCTGTTCCAGTTCACTTATTCGCAGGAATTTGGGGAACATTAGCAGTGCCAATTACTAATGCAGACACTACTTTTGCAACTCAATTTTTAGGAACATTCTCAGTTGTTGCCTTCATGTTTGTTGCATCACTTATCATCTGGTCCATTTTAAAAGTTACAATCGGCATCAGAATTAGCGATGAAGCTCAGAAAAAAGGCACAGACGTTGCTGAAATCGGAGTAGTTGCTTACGCAATAAGAGATTAATTACCTCCCAAGTTAATTACATTAATAGGCCCGTATCAAATCATACGGGCCTATTTTTTTTATTCATTCACTGCATAGCAGACTAGTAAAGATAGTTATTCTTTTAGATAGGAACGGAGATAATTTCAATTTATGGACTGGCGACGATTACAAAGTTTTAAAAATATATCGGCTTATAAAAGTTTTACTAAAGCGTCCAAAGAATTAAAAAAATCTCAATCAACATTGAGTAGAGATATTATTAGTTTAGAAAAAGTTATTGGTTACAAATTATTTAAAAGAAATATCAGGGGTATAGAATTAACAGATAAAGGCAGCAAGCTATTAGAAGTGATCAAAGAGTTTAATAACAGGCTTGAATCCTTCTAAATAGATCCATGCAAAAATTAGATATCCAAAATAAACATTATAGCCAATCTTTTTTAGCAATATATAACCCACCTCAAATTGTTACAAAACGGTAACAGTTATTAATTTTACAAAAAAGTAATTAACTAAAACAAGGAGAGAAAATGAAAATAAGTACATCAAAAGTATTTGCTTCAGCACTTGTTGCTATCATGTTCAGTGTGTTTTCAACATCAAACAGCAAAGCAGCAGAAGCATTAAAAAT
>VTPP01000043.1 GCA_008638225.1 Pelagibacteraceae bacterium
TTTTTTTTTTTTTTTTTTTTTTTTTTTTTTTATTTTTTTTACTGTGGTTTTTTTCTTTAATTTTTTTTTGATAATAATTTTTTTATTATTATTTTGTATTTTATTTCTCTTTTTATTTTGAGGTTTAATATTGATGGTTTTATTCTTATTAATTATTTTTCCTTTTCTTTTTTTTATTTTTTTCATTTTGAGTCTTCAATTGCTTTTAATAGAGCATCTTGCGGTTGAGCACCGGAAATCAAAATTTTTTCATTGAATACATAAAATGGCACGCCCGTTATTCCCATTTTTCTGCCAATTGTATCCATTCGTTCCACTTTTTCTCTGCTTTTTTTTGATTGAAATTCACTAATCAGTATATCCTTTTTAATACCATGATTTGTGCCAATTTTAATGAGATTGTTCATGTCTCCTATATCCATTCCTTCAATAAAATAATTAGCGAAAATTTCAAAAACAATTTCTTTTTGTTTATTGGTATGTCTGGCTAGATCAATTAAAATATGCGAAAGAACTGTATTGGGTGTCCTCTTAATCTTTTCTAATTTAAATTGTAAATTTTCTTGTTTAGCTTGTTGCACCATGTTGTCATACATGTCCTGAGCGTTTTCTATACTACCAAATTTACTGGTTACATAATCAACGCGGTTCATTCCTTCCAAGGGCATATGTGGATTTAATTGGAATGGTACATAAATAATTTCATAATCATCTCTCAATTTATGCAAAACTGACTGAAGTCTTTGACTGCCAATAAAACACCATCCACAAATAGTGTCTATAAAAATTTGGATTTTCATTTCCTGTGATTGCGCGAATAATTACTTGAATTCTTTTAACAAGTTTTCGGCACTTCTTGCAATTAAATTTGTATCGCTGTTAACAGCAACAAAAGTAAATCCATCTCTTATATATTTTTGTGCATAGTCTTTTTTAGCTGTCAAAATACCGGCTGGCTTATTATTTTTTTTACAACTTTCTAGTCCTTGCATTATTAAAGATTGAACTTCTTCGTCTTCAAATTTTCCTATTTTTCCAATGGAAGCAGAGATATCGCTTGGCCCAAGAAAAATACCGTCAATCCCTTCGACAGAAGCAATTTTCGATATATTATCTATTGCTTTTTTAGTTTCACACTGAACGATCACGCAAATTTCATTTTCAGCTTTATTATAATAGTCAGTCACCGTTCCATATTTATTCATTCTTGCAGCTGACATGACTCCTCGTATACCTTTTGGAGGATATCTAGTTGACTGTACAGCAGCCAAAGCTTCTTTCTCATCTTCTACAAATGGAAATAAAATAGTTTGAGCTCCCATATCAAGAACTCGTTTTACCATTACAGGTTCATTCCATGGAACTCGTACTACAGGCTCGGAAGAAAAACCTTGTATGATTTGAAGTTGTGTTAGTACTTCTTGAATATCGTTTGGAGAATGCTCCATATCAATGACAATCCAATCAAATCCAACAACTGATAATATTTCAGCAACCGTATTGTTAGAAAGGCAGCTCCAAATTCCAATCTGCTTGTCTAGGTTTTTAATTTTTTTTTTAAAAATATTTTTTCTAATTTCCATAATAGTAAAACCAATTAGTCATTTTAATAACAAATATAGGAAAAATTTTATAGAAAATAAGTAATTTATTTAATCTACTTGTGGTCTATATTAATTAATCTATGAAAATTCTCATAATTCAAACGCGGCCTGGTATTGGTGACTTATGCGTATTTTTACCTCCAATCCATGAAATAGCAACGCACAATCAGAAATTTCAAATTGATCTTCTTACTAAAAAAAGAACATTTGCAAAAGACACTCTGGCTTATGACCCTTACATTAAGAATATTTTTTATTTAGAAGATTATAATAATTCTAATTTTAAATTATTAAAATTTATTAAAAGCAACCATTATGACAAAGCTTACATTTTCCATTATGGTGTTCGTTACCCCATCATTTGCAAGATTTCAGGTGTAAAAAAAACTTTTTCATATGGAATCTTAAAAAAAAATGAAAATATAGTTGAAAAATCAAGAAGCTCTTGCTCTGAATGGTTAAATAAAAAAGATTTAGAATTTCCATACAAAATATATAGATCAAATACTACACAATCATCAGATAATATTATCATTGGAATTGGCGGGAGTGGTCCAACTAAAAAATGGCCAACTCAAAATTTTATAGAATTAATTAATAAAATAAAATTACTTAAAAAATGTAATTTTTTATTAGCAGGAGGAGAGCAGGAGCAAGAAATTGCTGCAAAGCTAATAGAGACATTGTCTGATGTCAAAATTATTTCTTTATGTAATAAAAAAATTAATGAAGCAATAAATCTAATTGATGGTGCAAAGCTTTACATCGGTAATGATACTGGGTTTATGCATTTATGTGCAGGACTTGGTATTTTATCCTATGGTCTTTTTGGGGACACCCCCGCAAATTACGCTGATTATGCAAAAAAAATTACGCCGATTTTACCAGCTGGAATAGGTATTGTTGGTCACGGGTCGCTTGCTATGAATAAAATTTCAGCAGATCACGTGTTCGAACAAATCAAGCAATCTATTTAAATAATTTTTCTAATTTTTTAATAACTTTATCTGGGTCTTTGCCTATTATTGATTTTAGTTTATCGCTACTTAATAAATTTTTTACTTTGGCTTCGAACTTTTTTTTAAGATTGCTAGTTATAACCTCGTTATTAATTTTAACAGCAATATTCATAACAATCATGGACATGACATCCTTGTAGTGATTGGAATTTTTAACATTTCCTACGTTTTGAAAAGTCATTTTATCTAAAGATATATTTTTACTAAATTCAAAATCTTTTGCTAATATAGAAACATCTATTTGCGGAATATCTAAACGATCTATAACAAAATCAATATTTCCTTTATTATTAGTTTGTTTTGCGCCTGTTGTAGTTTCTGACTTTGCAGTTGTATTTTGCTGACTAGAGT
>VTPP01000021.1 GCA_008638225.1 Pelagibacteraceae bacterium
ATCGGTTTCCTAAACTGAGGGTTGGGGGTTCGATTCCCTCCGGGATCGCCAAAATTATGAAAACTAACTTAGAAAGCCTAAATAAAAAAATTATTGCTTGCAAGAAATGTCCAAGACTAGTTGCATTTAAAAAAAAAATTTCTACAGAAAAAAGAAGACAATACATAAACGAAACGTATTGGGGAAAACCAATTACAGGACACGGTGATGGTAATGCAAAAATATTAATAGTTGGCTTAGCTCCTGCCGCCCATGGTGGGACTCGCACGGGAAGGGTCTTTACTGGTGATGCATCTTCTACTTTTTTATTTCAGTGTTTGTATAAAGCAAAATTATGCAATCAACCTACCTCGGTTAATAAAAAGGATGGTTTGCAACTATATCACTCGTACATCACAACAGTCCTTAAATGCGTCCCTCCTTTGGATAAACCACTACCTGAGGAACTTAAAAATTGTTCTTTTTTTTTTAGAAATGAAATTATTTTATTAAAACAATTAACAATGATTGTTGCTTTAGGCAAAATTGCATTTGATGCTTGTATTAAATTTTATAAACAAAATTATAAATTAAATAACAAAGATTTTATTTTTTCTCATGGCAAGCATTATGCTTTACCAGATGGTAAGACGTTAGTTGGTTGTTATCACCCTAGTCCAAGAAATGTAAATACGGGAAGAATAAATATAAATAAAATGACAAATATTTTTATGAAAGTAAAAAGAAAACTAAAAATTAATTAACTTAAATAATAATGGAATTATTATTGAAGTTGCAACCCCACTTAAGCCAAGAGCTAAGGCCGCGAATATACCAGCAGTCTCATTTCTGCTCATAGCACGTGCTGTACCAATGCCATGACTTGCAAGGCCAAATGCAAATCCTCTTGCTGTCATATCTTTAACTCTCAAAATATCTAAAGCAAAAGTTCCAAATGAGGCTCCGACTATTCCTGTTAAAATTGTAATAATTGCTGTTAAAGAAGGAACACCTCCAATTAATTCTGAAATACCCATGGCAATAGGAGCCGTAACCGAACGCGGCATCATGCTGTAAATAATTTCAATATCCAATTTCATTAATTTTGCGAAAAAATAAGTACTAAAAATTGCAAACAACGAACCAGCAATCAATGAGATGAAAATACTAGTAGTTTCTTTTTTAATTAAATGAATTTGCTTATAAATAGGAATTGCTAAAGCAACTGTTGCTGGTCCCAACATAAAATGAATAAATTTTGCACCATTAAAATATCGCTCGTACGAGATTCCTGTTGCAATTAAAATGCTAGCAACAAGCAAAATAGAAATAGCAACTGGATTAACTAAGGGATTTAATTTTGATTTTTTATATAAATAATCACCAACTAAAAAAGCACCTATTGTTAAGGTCAGCCAAAATAAAGGTTCGGCCTGCAAATATACCCAAATAGTATATAGTTTATTTTTTTCTAGCATGTTTCTTAAATTGATTGTTGATGATTTCCATTAATAGTGCCGTAAAACCTATGGTCAGGACTGTACTAAAAAAAATTACTCCAAGTACTTCAATGTAGTTATTTTCTAAATAAGAAAGATGCATCACCACTCCAACTCCTATGGGAACAAATAATAACGATAGATAGCCAATAATAAAATTGGAAGTAGTAGTAATCTCTTCTTTTGTTTTTGTTATAAAAATATTCTTAGTGCTCTTTGTAAGTATAAGAGAAATCAATAATAGAATTAATCCAATTACAGGTCCTGGTATAGTTAACTCAAAGTATTTTTGAATAGATTCGCCAATAAGCTGAAATAAAAAAATAATAAAAATACTTTTAAGCATAAACAATATTTACTAGCTATTGCTAATTAAAAAAATACTTAAAAAAAAGATAAATTAATCTAACTGGGAAGCAACAAATTCCCAATTTGCCAGCTCATTAACAAATGCTTTCAAATAATCAGGCCTGCGATTTCTATAATCTACATAGTAAGAATGCTCCCAAACATCGCATCCAAAAATAGGTTTCATATTATCGACTAAAGGATTAGAAGCATTAGCAGTTTTGGTAACTACTAATTTTCCATTGTGTATGGCAAGCCATGCCCATCCAGATCCAAATTGTGTTGTTCCAGCTTGAATAAAATCTTCTTTAAATTTATCAGTACTACCAAAATCAGAAATAATTCTTTTTTCCAACTGGGCTGGCATTGGTCCTCCACCTTTTGGTTTCATGCAGTTCCAAAATAAAATATGATTCCAATGCTGGCCCGCATTATTAAAAATTCCAGCTTTTGAAGTGTCTTTTGCAGTTTTTGTTATAATTTCTTCTAATGAAGCCTGAGCAAGCTCCGTGTCTTTAATTAAATTATTTAGATTAGTGATATACGTTTGATGATGCTTGCCATGGTGAAGATCCAGTGTTTCCTCTGACATTGCGGGGGACAGCGCATTTTTCGGATAGTTTAATTTAGGTAATTCAAAAGTCATAAGTTTATTTTTTAATATATTTTTTTTTCAAATAGTTAGTTAATACTACCATAATGCCCAGACCTAATAAAGGAAGAAATATTTCTGGAGAATACAATAAACTAAAATTTAAATTTTCATTGCTCTGAATTGCACCTGCAAATCCGCTAACTATACTAACTGAAATTATAATAGGTATTGCTTCTCCTAATAAAGTTGCAAAAAAATAATTTTTTAGCTTCATATTAAACAAAACTGGCATTACATTTTTAATGGGAAATGGAATTCCTGGTATCACTCTAACAAAAAAGAAATAACTAAATTCATTTTCATTAAAATGATTTTTTAATGATAAAAATCTAACTGCTAAATACTTAAAAACCAAGTCTTTAAAATAATGATTAGCAAATAAGTAAAGCAATGATGCACCAATTGAAAACCCAAGAATAGACAAAAAGGATCCCCAAAAAATGCCGAAAGCAAAACCGGCCACAATCACTAGCGGTGTGCCAAATCCTAATAGAAAAACCCAGACAATAGAGAGAAAAAAATAAGAAATTGCTAGTAAAACAAAATTGGCATCTCGAAAAGCAAAAATTTTATCTTTGTTATTTTTTAAAAAATTAAGGTCCAGAAAAGAATTGGCTCCATAGTAAAAAAATAGAATAACCACTAAAGTTACAATGGCCAAATAGATAAGGCCAATTCCTATTTTTAGCTTAGAAAAATTTTGCATATGTTGATATTTAACACTTAATTTATACTGTACATCCTAAATTGAATTACCTATAAATAGCCCAAATTTAATTTAAGCAATTATCGCAATGAAACGTACATTTCAACCAAGTGTTAAAGTTAGAGCTAGAAGACACGGATTTCGTTCACGAATGGCGAAAAAAGGTGGCAGAAAAGTAATAGCAAGAAGAAGAGCAAAGGGTAGAAAAAGAATATCTGCTTAATTCAATGGCAGCTTCCATTAAATTTGAAAGCCTTTCGGGAAATATTGAGTTCAAACAAATTCTAAAAAGCAAAAAAGTGATATCTAATTTATTTACTATTTATTACAGAAAAATAGAGAAAGAACTAAATAATAATAAAAAAGTAATTCTTAGCTGTGTCTCTGCAAAAAAACTTGGTAATGCAGTCAAAAGAAATAAAATTAGAAGAAGATTAAAGATGGCAACCAGAAGAGCAATTATAGAATTAAATTCATCATTTAATAATAAATACAAATATGCAATTTTTGCTAAAGCCAAAGTCTATGACGAAAATTTTCAGACATTAGTGGAAGAGTTAAAAAACAAATTTAAAGAAGGAAGATACAACTAAGTTATGAACCACTTAATAAGTAAGTTCATTATTTTTATAATTAAAAGCTATCAGTATTTGATATCTCCCCTTTTACAACATTCTTGCAGATTTGAACCTACATGCTCTCACTATTTTATCGATTCAGTAAAAACACATGGTTGGTTAAAAGGGTGCATAAAAGGAAGTCTTAGGATTTTAAAATGTCATCCATTTACCTGGTTGGGTGGTAGCGCAGGATACGATCCTGTGAAAAAAGAGAAAAAAATATAATGGATACTAGAAATGTATTAATGGCAGTAATTTTATCAACAATTATTATTGTTGGTTGGCAAGTGCTAGTTATAGATCCTGAATTGAAGAAAAGCCAAGCAGAATTAAGCAAAGTAGAAAAAAATGTTCCTGCCAATTCTGCGGCTGGAACTCCTGCAGCTCCTACTTTAAATAATAAATTACCTGTACCTGAAAAATCTATCAGCAGACCAGAAGCTATTTCTTCAGAGCAAAGAGTAAAACTTGAGAATGCGAAATTAACTGGCTCTATTTCTCTCACGGGTGCATTAATTGATGATGTTACTTTAAAAACTTACAAAGAAACTATTGATGAAAACAGTAAACAAGTCATTATTCTAAATCCAAAAAAAATTAATACTGGCTATTATTTAGAAAGTGGATGGGCTAGTGCAAATAATGTTAAAATTCCTGACAATAATAGTGTCTGGACACTAATTAAAAATAAAACACTTACACCCAGTACTCCTATTGAATTAGAATGGGACAATAAACAAGGTCTTATTTTTAATAAAAAAATTGAAATAGATGACCAGTATTTGTTTAAAGTTACAGAAAGTATAAAAAATAATTCAAGTACTAAAGTAGACCTTTTTCATTACTCGCAAATTACCAGAAAAGAAAAACCACTTGTTCAAAATTTTTATATTTTACATGAAGGATTAGTGGGCGTGATCGACGAAAGTCTTAAAGAAGAAAAATATGATGACATTCAAGAAAAAAAACAATCCTATCAAGGCACATCTGGCTGGGTTGGTATCACAGATAAATATTGGCTAACTGCCATTGTTCCACAAAAACAAGAGCCATTTAATGCAGAATTTACATTTAATGACTCTTATAAAGCAAATTATATCTTAACCAAACCTACAACTGTTGAAATAGGAAAAGTAGCAACTAGTTCTGCACAGCTTTTTATTGGAGCTAAAGAAGTAAATGTTATTGACGGTTATGCTAAGAGCGCTGGAATTAATAAATTTGATTTAGCTATCGATTGGGGTTGGTTTTATTTTTTCACCAAGCCGTTATTTTTTATTATTGATTATTTATTTAGATTATGTGGAAACTTTGGTTGGGCCATTGTTTTACTTACCGCAGGAATAAGAATTTTGTTTTATCCTCTTGCTAACTATTCCTTTGCTTCCATGGCTAAAATGAAAGCTCTTCAGCCAGAAATGACAAGATTAAAGGATCTCTACAAGGATGATAAACAAAAAATTCAACTCGAAATGATGGCTTTATACAGAAAAGAAAAAATTAATCCTGTATCTGGTTGTTTACCAATGTTAATTCAAATTCCTTTTTTCTTTGCAATTTATAAAATGCTATTCGTTACATTGGAGATGAGACACGCTCCTTTTTTTGGTTGGATACATGATTTGTCAGCTCCAGATCCTACCTCCCTATTCAATTTATTTGGTCTCATTCCTTGGAGTCCACCATCTTTTTTAATAATTGGTGTATGGCCAATTCTTATGGGAATAAGTATGTGGGTACAGCAAAAATTAAATCCTGCTCCTACCGATCCTATTCAAGCAAAAATATTTGCATTCTTTCCATTATTTCTTACTGTAATGTTAGCGTCGTTCCCATCTGGTCTAGTGGTATATTGGACTGCAAACAATATTCTGACAATTGCTCAGCAGTATATCATCATAAAAAAAACAACAGTAAAAACAGTTTAGATGAATATTGTAGAGTTCTGGCCAAAAGATGCACCTCCTTTAGAAGAAGCAAAAAATTATATTGAAAATTACAAAGGGAAAAAAATAATATTAAAATACGGCGGGCAAGTAATGGCGAATGACCAATTATCTAAAGCCTTTGCCCAGGACGCAGCCGTATGCAGAAAGCTAGGTGTTAAACCATTAGTAATTCATGGCGGCGGACCACAGATTCAAGAAAAATTAAAAGCTTTAAATATTCAAAGCAAATTTATTCTTGGTCTAAGAGTAACAGATGAAAATGTAATTAAAATTGTAGAAGAAGTTTTGCTAAATGAAATTAATCCTGATCTTGTACATTCTATTCAACAATATGGTGCAAGTGCCGAATCTGTTACAGTCAAAAAAAACAATATTTTCAATGTAACCAGAGCTATAAACCCTGAGCTAGGGTTTGTTGCTGATCCAGAAGAATTAAATCTGGATATTTTGAATTCAATAATAGAAAGAGACACCATTCCAGTAATAGCGCCCATGGGCAGTGATGCCAAGGGTCAGTTTTACAACATCAATGCTGATACTGCAGCTGGAACCGTTGCTAACAAAATTCAAGCTGAACGTTTGCTTTTAATGACTGATGTGCCTGGAGTAAATGATAAGAATGGTAATTTAATCTCTAAACTAACTATCGCAGAAGCTGAAGAATTAATAAAAAATGAAACTATTACAGGTGGGATGATTCCAAAAATAAAAACTTGTATTTCAGCAATTAAAAGTGGGGTTAAGGGAGTTGTAATTATTGATGGTAGAAAAGCTCACGCAGTACTTTTTGAACTTTTTTCTAGTGCGGGAGCTGGAACTTTGATTGTTCAATGATTGAATTAAAAAATATTCGTCATTGGATTTTTGACCTTGATAACACGCTATATCCTAGCACTACTAATTTATTTGATAAGATTGATGCTCTTATGTGTAAATTTATTGAAGATAATTTAAATGTTAGTAGACCACAAGCTTTAGAAATTAAAAATAATTACTTTCACCAACATGGAACAACCTTAAACGGATTAATGCAAAATCATAAAATAAATGCTGAAAAATTTTTAGATTTTGTTCATGATATTGATTACAGTCTACTTACAAAAGATGCGGCTCTGGCGGAACAAATTCAAAAATTACCTGGAGAAAAAATAATATTTACTAATGGAACCCGCAAACATGCGCAACAAGTTATGAAGCGACTTGGTATAGAACGTAATTTTAATAAAATATTTGATATTGTAGATGCAAATTTTATTCCAAAGCCACAGATTGAACCCTATCATGCATTAATTGCAACTCATAGTATCAATGCTCAGAATAGTATTTTTATCGAAGATATTGCTAAAAATTTATTACCAGCTCACGAACTAGGAATGAAAACTGCTTGGATTGAAAATAGCGATTCTTATTGCAAGCAAGGATATGATGGAAAACATGTTCATTATACGATAAAAAACTTAACTGATTTCTTGAAGAAAATAAACCAAAGTATAAATTAATAGTATGAAGAATGAAGAAATTATAAATCAAGCTTGGGAAAATAAAGAAAAAATATCTAAAGATTCTAATCCAGAAATTATTAGGGCCATCAAAGAAACTATTAATTTAACAGATCAGGGCATCATTAGAGTTGCTGAAAAAAAAGAAGGAAAATGGATTGTTAATCAGTGGATTAAAAAAGCAATTCTCTTGAGTTTTAGAACAAACGAGATGCAACCTATTATTGGACCCTACGCAACTTGGTGGGATAAAGTTAAGGGTAAAACAGCTGGATGGGGGGAAGAAGAACATAACAAGGCTGGTTTTAGAATGGTACCCAACAGTGTTGTGCGCCACGGTGCCTTTATTGGAAAAAATGTTGTATTAATGCCATCTTTTGTAAATTTAGGAGCTTATGTTGATGAAGGAACAATGATTGATACTTGGTCTACCGTTGGGTCTTGTGCGCAAGTAGGAAAAAATTGTCATATCAGTGGTGGTGTGGGTATTGGTGGTGTCTTGGAACCTTTGCAAGCTAATCCAGTAATTATTGAGGATAATTGTTTTATCGGAGCAAGATCAGAAGTGGCCGAAGGTGTTATTGTTGGGACAGGATCTGTAATTTCAATGGGTGTTTATCTTGGATCCTCTACTAAAATATACGATAGAAAAAATAAAACTATTACTTATGGAACTATCCCACCCTACTCGGTTGTAGTTGCAGGAAGTATGCCTAGCACAACTGATAAAGATGGACCTAATTTGTACTGCGCTGTCATTGTAAAAACAGTTGATGAAAAAACAAGAAGCAAAACTTCTGTAAACGATTTGTTGAGAGAATAAATGGCAAAAGTTATTAATGAACTTTCGCTAACAAAAGAATTAATCAAAATACCCAGCATAACTCCGCTAGATGGTGGTGCTATAGCACTTGTGGCTAAACATTTACGATCCCTTGGCTTTCGCTGCACTATATTGAATTTTAAAGATAAAAATACAGCTCCCATAAAAAATCTTTATGCGAGGTTAGGTACCTCTTCTCCTAACTTTTGTTTTGCAGGACATACAGATGTAGTGCCAACTGGAAATATAAAATCTTGGAATGTAGGACCTTTTTCTGGAACCGTAAAAGCTGGAAAAATTTACGGTCGTGGAACAAGCGATATGAAAGGTGCTATTGCTTGTTTTATTGCTGCCGTAAGTGAATTTTTACAAAATAAAAAAAAATTTGCTGGATCTATAAGTTTTATTATTACGGGTGATGAAGAAGGGGTTGCCATTAATGGAACAAAAAAAGTTGTAGATTATTTAAAAAAGAAAAAAGAAAAAATAGATTTTTGTCTAGTTGGCGAACCATCAAATAGAAAAAAAATTGGACAAATGATGAAAATAGGAAGAAGAGGAAGTTTAACTACTTATGTTACCCTATCTGGAATTCAGGGCCATGTTGCATATCCTCATGAAGCGTGTAACCCCTCAACTCCAATCATAAAAATTCTAGATAAATTAAAATCATGGAAACTGGATAGTGGGACAAATAATTTTCAACCCTCTAATCTGGAAATTACTAAGGTAAGTACAGATAGTAATGCCGACAATGTCATTCCTGCAACCGCTAGCGCAACTTTTAATATTAGATTTAATAATAAACACAATTATACGACACTAAAAAAAAGAATTTATTCTATTACAGAGCAAATAAGTAAAAAATATAAATGCAAAGCAAAAATTAAATACTCTGAAACTGGCACTGCTTTCATCACTAAGCCTGGAAAAACTGTTCAAATGATGAGGAAAGTAATAAAGGACATAACCAACCACAAGCCTGTGCTATCTACTAGTGGAGGTACATCTGATGCAAGATTTATTAAAGATATTGCGCCTTGTGTAGAATTTGGCTTGGTTGGAAATACTATGCACAAAGTAAATGAATGTGTTGCAATAACTGACCTTAAAAAATTAAAAAGCATTTATTACAAAATATTAGAATTATATTTCCATTGAAAACCTGTATCATTACAACAGATACTTATCAAAATCATGACACTGGAATTGGCCACCCTGAAAGGATAGACCGAGTTACAGTAGTCAACGAAGGTTTAAAAAGAATACAATCAAAAGATTTAATTTGGCTAAAACCAAAAGTATTTGATGCTAAATATTTATCATTAGCTCATAGGGAAGAATACCTGCACACACTTGAGAAAAGCTTTCCTAGTGAGGGAAATTTATTTTTAGATGGTGATACTTTAGTTGGCCCTGGATCGAAACAAGCTGCTTTAGACGCCGTAGCTTCAGTCATTACAGCCATCGATGGAGTAATCAATAAAGATTTTATTAATGCATTTTGCTCTATTCGCCCACCCGGACACCATGCTGAAAGTAAAAAAGCAATGGGGTTTTGTATTTATAATAATGTAGCAATTGGAGCGCACTATTTGCTGAATAAACACAAATTAAAGAAAGTGGCAATTATTGATTTTGATGTCCATCATGGCAATGGAACTCAAGAAATATTTTATGACAATAAACAAGTTTTATATATTTCGTCCCACCAATATCCTTTTTATCCAGGTACAGGTTCAGAAAAAGAAACTGGTAATTATAACAATATACTCAATGTACCTTTAGATGCTGGGACTTCAGGAAATGTATTTTTAAATGCTTACGAACCTATTTTTAAAAAAATAATAGAATTTAAACCTGAATTTATTTTACTATCATCTGGGTTTGATGCTCATATTAACGACCCTTTGGCCCAAATTAATTTACAGTCCAAAGATTTTGCAGAATTAACAAATAGAATTCTTAAAATAACTAAAGAAGTTTGTAATAATAATCTAGTTTCAGTATTAGAAGGTGGTTATGATCTTCAAGCTTTGCAGGAAAGTAGCTCTCTGCACGTTCAGTCATTATTAAAAGTTTAAATTCTAATATTCTACTTTTGCCAAGTATAATCCTGATGCAGGTGCCAGAGCCGCACATTTCTTTCTATCTTTTGCCTCAAGAGCTAATTGTAAATCATATTTGCTCCACTTGCCCTCACCTACTAACTTTAAGGCACCAACCATAGATCTAACTTGATGCTGCAAAAAAGATCTAGATTCAAAAGTAATGATGATTTCATCGTAATGTTTCACAATATTTGTTTTACTAATTGCTCTTACGGGCGAGGCCGCTTCACAAGAGGCTGCTCGAAATGTTGTAAAATCATGTTCCCCTTCAAAAACTTTTATAGCACTTTGCATTGCTTCAACATTCAAAGGTGCAGAAATATGCCACGCTTTATTTTTAGAAATAGCAAGTGGAGAAACTCTATTTATAATAGTATATTCATACTTTCTTAAAATAGCATTTCTTCTACTATCAAAATTATTATCAACTATTTCTACACTCAAAATACTAATTAATTCCTTTTTTAAAAAATGGTTTAGAGCGCTAGTAATTTTGAGGCAATCCAAATCAGTGTCTAAATCAAAGTGAATGACTTGTTGTTTGGCATGAACACCTGCATCTGTTCTGCCGGAAGCATGAATTCTAATCTGTTGATGAAAAATATGTTCTAAACTATTTTCTATGGCTTCTTGAACAGAGTAGCCATTTATTTGTCTTTGCCATCCCACAAATGCCGTACCATCGTATTCAACGATGCATTTATATCTTTTCATTAATTCAGCTGTGTTTCTTTGGGAATAGAAAAGCCAAGTAAAAATTCTTTTGATTTCTGAATTTTTTTACCTGGTCTTTGAATTTCCTCTATAATTAAAGAGGATGTTCCGCAAGCAACTTGCAACGAATTACTTATAACTGTTCCTGCATTTCCATTCTCTTCTGAATAGGAAGCTTTCCATATTTTTATTTTTTCTCCTTTATATTCAAAATAAGCACCTGGTCTTGGATTTAGCCCATGAATTTGGGCTATAATTTTTTTTGCATCATGACTCCAGTTAATTTTTTCATCTTCTTTAGTAATTTTTTTTGCATAAGTTGCTTTTTCATTATTTTGCTCAACAAAATTTGCTTTGTTATTTTTTATTAAATCAATTGCTTCTGTAATTTTATTTGCGCCAAGTATAGCTAGTTGACTCTCCACTTCTCCTGCTGTGCTATTCAAATTTAAATTTATTTTCTCTGTTAATAACACTGGACCAGAATCTAATTTTTCTACAATTTTCATTATTGAAATTCCTGTAAAAAGATCTTGTGACATAATTGATCTTTGAATGGGAGCTGCCCCTCTCCAGCTTGGTAGGATTGATGCATGAATATTTAAAAATCCATGTTTAGATAATTGTAAGAATTCTTTTGATATAATTTGTCCATATGCAACCACAATCGCCAAATCAATATTTAATGATTTAAAGAAATGGTAATCATCCTGAAGTTTACTGGGCGTTCGTACTGGTAGGTTATTATTCTCTGCAAACGTGTGAATGGGACTTTTTTCTAATTTCATTCCTCTATTCGATTTTTTTGGAGGCTGAGAATATACTTGCTTAATTGTTAACGAACTCTGAGTTATTTTTGCCAGAGCAGGAACGGCAAAATCAGGTGTTCCCATAAAAACAATGTTGAATTTCATTTTTTTTATTTTTGAATTTTTTTAGCTTTTATTAATTTTTTAAGAATGAAAGATTTTTTTAACTTGGACAAATAATCAATAAACAAAATTCCGTTACAATGATCTATTTCATGTTGTATACATGTAGCAAGCAATCCTTCGGCTTTTAGCAATCTCTCTTTTCCATACTCATCTATATATTTGACATGACAGGCATTGGGTCTTTTAATATCAGCAAAATAATCTGGTATTGATAAACAACCTTCTTGTTTTTTTTCAAGAATGTCGGATTTCCAAGTAATTTCTGGGTTTACAAGACAGATTGGTTCATTTTTATTGGCTTCTTTAGATATGTCGATCACAACCACTCTTTTTAAAATCCCAACTTGGACTGCTGCCAAACCAATTCCTGGAGCCGCATACATTGTATCTAACATATTGTTCATTAATTTTTTAATTTCTCTATCTACCTGTTTTACAGGAGTAGATTTTTGCCTAAGTATAGGATCTGGCTCTTTTAAAATTTCAAGAATGTTCATAACATTAAACTAAAATTAATATATTTAATCACTAGTTAAAGAATTCCGAAATTTAAAAGCAGAAAACAAAGTTCCATCGTCAAGATATTCTATTTCCCCTCCGACGGGCAAACCATGAGCTAATTTAGTAACTTTTACACCTAAATCTTTAATGCTATCATTGATGTAGTGGGCGGTTGTTTGACCCTCTATTGTTGCCGAAGTTGCCAATATAACTTCTTTCACATTATTTTTTTTAATACGATTGATTAAAGAGTTAATCAAAAGATCCTCTGGGTTTGATCCATTTAGTGCTGACAAAGTACCTCCCAAAACATGATACTGACCCTGAAATACATTTGTACTTTCCATTGCCCACATATCAGCAATATTTTCTACTACACATATTTGGTCGTAACTTTTATTTGTATAAAAACATTTTTCTAAATTACATTCGGTTTCATTAGATTTAATATTTCCACATAAATTACAGCGAATAACCTTGGAATGAACTTTCGCTAACGAGTGAGATAAAGGCTTCATAACATTGTCTCTGTTTTTTAGAAGATATAAGGCAATTCTTCTTGCAGATTTTGGTCCCAATCCTGGTAATTTAGCAACCAGTGTAATTAACTCATCCAAATCTGGTTCTGTAGAAAATTTCATTTATTTAAAAAGGAAATTTAAAGCCTTCTGGTAATTTTATTCCACCAGTTAGTTTGGACATTTCTTCTTGAGCTTTTGCCTCAGCATTTTTTTTTGCATTATTGGCTGCTGCAACAATTAAATCTTCAATAATACTTTTATCTTCTTTTAAAGTTTCCTGGTCTATGTGCAAAGAGACCATATCACAATTTCCATTCATAATTACTTTAACCGAACCTCCACCAGCTTGTCCTTCTGCAGAAATATTTTTTAAAGAATCTTTTGCTTCAGTCATTTTTTTTTGCATTTCTTGGGCTTGTTGTAACATTTTGCTAAAATCCATATTATTCTTGCCCTTCATCTTTAACGTCGACTAACTCAATGTCTGGAAACGTTGCCATAATTTTTTTATAAATTTCTGATTGTTTCATTTGTTCCAATAATTCTTTTTTTTGTAGGTTTTTTTTCTCATAAACAGTGGTTTCCCCCTCGTCTTTAGATAAAGAAATGATCCATCGCTTTCCCGTCCATTCATTCAATTTGTTTGATATATTTTTTATAAAATCCTTAGATAGGTTTTCGTTAAAGGAAATATCAATTTTTCCTTGTTCAAATTTTACTAATCGTACATTTCTTTCAAGATCAAATTTTAACTCGATCTCTTTATATTTATTAGTTAAATCTAAAAGATCTTGAAATGATTGAATTGAATTATTTGTATTTATCTCATTTAAAATTTCTGGCTTGATTTTAGGAAGTTCTTTTTTTTCTTGAATTGTATTTTTAATTTGAGTTTTAGAAATTAACCCTTCTGACTTAATTATTTCTGAAGTATTTTCTTTTTTTTCTTTATCTTCTTCATCGTCATCAAAATCTGAGTTCTGCATAATAGATTGAGGATCTGGTATATTCTTTAAGTGTGCCAATCTAATAAGAAGCATTTGGAAAGATAAAAAAGGATTTGGCATAAAATTTAATTCCTCAATTCCTTTCAGGGTAAAATGCCAAAGCATCGATACGTAAGTTAAGTCAACTTCATCTGCGATTTTTTTAATCTGTGCAGACTCTACTTCAGATACACTAAGATCGTTTTCTATGGTTCCAAGAGTTTTTGTTCTAGAAATTAAATAAATAATTTCTAGCATGCTTTGTACAATTAATTTTGGATCCGCTCCTATATTAAAAATATCTTCTGCCTCCTTGAGAGCTTCTTGCTGAGACCCTTTAACAATATGGGATAATAGCTCTATCACTCTTGTTTGATCTGCTAGACCTAACATGTCTCTTACTTTGTCTTCAGTTATTTCTTGGCTTTGTAAATTAAAGGTAATAATTGCCTGGTCTAAAATAGATAATGCATCACGAACAGATCCTTCAGATGCTTTTGCAATGATGGCTAGGGCTTTATCATCAATTTTTGCATTTTCTTTTTCCGCAATTCCTCTTAAGAATGTTTGCATTTCATTCATTTTGATTCTTCTCAAATCAAATCTCTGGCATCTTGACAAAATAGTTACAGGTATTTTTTTAACTTCTGTAGTTGCTAAAATAAATTTTAGGTGAGAAGGTGGTTCTTCTAAAGTTTTTAATAAAGCATTAAAAGCTTGCTTCGATAGCATATGTACTTCGTCGATAATAAATACTTTATATTTTGCACTAGAAGGCAAATACTGAGAGGAATCTAAAATTTCTCTTATGTCATCAATTCCTGTTTTAGAAGCAGCATCCATTTCTAAAATATCCATATGACTAGAATCGATGATGGCCTGACAATGACAGTATTCATCTTTCGAACATTTCTCATCTGTTCCAAATTTCTTGTTGCAGTTAATAGCTTTTGCAATAATTCTGGCTGTTGTAGTTTTTCCAACACCTCTAATTCCTGTTAATAAATATGCGTTGGGAATTCTATCCATCTTAATGGCATTTTGTATCGCAATAGCCATCGACTCCTGACCAATTAGCTGGTCAAAATTTTGTGGCCTATATTTAAGTGATAAAACTTTTCGATTATTCATAACATTTACGGGGAACTGAATAACAACCTGAAAAATTTACGGTACGGCTGCTTTCTTTCGAATCTGACCGGATTAGCGCAACATCCACCTGCTACCAATTCCCCAAGGCAATAGTATAACAAGATA
>VTPP01000044.1 GCA_008638225.1 Pelagibacteraceae bacterium
AATCATAATCCACTTCTAAGTAATGATCGTTAAAAGTATTGTTTTGCTCTGGATCAAGCGCTTCTAATAAAGCGGAGGACGGATCTCCTCTATAATCATTTCCAATTTTATCAATTTCATCTAATAAAAAAAGAGGATTTTTAGTTCCTGTTTTTTTCATCATTTGAATAATTTTTCCTGGCAAACTTCCGATATAAGTTCTTCTATGACCTCTTATTTCCGCTTCATCTCTTACTCCGCCTAGTGACATTCTAACAAATTCACGGCCTGTTGCTTTTGCAATAGATTTACCAAGTGAAGTTTTTCCAACACCTGGCGGTCCCACCAAACATAAAATGGGTCCTTTAATTTTTTGCATTCGTGATTGCACAGCAAGAAATTCTAAAATTCTATCTTTTACTTTTTCTAATCCAAAATGATCTTTATCTAAAACTTTCTTAGCTTCATTAATATCAGTATTTACTTTGGAGGATTTGTGCCAGGGAAGTGCCACCATCCAATCCAAATAGTTTCGTACCACCGTCGATTCTGCCGACATTGGGCTCATCATTTTTAATTTTTTTAACTCGGCTAAGCATTTCTCTTCTGCTTCTTTAGACATTTTTGCTTTTTTAATCGCATCTTCTAAAACTTTAGTTTCATCTTTTCCTTCTTCAATCTCACCAAGTTCTTTTTGAATAGCTTTTAATTGTTCATTTAAATAATATTCTCTTTGTGTTTTCTCCATCTGGTTTTTAACTCTACCTCTAATTTTTTTTTCAACAGATAAAACGTCAATTTCATTATCTAAATAACCTAGAATAGATTCTAATTTTTTTTGCGTATCGGTCATTTCTAGTAATTTTTGTTTTTCAAATAAATCTATGCTTAAATTTGAAGCTACTTTATTTGCTATAACAACAGGATCCGTTTCGTTTTTAAAGTTTATATTACTTTCTTCGCTAAATTTTTTCGAAATTTTTGACAATTTATCGTATTTGCTAATGATAGCTTTTGACAAAGAGATAGCCTCGGGTTTCTTGGAGTCTAAAATTACCTCTTCACAACTTGCTAATAAAAATTCTTTGTTATCTTTAAATTCAGATATTTTAACGATGCTTTTTCCTTCAACTAAAATTTTAACGGTGCCATCTGGTAATTTTAATAATTGAAGAATTTCACCTAATGTTCCGTAGGAATATAGATCTTTGCTTTGAGGATCGTCATGCTCTGCATTTTTTTGAGCTACTAAAATAATTTTTTTATATTTAGCAGCAACAGATTCAAGTGCATTGATAGATTTTTCTCTCCCCACAAACAAAGGAATTGCCGAATTAGGAAATACCACTATGTCTCTTAACGGTAAAACTGGATATTCATTGTGATTATCTATTTCTGGCTTATTCATAATTATATTAATAAGTAATTATTAATTTAACCAATACAAGTATGATTTTGAAGCAACTGTTAATAAGCTAGTTGGCTATTTTTGTCTCTTTTGCTGATTTTTTTGAGTAAATTAAGAGTGGTGCAGAATTTCCTAATACCACCTCTTTATTAACCACTACTTCTTCGACATCTTCAATAGATGGCAGATCAAACATAGTTTGCAATAACACTTCCTCAATAATTGATCTTAAACCTCTTGCACCTGTTTTTCTTAAGATTGCTTTCTCGGCAATTGCTTTAAGGGCGTCTTTTGAGAAAGTTAATTTTACCCCTTCTATCTCAAATAATTTGGCGTATTGTTTAGTTAAAGAATTTTTTGGTTCTTCTAATATTTTAATAAGAGAATTTTCATCTAAATCTTCTAAAGTAGAAATGATTGGTAGCCTTCCAATAAATTCAGGGATTAATCCAAATTTTAATAAATCTTCTGGTTCAACACCTTGCAATAATTCCCCAACTTTTTTTTCAGCTTTAGTATTCAACTTCGCGCCAAAGCCAATCGATGACCCCTTATCTCGTGATGCAATAATTTTATCAATTCCTGCAAATGCACCTCCACAAATAAATAGAATATTTGTAGTATCAACTTGTAAAAATTCTTGTTGTGGATGTTTTCTGCCTCCTTGTGGCGGCACACTTGCAATTGTGCCTTCCATTATTTTTAATAAAGCTTGTTGCACTCCTTCTCCTGATACATCCCTTGTAATAGATGGATTTTCAGTTTTTCTACTAATCTTATCCACTTCATCAATGTAGACAATTCCTCTTTGAGCTTTTTCAACATTATAATCTGCAGCTTGCAGTAATTTTAAAATAATATTTTCAACATCTTCTCCTACGTAACCTGCTTCAGTTAAAGTAGTTGCGTCAGCCATAGTAAATGGCACATCTAAAATTCGTGCTAAAGTTTGAGCCAATAAAGTTTTTCCGCAACCAGTAGGTCCCATTAATAAAATATTAGATTTGGAAAGCTCAACATCGCCTTTACTATTTTTTCCTTCGTAATTTAATCTTTTGTAATGATTGTGAACTGCGACGGATAAAATTTGTTTTGCTTTTTTTTGACCAATTACATACTCGTCTAGTGTTGCGTAAATCTCTTTTGGACTTGGAACTCCCTCTTCATTTTTGGAAAAATTGCTTTTGCTCTCTTCTTTAATTATATCCATACAGAGCTCAACACACTCATCACAGATAAAAACAGTTGGTCCTGCAATTAGTTTTCTAACTTCATGCTGGCTCTTTCCACAGAAAGAACAATAAAGAGTATTTTTAGTTTCTTTGCTCATTTTCGAATCAGAAGACTTCACAATATTATGACCACTACA
>VTPP01000022.1 GCA_008638225.1 Pelagibacteraceae bacterium
GTTTCTGGAATAGCGGGCTATGGTAATTGCATGGGAATACCAACCGTTGGTGGTGAGGTTGAGTTTGACGAATGTTATGATGGTAATATTTTAGTAAATGCAATGAATATTGGTCTTGCAAAAAAAAATAAAGTTTTCTTATCAATAGCTAGCGGGGTTGGGAATCCGGTTATTTATGTTGGATCCAAAACTGGAAGAGATGGCATTCATGGTGCTTCCATGGCTTCACAAGAATTTGATGATAATTCTGAAGCAAAAAAACCAACGGTTCAAGTCGGTGATCCTTTTGCAGAAAAATTACTACTTGAAGCTTGCTTGGAATTAATGAAAACAGATACCATTATTTCTATTCAAGATATGGGAGCAGCTGGGCTAACCTCATCTTCTGTGGAAATGGCATCTAAAGGAAAATTAGGAATAGAAATTGATTTAAATAAAGTGCCATGCAGAGAAACAGAGATGCAACCTTTTGAACTTATGCTTTCTGAGAGCCAGGAGCGAATGTTAATTGTTTTAAAAGAAGGCAAAGAAAAAGAAGCAGAAAAAATATTTAAAAAATGGGATCTAGATTTTTCTGTCATTGGAAAAATGACGAATAGTAAAAATTTAGTTCTTTATTTTAATAAGGAAATAGTGTGCGATATTCCAATCACATCCCTTGCAGACGAGGCTCCAAAATATAATAGAGAATGGATTTCAACTCCTCTACCTGAAGAAATCAATATTGATAAAAAATTAAGTGATCTAGATATTAAAGATTGTCTGGTAAAATTACTTACTCATCCTAATCAATCAAATAAATCATGGGTGTGGGAACAATACGATCATATGGTAATGGGAGATACCATTCAAAAACCAGGAGGCGATGCAGCTGTAGTTAGAGTGCACGGAACCAATAAAGCTATTGCAGCCACTGTTGACTGTACACCGAGGTACTGTTTCGCTCATCCACATACTGGAGGAATGCAAGCAGTTTGCGAAACGTATAGAAATTTATCAGCGGTGGGTGCTGAACCAAGAGCGATAACAAATTGTTTAAATTTTGGTAACCCAGAAAAAAAAGAGATTATGGGACAACTTGTTGAAGTAATTAAAGGAATGAGTGAAGCTTGTTTGGCCTTAGATTACCCAGTTATTTCCGGAAATGTTTCGCTTTATAATGAGACTAATGGAGTTGGTATAAAACCAACACCGACTATTGGTGGTGTTGGACTAATTCAAGATTCTAATAAATCAACAACCATCTCTATTAAAGCTACGGGAAATCTTCTTTTAATTATTGGAGAAACAAAAGGACACATTCACCAAAGCGCTTTATGTTATGATATCCTTCATATCAAAAAGGGTCCGCCTCCCACCATTAATCTTGCTGAAGAAAAGAAGAACAGTTTTTTTATAAGAGATCTTATAAATAAAAAAATTGCATTATCTGTTCATGACATATCTGATGGCGGAATAGCCTTAACTATTGCAGAGATGTGTATGTCTGGAAAAATAGGCGCAAACATTACAACAAATTTAATCGATGCTGAAAGAATAAAATTCTTATTTGGAGAAGATCAGGCTAGATATGTAATAGAAGTTAAAAGTGCTGATTATGATAATATTGTCAAACTAGCCAAAGAAAAGGAAGTTTCTCTTCTACAAATAGGATCTACCAAAGCTGAAAATCTAACTATAGATGATATGAAAATTACAGTTGAAGATATGTTAATATTAAATAATAAATGGTTTCATAATTACAATTCAAATTAAATGGCCATAAAACAAGTAGAAATTGAGATATTATTAAAAGAAGGATTTCCTGATGCTGACATTTATGTGCAAGATTTGGCTGGCGATGACAATCATTTTTCTGCCAAAATAAAATCAGCTCAATTCAAAGGTAAGAGTAGAGTTCAACAACACCAAATGGTATATAATGCGCTTAAAGGTAAAATGGGCAATGAGTTACACGCTTTAGCATTAACGACTGAGGAAAAATAATGAACGCAAAACAAAAAATACAAAATATAATAGAAAGTAATGATGTAGTTTTATTTATGAAAGGTACCCCTGATATGCCTCAGTGTGGTTTTTCAATGGCTGTGGCTAATGTGCTTAAAATGCTAAATATTAAATTTAATGGCGTAAATGTTTTGGAAGATGAGGAAATTAGAAACGAAATAAAAGTTTTTAGTGATTGGCCAACTATCCCTCAAGTTTATATCAAAGGTGAGTTTATTGGTGGTTGCGATATAATCAAAGAAATGTTTGAAAAAAAAGAGCTTCAGTCCTTACTGGACGAAAAAAAAATTAGTTACAAAAAATAAAGTAAATTATCTAGAGTAGTATTCAACAACTAGATTTGGCTCCATTACTGCTGGATATGGAATTTCTTCCATCTTAGGAACTCGTGAAAACTTTGCGGTGAATTGCTTATGGTCTGCAACTATATAATCTGGAACTTCTCTTTCTTTATTTGCTACAGCACTTAAAATAACAGCTAATTGTTTTGAAGATTCTTTTACTTCTATTAGGTCATTTTCTTTAACAGTGTAACTAGAAATATTAACTTTTTTTCCATTAACTCTAATATGGCCGTGATTAATAACTTGTCTTGCTTGAAACACAGTTTGAGCAAATTTAGCTCTGTAAATTACAGCATCTAACCTTGACTCTAAAATTCCAACTAAATTTTCTCCCGTATTGCCTCTAATTCGGTTTGCTTCTTTAAAAACATTTCTAAACTGTCTTTCATTTAAATTTCCGTAATAATTTTTTAATTTTTGTTTTGCCTGAAGCTGAATTTTGTAATCTGAAGGCTTTCCTTTAGCCTTTGTTTGACCGTGTTGACCTGGACCAAAAGCTCTTTTATTAAATGGACTTTTTGGACGTCCCCAAAGGTTCACTCCTAATCGTCGGTCTACTTTATGTTTAGCCTGTATACGTTTTGTCATTATTTAAGAATAGGCACTTATAAACATCAAGGGTTTTTTGTCAATAAGGGTTTAAAATCAATACTTCCTAAAGGAACTAAAAATACCCATTAAAGTGCGTAGTTCTCTAGTCGTCAGAGGTTGTTTTGCAAAAATATTTTTAATACTTTTTACCATGAATGATTTTTTTTCTGCGGGTCTAAAAAATCCTGTTTTTTCAAGATTTCCTATAAGAAAATCATAAAATTTAAATAAATCTTTTTGAGTAGCAATTTCACTTTTGTCTGTATTTTTATATTCAATATTTTTAAATTTAGAAACATAAAGACTGTATGCAACTACCGAAACGGAGTGAGATAAATTTAACGATTCATATTTTTTGTCAGTTGGGATTTTTAATAAATAATTAGAACTAATCAAATCTTCATTACTTAGTCCTGCATTTTCAGGTCCAAATAATATCGAAATTTTTTTTTTACTACTTCCGATAGTCTTTATTGCCTCATCAAGACTAAATATTTTTTTATTAATATTTCGTATTCTGGCAGATGTTGCAAATACAATATCACTTTTGCTCAAAGCTTCTTTGGTGGTTTTAAAAACTTTTGCTTTATGAATGATATCAACAGCCTTAACAGAGGTGTAAATTGCTTTAATATTTGGCCATTGTTCTTTTGGGTCTACAAGTATCAAATTATTTAGACCAAAGTTTTTCATAACTCTAGCTGTTGCTCCAATGTTTTCGCCAATTTGTGGTTTAACTAATACAATCGAAATATTTTTTAAACTCATTGCGAGTTTACTGGAGCTTGTGCCTTGTATAATTTGTAATCAATACTATCGATTAGTGCTTTAAAAGAGGCCTCAATGATATTTGGTGATACTCCAATCGTAAACCAACTATTTTTACTTTTGTCAGTACTTTCTATCGAAACTCTTGTCACTGCATTTGTTCCTGTATTTAAAATTCTCACCTTATAATCTATTAATTTTAAGTCTCCCAAATATTCTGAATATTTACCAATATTTACAAGATTGCTTCGGATAGCCTGATCTAAAGCATTGACTGGTCCATTACCCTGACCCTCGCAGACATGCTCTAAGCCATCTACCATTAAAGTAACTTTAGCAACTGAGTTGATATTGTCTGATACCTTATGATCTTTAATTACCCTAACTTCATAGTTCTTAATTTGAATATAATTTGGAACTTCTCCTAATAATCTACGAGTTAACAATTCAAAGGAAGCATCAGCACCATCGTATGAGTATCCAGCAAATTCTCTATCTTTTACCTCGTCTAATAATTTTTGAATTTTTGGGTCTTTTGCATCGATAGAAATATTTAATTTTTCCAGTCTTGAAATAATATTAGCTCTTCCTGACTGATCTGAAATAACTATTGATCTAGTATTGCCCACCAATTCAGGATTAATATGCTCATACGTTTTAGGATCTTTTTGCACTGCAGATACATGCAAACCACCTTTGTGCGCAAATGCAGAAGAGCCTACGTAAGCTGCTCTTTTATTAGATTTTTTATTTAAAATTTCATCAAGTAATCTTGAGCAATCTGTTAAGTAAGAAATTTGTTTATTATTTACTGAAATTTCAAATCGACTATTAAAGTACTCTTTTAACAAAAGTGTTGGGATAATTGAAACAAGATTTGCATTACCACATCTCTCTCCTAATCCATTTAATGTTCCCTGAATATGTCTTGCCCCAGCAACCACTGCCGCTAATGAATTTGCAACAGCATTTTCTGTATCATTATGAGCATGTATTCCAATATTCATACCAGGTATAATTTTTACTACCTCAGAAACGATATCTGATACTTCGTGAGGCAAAGTTCCACCGTTCGTATCACATAGCACAACCCATCTTGCCCCGTTATCATAAGCAGCTTTAATACAGCTGATTGCATATTCTTTATTATGTTTGTATCCATCAAAAAAGTGTTCCGCATCAAACATGAATTCTTTTTTATTTTTTACAAAATGTTTAGTTGTTTCTGTGATATTTTCTAAATTTTGCTGGTTAGAAATTTGCAGAGCTACTTCCACATGATAATCCCAAGTTTTACCAACTATACAAACTGATTTAGTATTTGAATTTAATATTGCAGATAAACCAGGATCATTATCAGCACTTCGACCATATTTTTTAGTCATACCGAATGCTACCAGTGCAGAACTATTAAGATCAGGTTGTGCACCAAAAAAAGTGGTATCCAAAGGATTGGCTCCTGGCCAGCCTGCCTCGATATAGTCTATTCCAAGTTTGGAAAGTGCCTTAGCAATTTTGTATTTATCTTCAAGACTAAAATCAACACCTTGAGTCTGGGCGCCGTCTCTTAATGTTGTATCGAATAAATATATTTTTTCTTTGTTCATTATTTATACTTCCAAATTGTTTTGCCTTGATTATCTTCAATTACAATACCTTTTGCAATTAACAAATCCCTGATTTCATCAGATCTTGAAAAGTTTTTATTATCTCTAGCCACTTTTCTTTCCTGTATTAAATTTTCAATTTCTTTTTCAGTTATGGATTTGCTAGTTTTTATATTATTCCAGCTTGCAAGATTTTTATGAAATAAACCTAATAATTTACACGCATCAGAAAGCTGTTGTCCTGCATTTTTATTTCCATTTACCGCATCTTTATACAAGGAATGCATTTTAGAAATAAACATTGGAGTATTTAAATCATCAGCGAGAACCTCAAGCGTGCTAAGATCTAATTTGTTATCTTGATCAGAGTAAAATTCATACCATTTGTTAAGGGCCGTATATGCGGTTTCTAAATTTTTTTCATTCCAGTCAAAAGGCTGTCTATAATGAGTGCTAAGCATTGCCAGTCTTATTACTTGTCCATCATATTTGTTCTTCAATTCATTAATGGTGATGAAATTTCCTAATGATTTAGACATTTTTTCTTTGTTTACGGTAACATAACCATTATGCATCCAAAAATTTGCAAGCACTTTAGTTTTGTGAGCACAAACTGATTGAGCTATTTCATTTTCGTGATGAGGAAAAATTAAATCTAGACCACCTGCATGAATATCAAATTCAGTTCCTAAATATTTTTTAGCCATCGCCGAACATTCAAGATGCCATCCTGGCCTACCCCTGCCCCATGGTGAGTCCCAACCAGGCTCATCTAATGACGATGGTTTCCAAAGAACAAAATCAGCTGGATTTTTTTTTAAGTCAGAAATCTCTACTCTTGCCCCAGCGACTAAATCTATAATTTTTTTATTTGAAAGTTTTCCATAAGAATCAAATTTTGATACTTCAAAGTAAACGTGGCCTTGTACTATATAAGCAAAATTAAGTTCCAATAACTTTGTGGTTAACTCTATCATTTCATTAATATGATCTGTGGCTTTTGGTTCAACGCTTGGGGTTAAACAATTTAGATAATTGCAATCGCTATGAAAATCTTTTGTTACTTTATTAGTTAATTCATTTATAGAAATATTATTTTTTTTTGCAGTTTCGATTATTTTATCATCTATATCAGTAATGTTTCGTACATATTGTACAGAGTCTTTACCGTATATTTCTCTAAGCACTCTAAACAGCACATCGAATACGATTAATGGTCTGGCATTACCAACGTGCGGATAATCATAAACTGTTGGTCCGCAAACATATAAACGTACATTATGAGCATCAAGCGGAAGGAACTTCTCTTTAGTTCTTGAAATAGTGTTATACAGCTGCATCTTATTCCTCAAATTTACAAACTGGAATAGGATTCATTTTATGCAAATTGGTTTCTCTAATTTTTAAATATTGTTGATAATTTTTTGAATTAGGATTTTCCATAGCCTCTTCTAACTCTTGATAAGACATGCCTAATTGCTGCTCATCATTTCTACCATCTAACCACAGCCCATCGGTTGGTGCCGCATCAATGATGGCTGGATTGATGCCTAGTTCTTTTCCCATGTCCCACACTTGTGTTTTCGTGCAGTCTGCTATTGGTGAAATATCAACTCCACCATCTCCATACTTTGTATAAAAACCTACACCAAAATCCTCTACTTTATTACCGGTTCCAACAACAATTCCATTATTTGATCCCGCCACTTGATATAACGTTGTCATTCTTAATCTGGCTCTGCTATTTGCAAAAGCATGTTCACTTGAATTGGTTCCTGATGCTTTTTCAAATTCTGTAAAAACGCTGTCTAAATTTATATTAAGTACCTGTACGTTTTTAAAATTAGTGGCGAGCCACTTGCAATGAACTTTGCTTAAGTCATCTTGTTTCTGGATCTGCCTGATTGGCATTGAAAGAGCAAAAGTTTTCATTCCAGATGCCGCACAAATGGTACTAACAACTGCAGAATCTATGCCACCAGAAACACCTACCACTAAACTATCAGGTTTTTTGGGCATTTTAGAGCAATAGTCTAAAATCCATCCAGTTATAAATATAATTCGTTCTTTGGGTTCCATGCTAATTTTTAACTTAATTATCTAAAAAAATCTAAAAAATTAAGATGCTTTTTGAATACTATTTTTAGCAAAATTAGAATTTTTCTTAATTTCCTCTGAAATTAAAAAAGCAAGTTCTAATGCCTGACTAGCATTTAATCGTGGATCGCAGTGGGTATGATATCTATTAGACAAATCTTTATCTGTAATATTTTGTGCTCCACCAATACATTCCGTAACATCTTGTCCGGTCATTTCAATATGCAGTCCTCCTCCAAAGGTTCCTTCGGAATGATGAACTTGAAAGAAATTTTTAGTTTCCGTTATGATATTTTCAAATGGTCTTGTTTTGTAACCAGTTGAAGCTTTAATGGTATTTCCATGCATAGGATCACAAGACCAAACTACGGTCCTTCCTGCTTTTTTAATAGCACGGATTAATTTAGGAAGAAATTTTCCAACTTGATCGTGCCCAAATCTTGCTATCAAAGTTATTTTGCCCGATTCATTTTCTGGATTTAAAATTTCTGTTAATTTTACTATTTCCTCAGGATCAGAAGTTGGTCCACACTTAATTCCTAATGGATTTTTAATACCTCTACAAAATTCAACATGTCCTCCATCTAATTGTCTAGTTCTATCTCCAATCCAAACAAAATGAGCTGAAGTATCATGATATTCTCCTGTGGTAGAATCAACACGTGTCATTGCTTCTTCAACTGGCAATAATAAAGCTTCATGACTAGTGTAGAAATTAACAGTTCGTAATCTTCTATTATTTTCTGATGTAATTCCACACGCATTCATAAATCCTAAAGCATCTGAAACCTTTTGTTCAATTTCTTTGTATTTATCTTTAGCGTTTTCTTTAACAAAAGACATATTCCACAAATGAACTTTATTTAAATCAGCAAAACCTCCTTGCGAAAAAGCTCTTAATAAATTCAAAGTAGAAGCAGCTTGTGAGTAGGATTTTAATAAACGTTCTGGATCAGGTTTTCTTCCTTCCCTATCAAATGCCATAGAATTAATATTGTCACCTAAATAACTAGGCAGCTCAACTCCATTTTGGACTTCAGTTGCAGCACTTCTTGGCTTTGAAAATTGGCCAGCTATTCTTCCAAGTTTAACAACTGGTAGATTAGAAGATACGGTTAACACCAAAGACATTTGCAAGAATAGTTTAAAAAAATCTCTTATATTATTTGGATGAAATTCTGCAAAACTTTCAGCACAATCTCCTCCTTGTAATAAAAATGCTTTTCCTTGGCTAACTTGAGCCAAATGTTCTTTTAAAGATCTTGACTCTCCTGCAAACACCAGTGGGGGAAAATTAGAAAGTTCTTTTAAAACATTATTTAACTTTTCCTGATCTGGGTATTCAGGTATGTGCTTTACGGGCTTGCTTCTCCAGCTATTTGGCTTCCAATTAGTCATATACAACTAGCAGTATATAAACTTAGTTGACTCGCTCAACAAGTAATTTATTCAACCGTAACTGATTTTGCTAAATTTCTTGGTTTGTCGATATCATAACCTTTATTTTTTGCTGCATAAAAAGCTAATAACTGCAGCGGTATAGTTAATAAAAAAGGTAATAATTCATCTGAAGTTTTTTCAACTTCAATTTTTTTCCAAACGTTATCACTACTAATTTCATCTTTACTTTTGTTGCTGATAAACAAAACTTTAGCTCCTCTAGCTATTACTTCCTGCATATTAGATAGAGTTTTTTCGTAATACTTATCTCTAGGTGCAATAATTACAACTGGCATGCCAGACTCAATTAATGCTAATGGGCCATGCTTCATTTCACCAGCTGGGTAACCTTCTGCGTGCACATAACATAACTCCTTTAATTTCAAAGCTCCTTCCATGGCTATTGGATAGGAATATCCTCTTCCTAAAAACATGGAGCCTTTTGCATCAGAGAATACGTCGCAAATTTCTTCCATTTCAGATTCAGTACTTAAAGTATTCCTGATTGCCTCGGGAAGTTTTTTTAATAATTTTATTTTAGCTACATAATCTTTTTTCTTTATATCGCCTCTTAGTGAAGAAATTTTTAGGATCAGAACATGCAAAACAAGCATTTGTCCAAGAAAAGCTTTCGTCGAGGCTACTCCTATTTCTGTACCACAATGAATTGGTAAAACAAAATTGGAATTTCTAGCAATAGAACTCTCAACTACATTTACAATGCTTAAAGTTTTCATTTTATTTTTCTTACATAATTCGAGTGCTGCAAAAGTATCGGCGGTCTCACCAGATTGAGATACAAAAATGTAAATACAATTATTTTTAAATTTGTTTCGCTTGTAACGAAATTCAGATGCAATATCGATTGCAACATCTAATGAGGTCAGTTCTTCTATCCAATATTTAGCTATCATGCATGCATGGTAAGCTGTTCCGCAACCAATAAGAACAACAGAATCAATTTTTGTTATATCCCATGGAAAATTATAAATATTGATATCATCTCTTAAATGATCAACATATTCATTAATGCAGGATTTAATGGAATTAGGTTGCTCAAAGATTTCCTTTTGCATGAAAGTTTTAAAGTCACCTTTATCGTAATTGTCTTCAGTCTCAGACATCGTTAATACTTTTTTATTAATTTTTTTGCCTTTAGAATTATAAAATTCTGCACTATCTTTTTTTAAAATACATATATCTCCATCATCTAAGTATGATATTTTATTAGTCATTGATTTTAAGGCGTATGAATCTGAACCAAGATAATTTTCGTTATGGCCATAGCCAACTGCTAATGGCGAACCTCTTCTTGCCCCAACTATTACATCTGGATTATCTTTACAAAGAATAGCTAGAGCATAACTACCATGAAGTTTTTCAAGTGTTTTTTGAACTGCTACTAATAACTTATTATTTTTTAAATTTTCCGTTAGAAGTATTGTTATAACCTCCGTATCTGTCTGAGATTTAAATTGATAACCTTTTTTTTCTAATATTTTTTTTAATATTGTTGAGTTTTCAATAATACCATTATGGACAACAGATACCCTGTCTGATGAGTGTGGATGAGCGTTTATTTCACTTGGAACCCCATGGGTGGCCCAACGCACGTGTCCAATTCCAATAATTCCTTTTAAAGATTTTTTAGAAATAATTTTTTCTAACTTTGCAACTCTTCCTTCACATTTAATTTCATCAATAAATTTATCAGAAAAAGTCGCTATCCCTGCAGAATCGTACCCTCGATATTCAAGTTTCTTCAATGAGCTGATGATATTGTTAACTACCGGCTTTGAACTGCTTATTCCTATAATTCCGCACATTTATTTAGTTCTTTTTTTTCTCATTGATAATTTCACTTTTTTTTGTTCAGATCTTGTTAGTGCTAGCGTGTTATCTTCAACATTTTTGGTAATCACAGAACCTGCACCAATAATGGAATTTGAGCCAAGTGTAACCGGTGCCACTAATGAGGAATTAGAACCTACAAAGGATCCATTTTTAATATTTGTCTTACTTTTTTTAACACCATCATAATTACAGGTGATTGTTCCTGCTCCTATATTTACGTTTTGGCCCATATTGGTATCGCCAATATAAGAAAGATGATTGATCTTAGAGTTTTTATTTATCTTTGAATTTTTTATTTCAACAAAATTTCCTACTTTTGTATTGTCTTCCAAAACTGTTCCCGGTCTTATTCTTGCATAAGGACCGATGATAACTTTGTTTTTAATAATACACTTTTCTAAGTGAGAAAAAGAACGAATAACAACATCACTACCAATTTTAACTTTTGATCCAATAATTACATAAGGCTCAATTATAACATTTTTTCCAAAAACACTGTCCTTTGATAAAAAAACTGTTTCTGGAGCAACTAACCTAACTCCACCCTTCATCGCTTTTTTTCTATATTGATCTTGCATAATTTTTTCAGCCATTCCAAGTTCATTCATATCGTTTACTCCTAAAGCTGTCTTTTCCTCTTTAGCTGTCACAACCTTAATTTTATGATTATACTTTTTTGCTAATTTTACAATATCGGTAAGATAAAACTCTTTTTTAGTATTATTATTTTTAATTTGCGAAACTAATTGTAAAGCTTTTGAACTGAGGGCAATAATACCAGAGTTGCAAGTTGTTATTTTTCTCTGCTGTAAACTAGCTTCTTTAAACTCCACTATTTCTTCAACTTGATTATTTTTTTCAATAATAATTCCATAAGAACTATTATGCTGAGTATGAAAACCCATAATAACAACATCATTTATTTTCAGCTGGGATTTTATTTTTTTTAAGTCATCGATGTCAATTAGGGGATTATCGCCATACAAAACAAGAAGGTTAATATTTTTTGATCTATTTTTTTTTCTAAAAATTTGTACAGCGTGTCCAGTTCCAAGTTGTGGTTCCTGAATTAATAATTGGATATTGGGATATTGTTTTTTTAAAACCAATAAACTTTTATTGATCATGATTGTAATTTTTGATGGATTAAGAACCTTTGCTTTTTGAATGACATGATCAATCATGGAGCTTCCTGCTACTTTATGAAGAACTTTGGGAGTATCTGAGTTCATTCTGGTACCTTTGCCAGCGGCAAGAATGAGAATTTGAAGATTATTTGCCATTTTCAAGTGCTTCATATAATAATCAAAAAATTATCTTAACACACAAATTATTGCCTACTAAAACTTTCAAAATGACAAACAAAGCTATCCTTTTTGATCTTGATGGAACATTGGTGGAGACAGCTCCTGATTTGATGGCCGCGCATAATCATGTCATGGAAAAATATGGTCATGAAAAAAAACCATTAAGCGATATTAGGTATTTAGCGGGAAGAGGTGCCGCAACTATGCTTTTGCGATCTGTTGAATCGCAAGAAGGCCGTAATAATAAAATAGATGAACAAACCCATAAAATAATGACTAAGGATTTTATCGATTATTATGCTGCTAATATTTCAAAAAAATCGACTATTAACGATGGAGTTATCGAATTTCTTGATTGGTGCAAAAGTAAAAAAATACAGTTAGCAGTTTGCACAAATAAAATGGAGCGTCTAACTATAAAGTTATTAAAAGAAATAAAACTATATGACTATTTTGATTATATTGCTGGTGCAGATACATTTAACTACCGAAAACCAGATCCAATGCATTTAACTTCTATTCTTGAAATTTTAAATGTTCCAATTGAAAATTCAATAATGGTTGGAGATAGCGAGACAGATGCTGATGCTGCCAAAGCTGCTAAAATTAAATTTATACTAGTAAAAGGTGGTTATACTGAAAAAAAATACGATCAAATATTTAAAGACCACTTAATTGAAAATTTCAGAGATATTAAGCCTTTATCACAAAAAATTTTAGGTATTTAAGAAAGTTTTTGGGAATCATAAAAAAAAGATCTATAAATACAATTCATGCATTTTGTAAAAAAACAACCTAACGAAAAAAGACAAGATTTAGTTAACAAGCTTAAATCAAAAAAATTACTAAGATTTCCTGGTGCATATAATGCACTTGTTGCAAAACTAATCGAAGAAATTGGTTATGATGGTGTGTATGTCTCTGGGGCAGTTATGGCCAATGACCTTGCACTTCCTGATATTGGACTTACAACTTTGCATGATATTTCAACAAAGTCTCATCAAATAGCTAGAGTGACTAATCTTCCAACTATCATAGACATTGATACTGGATTTGGAGAAGCCATGAATGTTTCAAGGACTATTGAAACTATTGAGAGCTTAGGAATATCTGGTTGTCATATAGAAGACCAAATGAACCCGAAAAGATGTGGTCATTTAGACAATAAAGATCTTGTATCAACAGAAGATATGGTAAAAAAAATTAAAGCTGCTGTAAAAGCTAGGAAAGATAAAAATTTTCAAATTATCGCCAGAACAGATGCTAATGCATCTGAGGGTTTAGAAAAAACTATTGCACGAGCACAAGCTTATGTTGATGCTGGAGCTGACATTGTGTTTCCTGAAGCATTAAAAGATGAAAAAGAATTTGCAGAATTTAGAAAAAAAATAAATGTTTATTTATTATCTAATATGACCGAGTTCGGTAAATCCAAACTTCTAACAATGAAAGAATTAGAAGATTTGGGTTACAACATAGTAATTTATCCTGTTACTACTCAAAGACTAGCATTAAAAAATGTTGAAGATGGTTTGAGACAAATTTTTAAGGAAGGTCATCAAAATAATGTAATTGATAAGATGCAAACAAGAAAAAGACTTTATGAATTAGTCGATTACGAAAAATATGGAGAATTTGATAAATCGGTATTTAATTTTTCCACCAAAGGACATGAATAATGAGTGATGAAATAAAAAAAGGGTTAGTCGGCGTTATATCTGATGAAACGAAAGTATCGGAAGTTATGCCAGAAATTAACTCTCTAACGTACAGAGGATATGCCGTTCAAGATTTAGCTAAACAATGTAGGTTTGAACAAGTTGCCTATCTTCTTTTACACGGAGAATTACCAAGTGATGAAGAGCTTAAAAAATTTGAGCAAGAGGAGCGATCTAACAGAACAATTAGCAACACCTTAAAAACTATTATTAAAAACTATCCTAGCAACGCTCACCCGATGGATACTACCAGAACATCTGTCAGTCACATGGGATTAGAAGATCCTGATACCGCTGATAATTCACCTTCAGCTAATATGCGAAAAGCAATGAGATTGTTAGCTCAAATATCAACTGCGGTTGCTGCAAATTTTAGAAGTCGAAAGGGTCAGGAAATAATAGAACCAGATTCAAATCTTAATTTTTGTGAAAATTTTTTTCACATGTGCTTTGGAACAGTGCCTAGTCCAGAAGTAGTAAAAGCTTTTGATGTATCTATGACGCTGTATGCAGAACATAGTTTTAATGCTTCAACCTTTACTGCAAGAGTTATTACGAGTAGCCTTTCGGATATGCATGGCGCAGTGGTAGGAGGAATTGCAAGTTTAAAAGGACCTTTACATGGAGGTGCTAATGAAGCGGTTGCACATATGTTAACTCAAATTAAAGAACCAGAATTTGCTGAGGCATTTATTTTAGATAAAATTAAAAATAAAGAATTGATTATGGGATTTGGTCACCGTGTTTACAGAAATGGAGATTCAAGAGTTCCAACTATGACGGAATATTACTACAAAACTGCTGCTTACTATAAAAATGAAAAACTTCCTAAGATATCTAAAATCTTAGAAGCAACAATGTTACGAGAGAAAGACATCAAACCTAATTTAGATTTCCCGGCAGGTCCTACCTACTATCTAATGGGTTTTGATATTGACTTCTTTACTCCCATTTTTATCGTTTCCAGAATTACAGGCTGGTGCGCTCATATCATGGAGCAATTCTCTAGTAACAAATTGATAAGACC